>JBBDRW010000107.1:0-33455 GCA_040905265.1 Balneolaceae bacterium | reverse complement strand
TATCTTTAGAAAACTCTGGAAAACACAACGGGGTGAACACAAACTTTGAAATTTTTACTGTCTGTTGATGAATCAAAACAAAGATCAAAACGTCATCGATGATTTTGGCCGGGAATGGGAAACGTTTGATCAAAGCCAAAAACCGGAGTCGGAACGTTTAATAGAGTTCGAAACCTATTTTGATATCTTTCCATGGGAGAATTTACCACCCGACCCTGTCGGCTTTGATGCCGGGTGCGGATCAGGACGATGGTCCCTTCTGGTTGCTCCAAGGGTAAAACATCTGTATTGCATTGAGCCTTCGAATGCCATCGAGATTGCCAGGAGAAATCTTCACCACCTTCAAAACTGCAGCTTCCATAAGGTCAGTATTGACGAGATGCCATTCGACAATGACTCCATGGACTTTGGGTACTCCCTTGGAGTACTTCACCATATACCGGATACGGAAAAAGGGCTGACCGATTGTGTCAAAAAATTGAAACCGGGCGCTCCATTCCTGCTTTACATTTATTATAATTTTGATAACAAGCCATTCTGGTTCAAAAGCATCTGGAAAATTTCCGACCTGATACGCAAATTCATCTCCAGACTCCCGTTCAAGCTAAAATATCTGCTTAGCCAATGTTTCGCGCTATTTGTCTACTATCCATTTGCACGATTCTCCAAACTTCTTGAAACGTTCAACATCAATGTTGAACACATTCCATTGAGTGCCTATCGGAACATGTCTTTTTATCGAATGCGTACAGACGCCCTGGACCGTTTTGGCACAAAACTGGAACAACGCTTCTCGAGAGAACAGATTACAGACATGATGAAGCGTGCAGGCCTTGAGAATATCACGTTCAGCCCCGGTGTACCCTATTGGTGTGCCGTTGGGACGAAAAAACCGGGCTGACCTCGTCTCTCCTCACTGGTTAAAGAGGGATCTGAACCTGTGTTTTCCAATAATTCCCGACAACGTTTCTTTGATCTGAGTAACGACATACAAGATCACAGGGCTTCTCATTTTCAGTATCAAAAATCCACTCTGAATTGCCAGATTCCCGGCTTCAAACTCTTTCAGTAAATCCATATAGGTACGAAACTGTTTATGATGAAATAAATCCCGCAGTTTCGAAAGTGGCTCAGAAGCCTGTTTTGCAATATAGAAGGGTACTGAATGAAAAAACGTAAGTACAAACAGTTTTAATGCATACTCCCGGTTTTTCCGGATGCTCATCCAACCGGGATAAAGATGATAAAACAGGTCAAATACATAGAGATGATTTTCGATCAACTGCTCATCGTATTTAAACTCTTCCAGTGAATATTCGTGGATATAGTAAACCTCACGATTAACAGTGATGGAGGTTGCCTGCTTCAATGCCTCCAGGGTAAAAACCATATCCTGATTCCGTTGGAATGAGGGGAATGTCACTCTGTTCATTTTTATCATCTCTGCCCGAAAAAGTTTGTTCCAGGCTGCAAATGTAGCCCCGGCATCCAGCAGATCAGCCAGGTTCCGGGTAATCCCTTCTACTGTCTTAAAATGATCCGATGTCAGTTTCGGTGTATAAACCTGTTTTTTCCCCGAAGCAGAGATCTCCGTTTTGGTATATCCAAAGATCACAATATCACTGCCAGACTCGTCTGCAAGATCACAATTATCTTCCAACAGGGTCTCTTTGATACGATCGTCAGAATCAAGAAAGTAGAGATACTCTCCTGTTGACTCCCTGAGCCCCCTGTTTCTCGCCTCTCCCGCACCTCTGTTCTCCTGATGGATTACATGAACTCTTGGGTCACGAGTGGCATACTGGTCGCAGATCTCACCACTGCGATCGGTAGAGCCGTCGTTGACAAGAAAAATTTCCAGGTTTGATTCCGTCTGCTTCAATACGCTCTCGATACAATCCGAAATACGGCCTTCGGTATTGTATACCGGTATCACAACACTTACTCTTGGTTTTTGAGACACGACGTTATGGGGACTGTTTAAATGAGTCGATGGTCCGTTGCAGCCCTTCCCGAGATGTAACCGGCAGAGGTTTTCCTATCGCTCTCTTCACCTTCCGGTTGGAAACGATAAAATCTCCGGTGAGCTTCCCCAGTCGATGGTCATTCAGCGGGATAGGGGTCCTGTTTCCAATTTTTGCTGTCAGTTTTACAAGGGAGAGTGGAACCGGCCAGATTCGTGGTTTTTTCCCCAAAGATTCTGCGATCATTCTCACAAGATCATGGGTATGCGTCGGCTCATCGTCAGCGACATGATAGAGGCCCGCTTCAACGTCGTTCTCAAGTATCTCTTTGATCACAAAGCAAAGATTTTCAATTGAAACAAAGGAGCGTTTGTTATTCACAGCACCGATCGGATAGGGCAACCCGCTTCGCACCAATCCATACAACATATTCAGGCTCCCCTTGTTCCCCGGCCCGTGAATCATGCTCGGCCGTAATATATAGACTTTTTTGTGCGGCGGGCAGTGTTTCATAAGATACTCCTCTGCCAACAGCTTGGACTCTCCATAGGGGGTAACCGGAACCGGCGTATACTCTTCGTCCAGTTCCCGGTCCGGATTCTCTGCCAGAACATGAATGGTGCTCAGAAAGATAAACTTCTCCGCCTGTTCATCTTCAATGAATCGCTTGAAGTACTTCTTTGTGAGATCAAAGTTTGCGGTGAAATATTCTTCAGAAGCGGATCTCTCCTCAATGTCATAGACCTTCCCGGCAAGATGAATATAAGCCTTGAAGGTAGTATTGGATTTCAGGATCTGCCGGTTGGATTGAAGAAGCGTTCCTCCTGAAATGTGTCTCTTTTCCGGTTGCGGATTCCTTGTAGTTCCTGTGATGGTATACCCTTCCGCTTGACTAAGGTATCGGTTCAGGTTCCCTCCTACAAAACCTTGAATGCCGGTAATAAGTACGGGTAGCGCTTGCTGGTTCATGGATTCAGGTTGGCTCAATCAATTCCTTGTAAACCCGGTACGTCCTGTCAAACATCTGGGTAAAGGTAAACTCTTCTTCATATCTCTTCCTGCCGGCATTCCCCATCTGACTCCGAAGTTCCGGATTTTCAACAAGCTTTGTGATCCGGTTCTTTAATTCGGATACGTCCCCCTGGGGAACCACATAGCCAGTAACCCCATCCAAAACTGCCTCTGCAGCTCCGCCGGTGTTAGAAACGATAACAGGCAAACCGGCTCTCATCGCCTCCAGCGTGGATCTTGGAAACCCCTCCCAGTTGGAGAACAAGACAAATATCTGAGATTCCGCAAGCACCTCTTCCACGTGGTTGATCCTTCCCCAAAATGTAACGTTGGCAGCCATCCCAAGCTCATCCACATAGCCGGAAACCTCGTCCATCAACGGCCCGTCACCCACAAAATGCAGATGGACCTGCTCTATCTCTTTGGTTGCATTCAGCAGCCCGACATGATTCTTTTGGCGGTCCAGGCGGGCAACCATTACAATGTTGACAGAGCCGGAACCCTTGGTATTTGCACGCAATGATTGTTGTATATCAACCATCCCGTTATGTATCGTTAAAATTCGGCCATCATCCAGTGCAAATGCTCTCTTTGCCAGATGTTTATCGTACTCTGATACCGTAATAATTCGGTCTGTATATTGACTGATCCATTTTTCAAGAGTGCGATACAGATTTCTCTCCATTTGGCGTCTCCCCTCCGAAAAGGGCCACCCGTGAGCTGTAAACAGAACAGGTATTCCAAGCTTCCTGGCAGCCAATCGCCCCAGGAAACCCGCCTTGGAGGAGTGAGTGGAGACAAGGTCCGGCTTAAATTCCAAAAGGGCCTCCTTTAGCTGGCCATATGCCTTCAGATCCTTAACGGGAGAGATGGCTCGCTGAAGCGCCGGAATTACCCTGACCTGCAACCCCAGGTTCCGAAACTGCTCTATCAAAGGGCCGGATCCACCCATAAACAGGGCTGCTTCATCTCCCTGCCTTTTCAAGGCAAGAGCCAGGTCCCGTACATGAACATGAGACCCCCCGATGGTATCGGATCTTGTTACAAGATAAGCTACTCTCAAGAGTGAAGCGGATTTATCAATCTATGTTCAAGGCTGCTCAACAGGATCATAATTTTTCACATAATCATTTTCTTATACTCTTTCATCGAACCGACACGACCCACCAATTCCAGGTAGCCAACCGCATACGCGATCATAATATACATGCTGAATAACCTTGTTGAGCGGCCCCCGCTTATCAATGCAAGAATCATTACAACTACAAAAAACACAATAATAGTTGATTCGGTAAGTCTGAAATAGTCGTCATTTCTATGAGCAAAATAGAGAGCGCCATATTTCAGCAAAATAATCAATAAAAGAAGTGAGAAGAGGAAAAACGGAATAAGGCCGTTATAGCGAACCAGGCTCAGAAATACATTATGGGTATTGATATATCGGGTGTCAGAAAGCAGACCATCTTCAAACGTGTACAGATCCGGCCGGCCAAACAGAAATTCAACAAACGAAAGATCTATAACCGAATCTAAATAGATTCCCAACCTTTTATCTACCATATAAGAGAGATCTTCATAGGAATAACGATTCCAGATGATACTTATATCTATATTCAGAGCAATAATCAATAGTGCCAGTGCTAACCCAAGGGTACCCATGAGCGAATACTTTGTGAATCTCTTACTCTGCATACCCAGAACTTGCAAAAAGAAGATCCCGACCAGAAACGCAACGGTTGCCCCCCGGGTACCTGTGAATAGCATGACTATGAATATCAGGGTGAAGCAAATGAACTTCCCTGCCACTCTCCACCGATTTACCGTCTCGTACACATAATCCTTGTAGATAATTATGATCCACGCCATTCCACTCACCGCAAATGAATTGGCAATGTAGTTTAATGCTCCTAATCCACGCAGCCGTCCGATTCGGACCTCTCCGATAATGGTGGTAATAAGTTGAAGAGCAGATAGTAATCCGAGGTAGGCAAACGCATAAATCAGAAATTTGGGAGTAATAATTCCTGACTTAAGAAAATAGTAAAAGGAAAAAAAGATAAAAAATGCAATAGCCACCTCAATCGAGTAGCGTAGAGCCACCGCCGGGCGGCCATCGAATACATAGGATGAAGCCAGTGGCGTCAGTGCAACCAAAATGAAAAACACCGTTATAAAGAGGGCCAGCCTGGAGATCTCGATCCGGTCACTCAGAAACAGGAGGTGACCTGCTGCCAGAACAAAAAGCACTCCGGAGATCAATGCTGCAGTCATACCCCCTGTCAATCCGAAGAACCCACTGTACCGGCTGAACATCGAATAGTAGAGAAAGAGCAGGAATAGCGGTTTTACAACAAACAGGGCAAAATTCTCTTTGACATTAAGGTCAAAGGAACCGATGGAAAGCTTAATATCAGGCAGCTGGATAGGGTTCATAACTCCGTTTTTTCAAGACCTGAAAATTATGGATAGTTCCTTTCCAATCCAATTTCGTTTTGGTTAGAATCAGGATACTTCGCTCAACTCTTGCCGGAAATGGATCCCTGAAACATTTCCATATGCTTTTTGAGGATAATCCTTGAATCATACTGTTCCAGAATCTGATTTCTGGCCATGCTGGAGGCACGTGTATGTAATTCACGATCCCTGATGAACCGATTCATCGCTCGTGTAATATGTTCTGATGTATAGTCTATAAATGATCCATTCACCCCCTCTTCTATCAGATCTTCTGCACCTGAAACAGGCGTTACAATCGCGGGCAGCCCGCAAGACTGCGCCTCTAACAGGGAATTGGATAGCCCTTCCTCTCTTGACGGGAGGACAAACAGATCTGATGCGCGATAGCAGGTCTCAATATCATGTACAAATGGAAGGACATGAACGTGGCTAAGTTTTTTTTCATTGATAAAACCAGAGATTTTCGCTCTCTCTTCACCGTCATCTCTGTCCGGACCGATTAGTAGCAATTGATAATCGCTACAATCAGGGAGATCAGCGAATGCTTGCAGTACAAGAAACGGATTTTTCCGTTTGTTAAATGCTCCCGTAAAAATGACGGTAAATGTATCCTTTAGTCCCAAATCGTTTCGAGCTTGCCTTTTCTCTTCAATTCCGGCAGGATGGAACCGTTCTGTATCCACTCCATTTGGGATGTCAACAATTCGATGCTCGTCTATTCCTGCTTCGATCAGTTTTTCCCGGATTGCACTGCTGATCGAGATATATCCTGTAATGCGATTGGCATTTCGTATCCTGAATTTCTTTAAACCCAGCAGATTCGACACAGTCGAACTCTCTGTGAATCCGGTATGTTTTGACTCAGCGATTTTTATGAAGGCAGGTACTCCCACCTTTTCACACCAGAGAGCGAACAGAAAGGACGTATGAAAAGCTGTCAGGCAGTGTACAACGTCAAATTGACCAGCATGTTTACGGATCCACTTCTTTGCATTCCATAGAAAATCCGCCATTGAACGCGGCCCATTGGATGTCAGGTCTGAAATGTAATATTGATGTTCAAACAGATCTGACTCTTCCTGATCCGGATAGCCGTGCACAAGGCTCACCCTTGCAACCTTCGGGTCCAGCCGTCGGTACATATTGTATGCACTCATACCGGGGCCAAAATAGTGTGTGCCGGCCCCCTTTGGAGAGAAAAGAAGAATCCTAAGCATCGGTTGAAAAGATTTCATCCCAGACATCGGCGATCGTATCAATGGTATACTCTTTCACGGATTCCCGTGCTGCCGCTCCTAGATTTGTTCGCAGTAGCTGGTTATCCATACAACTTGCCATTTTCTCTGCCAGATCTTTCACATCCCCATGTTTGTAAACGAGCCCGGTCTCTCCGTCTGTCACAAATTCAAGTGCGCCGGGAAGGTTATCCGGCACGACTGCCGGAACTCCGTGTGCCATCGCTTCCAGTAGTGCGTTGGGGCTCCCTTCATACCTTGAAGCCAGAACAAAGAGTGCCGCCCGATGGTAATAGTCCGAAGGGTCGTCAACATGTCCGTGCAATAGAACCCGGCCCTTCAGATTTCTGTGCCCGATTTCCCTCTCGAGGGCTTCACGTTCTTCACCATCTCCCAGAATATCCAGTGACCACTCCGGATGGGTCTCTTTGAGCCGTCCAAAAGCCTCTATCAGGAGTCCCTGCTGTTTAACTGGTGCCAGCCTCCCGACATGCAGGATTCTGGTTGAACGGCCCGGGGAAGCACGCCGCTCCGGTAAAAAAACGGGGTTTGGTACCCGTTTTAATTTACCCCCGGAAACATACGCCCTCATTCCGTCAAGGCCGGGGATTGAGTTAGCTGTCACAACATCTGCCCTCCGATAGAATTTCTCTCTCAGCCAGTGCCAGGGCCAGCCATGATTCTGTAGAGCCGTATCACTTCGTTCTGAAACAACAATCTTCTTCCCGGTCCCGATACAAGCCAGGATGGTTATCACATTGATCCTGGTAAGAAACGAGAGGACGATGGGTGAAGAGGGAAAACATTGCACCGTTTTCCGAAGCCTGTATACCTGCCTGACATTACGAAGCAGCCCTGCCCATTTGTTCCCTGATGCCGATTCACGGCCGATTACCACCCGGTGCACATTCCCCGGCAGAGGGTAGTGGTCCTCCTCTTCCCCTCCCATTGTAATAAGGTTCACCTTTCTCCCCCTGCGTATCCATTCATGGATCAAATGAACAGCGACCCGTTCCGCTCCCCCACCCGACAGCCCTCCCAGGACAAAGGTAATTTCATGGACACTGTTATGTACGGTTTTTCTCATTGTGAAGTAAAAACCTTGTTTGAGGAGGCTTTGAAAAGCCAGGATTTTTGGTCAAGATCGAGGCCAGAGGGATTTTAAAACCGCAGCATATTGAGCATATGTGAGGATTTTAAAATCCCGATAACGAAGATATTGAGCAAAAAAACGGTTTTGCAAAGCCTCCTGTGATATGTAACAACATCAAGTTCCATACCGAACGATTCGTAGAAATAAGTAATTTTCTTATACTACCTTTTATTAAAAACCTTTGAAAAACTTACTCACTGACTTGCTTAACAAGAAAGTCATATTACTCTGTGGATTCAGCCGGGGCGGAACCAACATCGTCTGGAACCTTCTTCAGTCCCATCCGAAAATCTGTTCCCCCATCTATGAAACCGGAACGATCCTTCACAAAAGAGACCCGATTCGTTTCAGCCGGATTGTTTCGCTTCTAAATCGTGCCGGGCTTCTCTATACCTGGATCGGCCGACGAATTGTGGATGTTCAACTCTACCGATATAAACTCAGAAACCGGAACCACCCGGATAACAGGTACATCTCGGAAGGGGTCTTCTACAACAGAAAACAGATTGCTCATTCAACCCTCTGCCTGAAATCGGTCGATAACGATATCGACCATACCGGCCTGCTTCAAAACATCTACCCCGGTATCTCTATCTTACTGCTTGCACGAAACGGATATGCCATTGCCGATGGGCATATTCGCCGGGGTAAAACGGCTGCGGAAGCCGGGGAACTTTACAACCGGATTGCCATGAAGATGAAATCCGTGACAGAATCTTTGGTTCGTATTAAATTAATCCGCTTTGAAAATGCCCTGGAAGATCCATTCGGGATTTCGGAGGAACTCTTCCGGTTCACTAATACGACTCCTCATCAGTTGGATAAACTTCGTTTGAAATCGAAAAAAACATTGGATGTAAGTGATTCTCATTACACCCGCTATGGAGATGAAAACCGGAAATATTGGTTTGACAGATCAACGATTGGCAACATCCTTGACCCGGATATCAACCGGACACAAGCCTCCCGTTTGCAGCCGGATATGATCCGGGATTTCAACCGGGAAGCTTCAGACGCCATGAACTATTTCGGGTATCCGATACTTGATCCAGAAAAACCGGTATAGATTCCTGGCATGTGGGCATCGTACCATACATTCGAGACACTCATCTATTGAATTTTCTTCCCTATGCCAGACAAAACCGCCCCGGCCGCCAGCCGTACGGTTTTCCATATACCATGCTGTTTCAAACTTCTGCGGAAGCGGCTTTTCATACCAGCGATCTGTCCGTCCAGCCCGTCCCGTGTCGGGAAGTATTTACGGTAGATCTCCGTGTACTCCCAGTTCCGGATCTGCTCTTCGATCTTTTCCACGGTGTAATGGCCCGGCTCCAGTTCTCCTTTCTCCTCAAATCCGGCCGCCTCAAACATCTCCTTGTACAATCCCTGGGTCCGGTCGATGTAGACATCGGCATCCGTCCGTATGCTGTCGGAAAATCCCTGCAAGGCGACCCGGAAATCCTGGTCCTCCTTTGCCCGCTCCCGCCACAGGGTGATAAAAAGCTCCGCACGGTAGGTATGCTTTACCGCCTGAACAAACGCTTTTCGGTAAATATCTGCGTTGTACTGCTCATCGTCATGGGTCCCGACGATGTAGGGAACCGTCTTCCAGGGGTACCCTTTCTTTTTCATTTCACCCAGGGTGTGCCGCTCCGGCCGGATGTTCACCCCCTCTTCCGGGATTGATTGGATCGCCTCCGGGAGCAGAGAGGTACGGTAGAGGTGAACTCCCCCTATCCGCGCACCGCCGAAAAATTTGTCCATAATATATCCCTGGATTTCACAGACGTTTTCCGGCTGCTTTTCCGCATAGCCTACCATCGTCTCTACCGCACCCGGCCGGAGCAGCACATCTGCGTCCACACAGTAGGTCCAGGGGAGGTTTTGCCGGATACCAATTTCAAAGGCCGTTCGCATCGCTTTCGAAAACGGAGCTTCCCGAATAAGGAACAGATGCTCTTCCGGAACTCCCTGGCCAAGAATCAGTTCCCTGCAGAGCGCTTCCGTACGCTCCCCCGCCGCCCGGATGATGACGGTAGCTTGCTCAATTCGATCTGTATTGGCTTTGTTCATATCCCTTTCACCTCCACCACTGCCATCTTTCTTCGCCCGCCTTCTGCCGTATCGACGACCACATACCTTCCTTCCCGGTCCCATCGTGGGTGAAGGTCACACCGGACCGAGCCTCTGTATGCGTCCGGGCTATAGAATGTCCCGATATGGGTAACCAATCCATCTCCACCCACTTCCTTCCCAGCCACACTATTCCCTATCACCTGTACCCTATCACCTATCCCCTGTCCACCGCTTTCGATATCAAACAAAAACAGGTGCTGATTCCCCTGCCGGTCCGGTTTGGAGTCCGCCACGAGGATATTCGGGTCGGCTGGATGGAACATCGGGTGGAGATCCCCGATGTTGGGGAGTGGGATCTCCTTCTTGCTCTTCGTTTCCAGGTCATACAGATAGTAAAGGCAGTTGCCGCCAGTTGGCCCCGATTCGGTGGTGAAAAGCTGTTTATCGTTTCGCCAGCAGTAGTGGGAGACCCGGCGGGTTGCTTCGAGCAGTTGCAGTGTGGACGTGGGGATATCGAATAGGTACATACGGATTACACGCTGCCCTGACCGGTCATCATAAATATGAAAAAAAACAATTCGGTCTCCGGACGGAGAGAATGTAATGTGATTGATGTAGTGCTCCGACTGCCGGTCTGTATAATCCGCAAGCTCTTCCAGGCTCACAAGCAGGGACGTTTCACCGTTTTGCAGATCCAGAAGAATAACTCCGTCTTCGGACGGAGCCGGAACGCCCCTGGTCGGGTCGGGAACAATCGAATATCCGTATCCCGGCCGTAATCTTCCCAACCGGCTGAAATTGAGTGAAGCGGCATATCGCCCCTTCGGGTCGAGGGAGTAGATAGGGGTATCAAACTCATTGACCACTGTTCTCTTTTCAACGTCAAAAACCACCGAACCGTGATAATGATTCCCGGATCGGTTAAACAGGATCTCCCTGTCAGGCTTCACCGGATTCCATTGAAGCATGCACCCTTGTTGCCAACACCAGCTATCTGTATGAGTCAACCGCTGAAAGTCTGGTTGAAATGTGCCGCTGTCTCCCTTCTTAAAGTACCCGATCTCCATTCGGCTGCACTCGGCTCCCGGGTCGGTGTCAACCGCTGCAACGGAACAGGCCAGGATCTTGCTGCCGTCGCCGCTGAACGGAGTTTTGTCATGGTAGCCGAAAAAGGTTGCATTCTCGCCATCAGTCAGATGCTGTACCAGCCGTTCATCCTCGCCTCGTCCCGCTTTTGCCAGCGATGCGACCCGGCTCCGTGCGTCCTTTTTTACCAAACGGATCTCAATCCCGGCTTTCCGCAAGATATGTCTCAGAAATGATTTCAAGTGCAGTTTTGAATGTTCTGTATCATTTGATCTATAGTCATGCCCGTTTTACTCTTCCCCTGTGCAATCAACCCACCTGACGGCTTTCCCGCCGACCTGACCCGGCTGAATTGCTTCACAGGAATATAAGATTTCATCTCTTCCGCTTTCCAATCACTCTGAATCTGGCTATGTTCATCCAATGAATTCAACCGTCTCTTCCATCTGTTTCATCAATCCAAGCACCGCCTGGAAAACCATCGGCGGGGCTGAAGTTCAGATCCGCCTTCTGGCGGAAGAGGCGCTGAGGCGCGGCCTGAAGGTAATGTATGTAACCCGGCCTGATCAAATACCCGATGCAGAGGAAACTGATTCCGGCATTAAATTCCATCCATTTTCAGAAACCGGGGACCCAAAGAAGGACCTCGCTTCCTTTACCCGGCTGTTAACAGAGATAGACGCCGACATCTATTATCAGCGCGGCCGAAAACTCTGGACCTGGTTCACCGGAGAGTTTTCGGTTCGTTCCGGAAAGCCGTTCATCTACGCTGCCTCCATGGACCTGGATTGCAGGAGACGAAAGTTTCTCTTTCGCAGATCAGGAAGCTGGTACGCCCACTGGAAAAATATCCGAAATCTGAGTTCCGATTACCGGCTGGACCACCGGACCCTGCAGGGTATCCGGAATGCTTCTCTGGTACTTTCTCAAACGGAGACACAGAAAAAACTCTTTCTGAAGAATCTTGGAATCCGAAGTTCTGTTTTCACAAATCTGCATCCGATTCCTCCGCCAGACAGTTTTCAAAAAGATTCACCGCCGGTTGTCCTCTGGCTGGCCAGTGTGAAACGGTGGAAACAGCCGGGCCTGTTTCTTCAGCTTGCCCGGGACCTCCGCCACCTCGACTGCCGGTTTGTTCTGGCCGGCCGCCTGGCCGACCGGGAGTTCGAACCGATACTGGAACAGGCAGAGAGAGATCTGGAACACTTCTCCTGGATCCGTGATGTACCGTTTGAGCGGAGTAACGACCTGATGGGCCGGGCCTCGCTCTTTGTCAATACCAGCAGGATGGAAGAGGGGTTCCCGAATACCTATATCCAGTCCTGGCTTCGGAATACTCCCACTGTTACGCTCCATTTTGACCCCGACGGCATTATTGAACGGGAAAACATCGGCGCTTCTGCCGGTGGAGAGTACAGGAACCTTCAGGAGCATGTCTCCGGTTTTATACAGGATCGGGAACGCCGGCTGTATGCCGGAGAGAGCGCCAGGAAGTACGCACGCGTCTCACACGGGCTGGAGGAGAATATGGATCGTTTTATCACGCTCATTTCCTCCCTCTGAGCCACTCTTTCAACTCTTTTTTAATCCTCTTTTTCAGATCTCCGAATAGGTCCCTGTATCCACGGCTGTTGAATGCCTCTTTGTAAATCTTCTCATGTTTCCCCTGGAAAACGGGCGCCGGGCCGGTGTCCTTCGTTTCTGACGAGATCACAGCCTGAACATCGCTGCAGGAACCGACCTGAAAATCGGAAGGTTCAGTTCCTTTCTCGCCAAGCGTTTGGATCACCTCTTTTCTCAGATCTTCATACTTTTCAACGTCGATTTTTATCTTACCGAAATCAGCCAACCCTCTGGAGAGGCCGATCAGTGCCGCCTTGTAATCCGCATCGGCGGCTGAATTGCGGATCCACCGCTCTGCCAGTTCATCCAGGTGGATTACATGTTTCCGGGCATGAACATACGATTTCCGGGCAATATCGGTATAGTGCTGTTCGTAGTCGTGCAGGCCAATTGGCAGGTTGATTTTTTGCCACTCCAGCCCGTTGGCTTCCAGTTTGCTTTTCGCATCCGACTCCGGCCGGATTCCTTCTGTTTCGTACTCTGCTATATGCGAGATCATCTGCTCCAGGGAGGAGGTTCGGAAGAGATGGTTCCCGACAGCCCTCCATCCGCCAAACAGCTTGTCCAGCAATTTTCCGGAGAGGCCGAATACATGATCCGGAGCTCTGCCGGCAGCCGACATCATCTCCTCTACAGCTTTCCCGTGCAGCAAGACATCAGCATCAAGGCACCAGGTCCACGGCCTCTCCTCATCCAGCCCGATCCGGTAGGAAACCTCCATCGCTTTGGAGAAGGGGGTTTCATGAATCACATGAATATTCCTCTCCGGCACCCCCTGTTCCAGGAGCAGATCCCTGCACAGAGATTCCGTCCGCTCATGAACCGAGCGGATGACGAGAGTTAGGTTATCCTCTAACATCAATCTGCAAATAATCCTTTAGCCTTTCACAAATCACACGGATCTCCTCGTTGGAAATTCGATCCTGATACTTCGTCGCATTTCGGGCAGACTGTTCGATGTCCGTCACCGATTGTACAGATTCGTCGATACCCAGAAAGCTGTCAACCTGGACCTTCCCCTCCTCAAACCGGGTAACAAACTCTTCATAGCGGACGTGAAGAACCTCCGGATGGCCCCACTCCTCCCGGTCTATGTGTTTCATAGCTGCATCGAACCAGTCACAAAACTGGTGTACATCTCCACCCGGGTAGGCGTATCCTTTTACTCTCTGTGACGAGTAGATCCCTCTCGGATCACGCGAGACGACGATCACTTTCCGGTTCTCTCCGAAATATCGCGTGCTGCTCCAGGGACTCCAGAAAGATCCTCCCTGGTTGATCGCTATGTTCTGAATCGTTTCACTGCTCCCGGATGCCGGATTCAGCAGCCGATCCAGAAAATTTTCGGCCTCTTCCAGGAACCGCTCTTTGGTTATCGGCAAATAGACGGTGCCGTCCGTCGGCTTTTCCCCTCTGGCCTTCGCCTTCCTGCGCTTGCGGTCCCAGAACCAGGACTGGAACGGGGAAAATTTCGCACGCTCACACCCCGGCAGCCCTGCATAAGAGACCTCGGTAATTTGTTCCACAAACTGCTCGATCTTCTCACTGTAACCGGGGATATCCGTCTCATAGTCAAGCCCGGGGGGATGGCTGTTCTTGGGCCTGCCATATCGGATAGCAAACTCCCTGAACTCCCGGATCGCCGCGCTGGCCCGGTTCAGATAAAACCCGTTGGCAATAGAATGATAGAGATCTGACAGCCCTCCGGGGTCCTGAATCAGCCGGAACTCCTGGCTGAGCGGCGCATGGACATCCGGGCGCCCGGCCAGGTAGTCGTAGACCGCCCCGGAACCACTGTTCCCGGAACCAAGAACGATGACTTTTAAGGGACTGGATGTAAGGTGAGAGGTGATAGTCGTTGTCTCTTTTTCGTTCAAAGTATCCCTTTCTCCAGTGCTGCCGGGTTGCAGAGAAGATTCGGGTTTTCGTCTGCCCACTGGTCGTGAACAGCGAGAATGGTGACGGGAACAGTGGCAATATTCAGGATGCGGGCGATAGCGAACCGGTGGGTTCCGGAGAAGTTGTCTTCCGCTTTGATCAGGGCTCCGTCCCGCCCGATAAAGATCCCGATTTCGTCATGCAGCTTGCCTCCAAGCTCTTTCTGGCTTTTGTATCCGTCCGCCCGGATAGTTTCAGCCAGTTTCAACAGGCTTTCAAAGTATTCGTTCAACTCTTCGACGGTCCCTCCGCGCACCGATCCGTTTCCGGATCGTAACTCAGATACCTTGCTTTGATACTCATCGGATTCCCGGTAATCGAGCCCCTCAACAAAAATCTGCCTGACGGATCGATAGGCAACGCTCTCCTCTCGGTAGTCCGGTTCAATCGGCCTTCGCTCCCGGTCCCACTCTCCGGGCCAGAAGAAGGAGGGGATGTTTGGTTTACGAACACGTTCCGGTTCGAACAGGTACTCCAGGGAGCGGTTCGACACGAAGGATTGGATCGATTCTGTCGGGACCCGGATCACCATGCGGCCCCGCTTCGGTGTGATCCACCGTTTTCTCCATGAAACGGGTAGTTTCAGCAAGGCGGATGCCTGAATGGCACGTTCTGCTCCCAAATCCCTGGCAGAGATCAACATCTTATAAATACGCCGGACAATGATACGGTTTTGCTTTACTCTTTGGAAAGAACAAAGGAACGCTCCCCAAACCGCCGGGCCTCGATGTTTTGAAACCGTCCGAGCGTATGCTGAAGGTTTTTGTGGATGTGGTTCATCTCTTCTTCGGTGAACGATGGGAATTTGTGAGAACTGGTAAGAAGCTGTTCCTTATCCTCGTTTCCACGATTCGTTCCGGTTACACTGTTCCGTATGGAAACCAGTTTCTGTTTGAGCCGGCTGCGGATATCCTTGTTCGGGCTATTCTGGAGCTGAATCAGCTCGGAGGGGCTGGCCTGGGTTCCAGCCAGTGAGCCGCCAATAGCTTCCCATACGTCTACGATCCGGTCCGCGGCGAGTTTTCCTTCAAGGTTGGACAGACGGTCGTTCAGAATCTCCCGGGTTATTGCCTCTACCTCTTTTTTATCTGCAAGATCCCGGCCATTCAACAGGCCGGATACCCGGTCCATCACGTCATCCAGCGTATATGCATTGGAACTGATCCGGTTCGGAATTTCGCGCTCCAGTTCAGATGGATAGGGACGGTAGGCAATTCTGGGAAGTCCGCTTGCCGCTGCCTCAAGGGCACTTGTGCATCCGTTGTGGATCAACATCGATGCACCACGTATCCACTGGCTGATCCCGCCTTTACGGTGGACAATCACATTCGGGTACTCCCCGATTATCTTTTTCCAGGCTTCTATGGATTCGACCGGGTGAGGCCGTAACAAAATATCCACGTCCGGATGGGATGCAGAGAGCGACCGTATCATTCGGATAAATTTATAGACCAGTCGCAACTGATAGGCTGAATTTTCATAAATATGCTCTTCCCACTCCGGATGCCGGTCAAAGTACCCCGCTTCTCTGCCTCTTGCGATCCGGTTCCAGATTCTGTTTTCATCAAGCAGGCTGCTGAAATTGGATGCGATCAGGATATAAGGCCTGGTTTGATCCGTATCCGGCTGCTCCTTCGTTTGGTAATAGGCTGCAAATTCTTTTCGCCAAAAATCGACTCTCGGAGAGCCGGTCGGGGTAATCCGATCCGAGTAGCCGGTGAATATTTTTTTTAGCGACCGGGAGTCAAAATCACCCCAGGCAAAGAGACGGGACGCTTTTGAGACAGATTCTTCCGAGTATCGGATCCTGGCAAATGTGTCGTAGGTTTCGTCCAATAACCCACTCTCTTCATCCTGGGATGTAACAATATGGCCGTGCTGACGAAATTCATCCAGCATCTGTAGTGTCGCTTCACCGGGAGACAAGGATTTGTTATGAATAATTCCCGGAGGTAGTGTTCCGTCCTTCGCCAGCCCGCGTGTATCCCCTTTGCTTCCCAGGATCACCGTATGCCCCCGTTCTGCCGCCGCCATCGCAAGCAGGGTTTTCCCCTCCAGCTCACGGACTTTTACCTCAATGGGGATGTAGATGTTCATTTATTCCCTGTCCCCTTTCACTACCAGATACGACCCGATCGCGAGGGCGTCCATGCCTGATCCGTAGAAGCAGCGGACCGCCTCTTCGGGGCGCATGACGATTGGTTCACCCTGAACGTTGAAGGAGGTATTGACCACGATCGGGTGGCCGGTGATCTTCTCAAACTCATCCAGCATCTGCCAGTAGAGCGGGTTGATCGTCTTGTCTACCGTCTGGGGCCGTACCGTTCCATCCACATGAACGCAGGAAGGAAGTACCTTTCCGAAGGACTTCTCAATACTGCAGGCGATGATCATGTAGGGGGAGGTCTTGATCGGCGTGTCGAACATCTTCTTGAACCCTTCCAGTTTCAGGGAGGGGCAGAATGGCCTCCACGCTTCCCGGTTCTTCACATGTTTGTTTACATGGTCCCTGGCGTTAGCATCGAGCGGGTTGGCCAGGATCGACCGGCCGCCGAGTGCACGTGCACCCACCTCCATCCGCCCCTGAAACCACCCCACGATCTTGTTCTTTGCGATCAGGCCGGCAGCTTCTTTGGCTATGTCGGAACTTTTCCGGTAGTCGAGTTTGCACCGTTTCAGGACTGTTTCAATCTCTTCATCTGTAAAGGAGGGGCCGTAGTAGAGGTGTTTCAGGGGAGTCACAAACGGTTCTTTCTTCGTGAACTCTCTGCGGGCCAACATCGCTGCGCCGAGCGGCACCCCGTTATCGCTGGCCGCGGGCTGAAAGAACCAGTTTTTGAACAGGCCGGTCTCCCCAAGCATGCCGTTCGCCTTGCAGTTCATATGGCTGCCGCCGGCAAAACAGATGTTGTCGGAGATACCCAGGCCGGAAGCATACCGGACCTGCTCCAGGAGCGCCTGCTCCAGTTTTTTTTGGGCTGCATAGGCGATGTCGGGATAGGGTGCTTCCATCGCCGAGTTCCCGTAGACTCTGGGCCGGTCCAGTTTTTCGACCATCAGATCGGTGAACTTCTTCCCGAAGTTCCGGCTTCCGCTATACCTGTAGCGGGGATTCACCGTATAGCTGAATTCCCCCTCCCGCACCTGGATGATCTCTTCAAACACCTTTTCAATCTCCCGGTTTGGCTTCCCGTAGGCGGCCAGCCCCATCGTCTTGCCCTCATCCATATAGGGGCGAAAGCCCAGAAATTCCGTAATGGAGGCGTAAAACCCTCCCAGGGTGTGGGGGAGCTGCACGCTGGCAAGCTGTTCGATATTCCCCTTTCCGTCGATATGGTAGAGAGCGGAGGAGTCAATCTCTCCTACCCCGTCATTGGTGATCACCAGAGACTCGTCAAATCCAGAACAGTAGAAGGCGGACGCGGCGTGGCAGAGGTGGTGCGGAAAAAAGTGAAATGGCAGCTCGCCGAGGCTGACATCCATCTTGCCCAGCAGGATGGCGAGGTTCTTTTTCACTACGTCCGGATGGTAGAGCGCGTTCAACCCCTGTTGTGCCTGCAGGCTGATGGTATCGGAGTCGCTCGGGTACTCTGCAATGGTCTGCTTCAGGTTCTCGGTTGCCAGCTCTCCATAGTGGTCACAATCCCAGGCGTAGGCGACAGCAGACAGTATCAGGTTTTTTTTGGCTGCCTCCTCCAGACAAAACCGGATCGCTTGTCCCGGATAGGAGTTGGGTGCTGTCTTGATTCGGTTGAACCGCTCCTCTTCCGCCCATGCGATGATTTCATGATCACTGATCAGTGCGGCCGATGAGTTCGGCCCGGGGCCAAAAATACCGAGATAGGCGTGGTTGCTCATGGAAATGGTTTGTTGCGTTTGTTGGGGTGTTGCTTGTTTGGGTTTCGTGGCGTTGGTTGGGAAGGTTATAGGTGATAGGTCAGAGGGAATAGTACTCCTTGATCAAGTACTATCCCCTATCACCTATTCCCTGTTCCCTAAAAATCCCCCGAATCAGGGTAAACGGTTCGGCGTAGTCGGTGCCGATCACGGAGCCCCAGTATTGGGCCCGGATGGTGAGTGCTTTGGGGGAGCGGGGATGCGGCCAGCCACGCTTTTCATAGTGGTAGCACTCCATGCCGTCGATTTTTGCTTTCAAGTCCCCTTTCGAGATTTCGATAAACAGGTTCGGGCGGAATGGAGCCGTTTCCCCTTCGGTTGCCCATTCGGTGGAGGAGGGAGTTTCAAATGTGAGAATCGCCGTGGTTTTCTCCCCTTCCAGGGGCCGGCAGGAGGTCATCACCGCTTCAAACGTCTTGCGGTGGTCAATATTCAGGTCTCCTCCGTGATGAGTAAAAATCACATCCGGCTGAAACTCCTCCTTTTCCTTCTCAATCACCTTGATGATGTCGAGCAGTGCCACGGTATCAAACCGGTTATCCGGAAAATCGTGAGAACTCAGAGAGTCGTAACCAATCTTCTCCGTCGCCTCTTTCATATTCTTCCGGTGCACCTCCAACTCCTTCTGCCACTGTTCCGGGTCGCGTTGGTTCGCCCGGGAGGTAATCCCCTCGCCCAGAATAACCACATGGGCGGTAACGTCGTAGTCAAGGATCAGCCGGTGCATCGCGCCGCCCGGCCCCAGCAGTTCATCATCCGGATGAGCCGCCACCACCATGGCCTTCGCTCCCCGCAAGGATTCAATGTTCAGCATTCGATTGGTTTGATTATAGGAGGATGGTTCACAAGATACGTCAATCTATTATAAAATTTCCCAGCTCAACGGGGTGCCCCGTTTCAGGTCCTGTTTGGCTCTGTTGCCGAGCAGTTTTTCGTAGTATTTGGGTGGCAGGCCGTCGCCGGGGCGGATCACCCGGATGTTCTTCTCCGTAAAGGGGTCTCCCTCCCGGATATCCTCGACCACATAGACAGACCGCTTGTAGCGAAGGCTGTTCTCTTCCGCTTTCTGTATGCCATACTGTACCTCTCCAAGTGCCTGAAAGGCTCGCTCCGACTCCACGACCAGGCTCTGTAATTCATCCGGTTCGATGGAGAAGGCGCTGTCCACCCCGCCGTCTGCCCTGCTCAACGTAAAATGCTTCTCAATCACCCTCGCGCCGAGTGCTACAGATGCAACGGCCGCCCCGATTCCCAGGGTATGGTCGGACAGCCCGACATGGCACCGGAACATCTCCCGCATGTGGGGGATCGTGGCGAGGTTGGTATTGTCCGGTGTGGCCGGATAGGTGCTGGTGCATTTGAGCAGGACCAGATCTTCGCAGCCGTTCTCCCGGAGCACGCGGACCGATTCGTCCAGATCGGACAGCGCTGCCGCCCCGGTGGACATGATGACCGGTTTCCCCGTGGAAGCGATCTTTTTCAGGAGTGGATGATCGGTGTTTTCGAAGGAGGCAATTTTATACGCTTCGACACCCAGATCTTCGAGGAAGTCGACCGATGTGTTGTCAAAGGGGGTGCTGAACGCCATCATGCCCAGCTTCCTTGCTTTCTCAAAGATCGGCTTGTGCCACTCCCAGGGTGTCTGCGCCTCTCCGTAGAGTTCATACAGGGTTTTCCCCGTCCAGAGAGACTCTTTGTCCTCGATGCTGAAGAGGCCGCCTGCGATATCGATAGTCATGGTATCTGGCGTGTAGGTCTGGAGTTTCACAGCATCCGCTCCCGCTCTCCCAGCCGCCTCCACGATCTCCAGCGCCCGCTCCAGGGACTGGTTATGGTTGGCGCTCATTTCAGCGATGATAAATGGACGTTCGGATTCCCCGATACGCCGTTTCCCAATGCTAATGTCGTTAATAGTGTTCAAACTCATAATCAGTTAGTTTAACCTTTCACGACCATATACGAGCCGATGAACAGAACATCCACAATCCCGCGCCGGAGGGCGTCGATCGCTTCAGATGGCTGGTTGACGATCGGCTCTTCATGCCGGTTGAAGGAGGTATTGATTAGCGAGAGCCCGCCTGTCTCTTTGTAAAACCGCATCAGCAGTTTGTGGATGGCCGGGTTGTCACTGCTGCTCACGACCTGCGGCCGGGCTGTATTGTCGATATGAACGGCTGCGGGGCAGGACTCCGCCATCTTCTCCGTACAGTAGTAGGTGACGGTCATAAATCGGCTGGCAATGTGATCCCCTTTCCACCCTTTGTAGCACTCCGGCGCGAGCTCTTCCGCGGTGACCGGCGCGAAGGGCATGAACTCTGTCCGGTCCATCCGTTCATTCAGCCAGTCATTCACGGTTCGGTCTTTACAGTGATAGATGATGCTCCGGTTGCAAAGTGCCCTTGGACCAAATTCCATTCTTCCGTTAAACCAGCCGATTACCCGGTTTTCGCCCAGTGCCTCCACGGCTCTCCCTTCCCGGTCGTCAGGAATTTCCCACTCCAGCTCTTTTTGATTTTTCAGTTCGGCCAGGATCTCCTCATCGGTGTATTCCGGCCCGAGGTACATATCTTCGACCTCGACTTTTGGCTCATTCCGTTCATACAGATATCCGGCAGCGGCACCTACCGAGAGGCCGCCGTCCCCCATCTGGGGGTGGATGTAGATATTCTTCACACCGGGGATTTCATAGACACACTGGTTCACCCGCACATTGGCGAATGTCCCGCCCGCCATACAGACATACTCCGCGCCGGTCTGTTCTACATGATAGCGAACCAGTTCCGTGACGCACTGCTCCAGGTGAACCTGTGCGGCGGCGGCGACATCTTCGCGGCTGTTCTCTGCAATGACCGCTTCCAGCTTCTCCGAAAAGTTGGAGTAGAACGGCCGGTAATACTCCCCGGACTGCCCGTATATCTTTCCACTCTTCACATAGATCATTTCACGCATCAGCGGCAGCAGTTTCTCAGGATCGCCATGTGCGGCAAGGCCGGTTACTTTCCCTTCGTGGCGGTGTGGCGTATATCCCAGCAGGCTGGTGATTCGCCCGTAGAAGAATCCGAGGCTGTCCACGCTGGACGCGCGGTAGAGCACATCCATCTTGTCCCTGTCTATCCAGGCGACACTCAACGCCAGAAAATCGCCCCGGCCGTCACAGGTGACAACCAGCGCCTCCTCAAAGGGAGAGCAGGAGTATGCAGACCATGCGTGGCTCTCGTGATGGTCGTAGCTATAGGCTTTCTCTTGCAGGTTATTGACCTCGATAAACTCCCAAAATTCATCCCGTTTCTTCCGATCCTGCTGGATCTCTGTGTCGATCCTCTCCCGGAAGACAGCAAGCCCGCCCGGGTTCTGCTCTGCTTCATAGACAATCCGGTCGAAGTAGGGCAGCAGATGGCGCTCAGCGTCAAATCCGGCACTCCAGCCATAGGTGACGGCATCCAGTTCCTCCAGGGTTGTCCCCGCGAACTCCAGGCAGTACTCAATAGATTGTGCCGGCCAGGAATTATCCATCTTCACGCGGGTAAACCGCTCTTCACTGGCGGCGGCAATCAGCTTGCCGTCCCGGATGATACATGCGCTTGCGGTCTCATCGTTCGCGATACCGAGTATGGTCATTCGTAGTAAAATTTAGGAGTCAGGAGTTTTTGGATTCGTTGGTTGCTTTTGCCGTCGATTGGTTTTTTGGGGGTAAATGTCTGTATCTGCTTCAATGCTCTTTTCAGTTCATCCGGCTGGAATGTTCCGGCGTCAACAATTGCATCCATCTCCCTGAACCCTTCGTAGTTTCCTTTCTGGTTCTCCGTATAGGTTCCGGAGACGGGTATGCAGCCGGCGGCGATCACTTCAAACAGGATCCCGCTGGCAGGAACAATGGCAACATCCGCTTGCAACATCTGCTCCAGCATCTGGTGCTCATCCAGGGCACGATGATAGTTGACCACCCTCTTTTGAACCGAATCGATCATAGCCAACAGGCTCTCTTCATGCTTGTAGGAAGAACCGGCAATGATACTGATTTTTTGCACCTCTTTGAAATCGAGCAGTACTTTCAGTGTCTGTTCCGTCAGGTTTTTGGTGTCTGATCCACCAAAACAGACCAGAGCGGATGAAACCGCGTCGATCCGCCGATCCCTCATCGCCTGTTTCAGAAAGGCGGGGCGAAGCAGTGCATAATCCGGCCCGAGTGCGAACCGTGTCCACGGCTCCGTCCGGTAGTTCGAATCCGTAACACCGGGTGTATGGTTGATAATCAGGTCTGCGCAAAAATTTCTTTCACATCCATCATCAATACAGACAAGCGGCACCCCTGCGGACCGGATCGATTGCTGATACTCAACATCAAAATGATACCCGTCTGCAACTACCAGGTCGTTTGTTTTCAACCGGTTCAGAAACTCTTCTTCCTCTTCGATCCCGATCAGCCTGAACCCCTGTTCGTTCAACTCTTCAGCCATCTCACCGGGGATCTCACGGCAGACAAACGAAACCGTGAATTGATCTTTTACCATCTCTGCCAGGGCAGACATGCGTACCAGGTGGCCGAGGCCGATCTCCCATCCCCCGTCGGCGCGGATATAGAGGTTACGAGTCACGGTTTCCGAGCAGGTCGGCGGAGTGGTCCATCCCGAGGTTCCGGAGCAGCTCAACGGCCGCTTCAACCTCGTCCGCCGCGCTCCCGAACTGCTGTTTTTGAATGTTATTCCGGTTCACTTCAAAGAGCCACGGATAGATCCCGAAAATCTGGCTGACCAGTTCCAGGCCGCTCTGCAGGTTCGGGTTATATCCGTCCAGCAGAACCGAGAGCAGGGCATAATCGGAGGGGTAATCGACCGTCATCCTCAGATCTTCCAATCCTCCGTTTCCGGAAAGGTCACAAATACCACAGGTATACTCTTCACGATTCTTCAAAAACAGGGTTACATGCTCTTTTTCATCCGGTGTGAATGAACCGGTATCTGCATTCAGCAGCGCCTCCGGTGATATGCACTCGATATTCATTCCCTTCGGGAGGCCCATTGTCGTTGTATAGTCATTTTTTTCCCGGAGGTGTTGCTCAACCGTCTGTTCCAGTGCGGGAATATCGAGCAGCGGGTTGTCTCCGGTCAGCCGGACCACAACGTCAAAGTCATGAGCTCTGGTTATCTCGACAAACCGGCTCAGGACATCCTCCTCATCTCCCCGAAAGCAGTGGATATTCTGGTTCTTGCAGTACCCTTCGAGCAAGTCATTTTCCGGGTTCACCGATGTTGCCACAATGATGTCACATTGGAGCTCCTCCTCTACGTCTTGTAACTCCGCTCTGCGTGCCTGATCGACAATCCACTGAAGCATCGGTTTCCCCCCCTTCAATGGAAGCGGGAGCAGCACCTTCCCCTTCAGGCGGGTTGACTGCATGCGTGCCTGTATGATGAATCCTATCTTCACGTCGTTGTCCATCCTCCGTCGACGATGATATTCTGCCCGGTGATGTACCCGGCTGCATTGGAGGCGAGAAAGACAAAGGCGCCGGCCAGGTCTTCCGGTTTACCGATCCGCTTCAGACAGGTTTTTTCACTCAGATTTTCAATGAATTTCGATTTCTTTTGTACCTGGGGCGGCGGATAGGGGCCGGGAGTCACCGTGTTTACCGTAATCCCAGTCTCTCCCAGGTAGCTGGCGTAATATCTGGACAACTGAACGACCCCCGCTTTGGCTGCTTCGTAGTGGGGCGGATTTGTCATCTCTTCAAAACCCTTATACACGCTGAAATCCGGGGCAGCCAATCCGTACATGGAGGAGACGTTGATAATTCGCGGAGCCGAACTTTTTTTCAGATAGGGAATTGCCTCCCGGATGCATCGAAAAACGCTGTTCAGGGTTCCGTCAATTCCCGTCTCCCACTCTTCATCGCTCATTTCAAGCGGATCGCTTCCCTTCAGATAGAACGCGTTGTTGATCAGCACATCGAAACCTCCCGTACCAGATGCCGCGGCTTGGAAGGCGTTCTGTATGGACCCTGTTTCAGCTACATCACACGTCTGAAAAATGAGGGTTCCGTTCGGCCGGCTGTCCGGGCCGAATGCTTTCTGAAACTTCTCTTCATCCCTGCCCAATACATACACCGTTGCTCCGTGGTAGAGAAGGCTCTCCACGGCTGCCTTCCCCAGGTAGCCGTATCCGCCGGTAATCAGTACCGTCTTTCCCGTCAGGTCAAATGTATAGATCATGGCTGAAGTCGTTTTGTCACTATTCTCAGGGTAACATGAAGGGTGCAGTCGTTGCCGTGTCGATCCCGGTCACGCTGAACCGGATTTCGCTGGCGGCCACAGGGAAGGCATCAGGATCTCTTCCGGAAGTTCCACCCTCAATTTGGGTAGCGGCGACCTGGAGGAGTCGATGGATGAAGCCGCCTCCATATGTTCCTGAAGCTGGCTGACGGTTTCGACGCCGACAATCACCCGGTCGATCATCGGCTGCCGGAGCGCAAATCCCAGCAGGGCAGCCGCAAGGCCGGGAATGTTCTTCCGGAGCCGCAGGAGTATCGGCTTCACAGGGTCAAAATGGCTGCCCAATTCCTCGGGATGCATAAAAAAGAGCCCCTGCAGAAAAACTGATCGGACATGTATTTCACATCCCTGTTTTTTCAGAAGTGGAAACCACGGCTGAAACCGCCGGTCAAAATAGTTGTAGGGAATCTGCACCAGATCCGGGACAAACCCTTCTTCCAGAAGTTGTTCAAGCTCCTCCGGCCGGTTCAGGGAGTATCCTATTTTTTTTACGAGCCGTTCCTCCCGAAGAGACAACAGCTCCTCCCATTGGCCGGGGTTCTCCATAAGCGTTTCCGGCCGGTGGGCAAGGTATCCGTACAGCCGATCCAGATAAAGCAAATCCAGGCTCTGTTCAAGCTGCTCCCGGATTGCTGCGCCATCGGTTGGCGGCATGTATTTTGAAACCACCCGAAATCCTGTCAGGCCGGATTCACCCAACACCTTTTCTGCCGTTCCATATGCCGAGGCTGTATCCAACAGGTCAATTCCTGCATCTGATGCCGCCTCCAGGATCGACCACGCCTCTTCCGGAGACGTCTGTCCCCGTAGGTTCGAAATCCCGTATGGCATCCCGAACTGAACGGTTCCCAATCCTATTTTAGAGATTAATATCATTGATTTCGGGGATAGTTCTCCTTGATCAAAAACTAGTCCCTGTCACCTACCCTCTGTAAAACTCCTCCACGCTTTCGATCACAAATTCCTGCTCCTCTTCAGTAAGGGCCGGAAACATCGGCAGGCTGATGCAGCCAGAGTAGTAGGCTTCCGCTTGAGGCATGTCCCCCTCTTTCCAGCCAAATTGCCGGTAATAGGGCATCAGGTGCAGCGGGATGTAGTGAATCTGGGCGAGGATCCCCTTCTCCCTCAGGTGATTATAGAGACCGAGTCGATTCTCCACCTCGATCACATAGAGGTGGTAGGCGTGCCCATCCACAACACCGGTTTGCCGCCGTATATACTCTTTTCCTTCGAACGCTTCTTCATAGACAGCCGCGATCTCACGCCTCCGGCTGATCCCTTCTTCTGCCCTGGAGAGCTGGCTGAGCCCGAGTGCCGCCTGAAAATCGGTCAGTCGATAGTTGTACCCCAGATCCTGCATCTCCATGTACCAGCCGGGATACTCTGTTTCAGAGTTTTCACCGGTTTCCGGATTATTTCGATCAAAGGCTGATCCATCGGCCATCGAAACCGGATTTTGAAATCGATCGCTTTCCCGCGTAATACCGTGGGTTCGGAGCAACAGCAGCTTCTCATACAGGGCTTCGCTATCGGTTGTGATCATCCCTCCCTCTCCGGCAGCGATATGCTTTACCGGATGAAAAGAGAAAATGGCCAGATCTGTATATGTCCCGTTTCCACACTTCTGATTAGCTCCGTGGTTGTCTACAAAGTATCCACCGGGGGCGTGGCAGGCATCCTCCAGAATCCAGAGGCCGTAGTCGTCCGCCAGTTTTCGGAATGGTTCCAGATCCACAGCCCTGCCGGCAAAATCGACAGGAATGACTCCGGCAAAGGCCCCTTCCGGATGCCTCTTCAGCAATTTCTCCACACCGTCCGGATCGAGCAGCCCGGTGTCCGGATCGATATCCGAAAAGACGACCTCCCCTCCACAGTAGCGGACGCAATTCCCTGAGGCGGCAAACGTGATCGGTGTGGTTATGACCTTCTGCCCCGGCTCCAGGCCAAGAGCGAGCACGGATAGGTGCAGTGCTCCAGTGCCGTTTGCAACAGCTACCGCGTATTTGGAACCGACATACGCGGCAAAGGCTGTTTCAAATTCGGGAATTACCGGGCCCTGCGTCAGATAATCGGACCGAAGTACATCGGCTACAGCCTTGATATCCTCTTCCGTTATATGCTGGCGTCCGTAGGGGATCATTTAAAATCCGGTGCGACATGTTTTCGGATCAGTGCCCTCAACTCCTCCACACTGACCCATTCACTGTTGTCGCCAGAGTTGTAACGAAAACCTTCCGGCACTTTTTCAGCGTTGAAGTGGCTGATAAACTCGTTCAGGTCCCACCTGTGCTGCGATGGGAGGATCACGTAATACTTTCCAAGGTCATACGTATAGAAGGAGTCGGAGGAGGTGATCATCTCTTCATGGATTTTTTCGCCGGGGCGCAAACCGATTACTTCCTGCCGGCAGTCTGGCCCGACGGCCGTTGCCACATCTGTAATCCGGTAGGATGGAATCTTGGGCACAAACAGTTCTCCGCCCCACGCGGTCTCCAGCGCGTGGAGAACCATGTCGACACCGTCCTCCAGGGTAATCGTAAACCGGGTCATTTTGGGGTCGGTAATCGGCAGCACACCTTCCTCTCTCTTTTTCAGGAAAAACGGAACGACAGATCCATTGGAACCGAGTACGTTTCCATACCGCACGACAGAAAATGTGATCGGGTTCCGTCCACGGATATTGTTTGCAGCGATGAAGAGTTTGTCGGATACCAGCTTGGTGGCTCCATACAGATTAATCGGTGCCGCCGCCTTGTCTGTCGATAGTGCAACCACCTTCTTCACGCCGTTGGACAGACTGGCACGAACCAGGTTTTCGGCACCGCCGATATTGGTTTTTACACACTCGTCAGGGTTGTATTCGGCAATCGGCACATGTTTCATCGCCGCCGCATGGATCACATAGTCAATCCCGTTCAGGGCTCGCTTTAACCGGTCGTAATCCCGCACATCCCCGATAAAAAAACGGATCATCGGGTAGTCGGAATGTGGATACTGCTGGGCCATTTCGAACTGTTTCTGTTCATCCCGCGAAAAGATGACCAACCGATCGATGTCCGGCCACTTGTCAAGAACTCTGGCTACAAACTCCTGGCCAAATGAACCGGTTCCGCCGGTTATAAGAATGGATTTGTTATTCAGATTCACGATTCAGGTATTGATTAGGTGAAGGGTGACAGATGAGAGGAGACAGGTGAGAGGGGATAGTTCTTGATCAAGGAGAACTGTCACCTATTTTCTATTCCCTATCACCTGTTCCTGCCCCGGATACAGCTTCGCTAATGTGAGTCCCATATTCATAGCGGGCTCATTCGGTATTATACTCAAGATTGAGTATTGAAGGTACTCAATATAATGGTTATTACGCAAGCAAAGAGTAACTGGCCGACACAATCAGAGGAGACCTTACGTGCTCTTTAAAATTTATCCTCCAATTTCTGTTTGATCAGTCAGTAAATTAATATCTTTCACCCGGTATTTTCCGCAATTGGCAAGAATATGGATATCTCTGCGTCGATAAAAATCTCTTTAAATCATTGTGGCCACTTTTCAATGACTACACCATTGTAACATATGAATATTTGGATTACCAGACTCGGATCGTCACCTTTTTCAGAGTCTGACATCAACCGTATCCGTCAACTGGCCCAGAATCTCCCCTCTCTTCGGTACCATGATATCGTCCGTCATTCGACTGAAGGGATAGATTATGCCGCTATCTGTACGCCGGCAGACAGATCCAACAAATCGTACCACCACAAGAGTGGGGACACTTTGTTTGCATATAGCGGCCTGCCGGTAGATAAACGAACCGGTGAAGATGATTTCCGTTCAGCAGGCAATCTATGGGAAAAAGGCAAATCTCCGGTTGAAATAGCTGAGGCAGTCGCCGGGCAATTTGCACTGTTCACTCTCTCTGGTTCCCGATTTGAGTGCATCACGGATTGTCTTGGCAGTTATAAAGTTTTCTGGTATCAGGCGAAGGATCAAACCGTTTATGTTTCCAATTACCTCCCCTTCATCCAATTGTTCAAACCTTCTCAACCAAATATTGAATTCCTCGCAAACTGGGTTGCAGCCAGCGGCACTTATGGATGTGCGACGGAAGAGGAGCAGGTTTTTACCCTGCCCGAATTTGGACGTCTAACCTGGTCTCCAAAAATGGGATTACACACGGAGCCTTATCACAAGTTGTCTTCCCTGGTTCTGCCAGAGTCTTCCTATGATGAGTTAGTGAATCTGACAGCGAAAGAGTGGCGTGATTCGGCCAGATACCTTGTTTCGCGCCATGAAGTTGCCGTATCGTTGTCGGGAGGTTATGATTCCAGGCTGGTGCTAAATATGTTCCGGGGGCTTGACAGCAGCAGAATCGAAAGCTATACCTACCCGGACCATACCTATGACATCCAGCTCGCAAAAGCAGTGGCTGCTGATCACGGTTTTCCGCACGAAGTACTGACTCCGGAAAATGGGTTGCCTTCCCTGGAGGAGGCACACCAATTCACTGTTCAAAACTCCTACCCGTTTCTCTGTTACAGCAATGTTACGTCATCTCTGTTTGCGAAGAAAATTTATGACATTTTCAGTGACCACAAAAAAGTGAAAATCACCGGCGATGGAGGAGATACACATCTCGGCATCAAAAAGTTCAAACGTGCCGCTCAGCAAATCGGGACCGAGGCAATCCACACTCTTGCAGACAGCCTGATACGGAAAGAGATTCTAACCGCTGACGGCCTTCACAGAGTTCGTTCCGGATTGATAAGCCACTACAGCGATAAATATCTCCCTTTCCTGCCCGATCATAAACCGGCTGAAAAACTTCCAACCCTGCACTATTACCTGGAACGGTTTGCAAATTATCAGAGCTATAAACTGATCCATACACGCCTGTTGAGTGATCTCTTTTTTGCCTATGGCAATGAAAATTTCCTCCGGTCTGTTTTTTCTGCTCCTGTGCGGGAACTCATTAGACCGGAGAAAAACAGCCTGCATCACAGACTCTCCAGGGCATTTACAAATGGAGAAGACAAACCGATACCGTTTAGTAAAAATCTGCATTGGGAAGCAGAACCGTGGGATAAACTGCAATTCAGGGTTCAGCGTAAACATGTTCGCCCCTGGATGGAGAAACTGTTTGGTACAAAAGAGAAATTTTCCAGACGGGTACAACGAGAATTCTTTTCTGCCAACCAATCCCGATACCGGGAAATTCTTGCATCCACCCCGAACTCTGGCCTCTGGGATTATCTCGACAGGGATGTTATCTCAGGGTGGCTTTCAGATGGCCATCCGGTGCCTGACAAAAACATGAAAGTACTCTCCAGGGTAGTACCCCTTGTAAAAGAGGGATTTTAAATGATTCTAAACAACCGACAATTCACAAACTGACATGCTAGATCCAGAAGGCCGCAAAACAGAAAGAAAAGTGCTTGAGGTTTATCAGAAAGAGAACCCTTCCACCTATCCGATTGAACTGGATGAGAAACAGTTTCAAAAAAACAGACAGTTTGCCGAACGCCTCTACATCCACTCTCTAAAGATCCTGCCACAGGCTTTTCGTGGTGCAGATCTGCTTGAGTTCGGTTCCGGTACCGGCGAACGGTCCCTGAACTATCTGTTGTGGGGTGCCCGGGGTACCTTTGTTGAAATGAATGAGAAGGCCCTGGAGCGTGCGAAGAAACTCTACGATCACTTTGTCCCGGACTCTGAGTACAATCTCGTAAACAGCAGCCTCTTTGATTTTGAATCGGATCGGAAATTTGACATCACGATATCAAACGGGGTTATCCACCATACACCGGATAAAGAGAAAGCGTTTGCCAAACAGGTCTCCCATCTGAAACCGGGAGGAATCAATGTTCTTGGAATTGGCAATATCGGGGCATGTATTCAGCGTAATTTACAGAGATTTATCGTCTACTTCTTTGCCGGGCGGGATGAAGAGGAGATTACAAGGGTCGCCGAAGATCTTTTTACCGAACACCTGAATCGGGCTGAAAAATATGGCGGGCGAAAACGAAAGGCCATTATTTACGATACCTATGTAAATCCCAAGATGGATTTTATCTCCGTCTCTGATGTTCTCGATTGGTACAAAACATACGGACTCAGGTTCTATTCAAGCTGGCCGCCGGTTACTCCCCCGGTCCTTGCCGATGATCTGGCCGGCTTGACGGACTGGCGGAAATTCCCGGAGCTTCTGAGCCGGCCTGAATGGATCTGGGGAACCCAGATTACGATGGACAATGACCTGCTCGTAGAGCTTGACCAGGCCAGTGCCTCCAGATCCTCATCGTTCCGGACACTTGCACGATCACTGAATGATGTGGAAGCCGAGAATCTCCATCCGTCAGATGTACGTGATTCTATATCTGATGTTCTGGAGGCATTTTTAGAGGAGGATCGTGTTGATGTTACAAAGATCCGAAACTTTATTCCATGGTTGCATGAGATCGATGGTATTCTCGCTGCCCTGGAGAAAAAATCCTATGAAGACGTATCGAAAATAGTTAAAAACAGTTCCCTCCTCTTTCGCGGTAAAGGCGGTATGGGATTAACCTATTTCGCCGCTCTTAAGGAGTAATGAACAACAGGAATGGTAACGTGCATACAGATACTCCCGACTCTGTTACCAAATGGATACGTAGTATGAATGGCCCCCATTCGGCCAATCCACAATGATTTATCCGATTTCCGACAACCGGCCAATGGTAATCTCACTTTCCAGATCTTCGACCGTATCCACTTCAACCCAGCCACCTTGTACGGGAACCGCATCTATCCGGGTTCCACTATCGATCAGCGCTTGCAGAAGATCTGTCATGTAGGCATTCTCTACCGGTTTTCCCCGTAGTGACCCGTCCTTTTTTGCTTTCTGAAACAAATTCTTCAATGACTCTGTCCCCTCAGCAGAGAATTTCATCAAACCCATATATTGCCCCTGGATATCTTCAACTGAATCCGGTTTTTGCCCAATCTCCAGGAGCCGGCCGTCAGGTGCCATCTTCAGGCTCTCTGCGTCATCAAGCGGATCTTCAAACCTTGCCCGCCAGTAAGATTCCCATTCCATGTCTATGGTCACTGCGATATCCGCTTCAGATGCAAGCAGTGCCCGAAGGGCATCTTTGGAGTAGACGATATCCCCATAGGCGATCAAGAGTTCACCCTCCAGTTCTTCCTCAGCACAGAAGAGCGTCCAGATCATATTGGTTTCATCATATCTGGGGTTTTCATAAAATCTTGTCCCCCTCCCTTCCAGCATCCCGGCAAGGTATCCGCCAATCAATACGATCTCTTCGACACCTTCACTCTTCAATACATCGAGCTGCCTGTCGAGCAGGCTTTTTCCGTCAATCTCTACAAGGCACTTTGGGCGTTTCAATGTATACGGGCGCAGACGGCTTCCTTCACCGGCTGCAAGAATAACAACTTTCATAAAACTCGAATTTTCATTTCGATTCTGATTCATCAATCATGTGGCGGAGCATTTAAACCGCCTGGTTCATTCATTTTTCTTTTTCAGCCTGCCGGCCTTCCCTGAGCAATTTTTGCAGATTTCCCGAATCACGTTCATGGAACTCCTTCTCCCGTTCCGGATGCCACATCCACCCTTCCCGGGGCAGGAATTCGTGCCTCATCGCTTCAAGAGTACCGTCTTCTGACGTTGCAAGCAGACGATAACCGGGCGGGCAGGCGGATAGCCGATAATCGTGGTAACTGTTTACACGCTCCGGCCATGCGTCCGGATTCTTGCTATTCAGATGATGATAGGTACGAACATGGCCCTCAACCGGTTCCAGAGACCCTCCGGCTGCGACTCCCATCATCTGCATTCCCCTGCAAATTCCCAGAACCGGCAGCCGGTGCTCGTCCGCCCAACGCAACAGAGTCTTCTCTGTCTCGTCCCGCTGCAGGTACTCACCGATATTATTCCCTCCCGAGAGAACAATGGCATCCGGCTCCAATCTGCCCAGCCAGGCCAGCAGAGCCTGGTTGTCCATGCTTCCGCCAGGCCGCTCTTCTATCAAAGAGTTCGGAACCGGAACCGGCAGAGACCCGCACCCTGAAAGCCACCGGATCAGATTCTGGTCAAGGGCATCCCGAACCTCTCCGTAGGAGGATACGACGTCAATCCGTTGTGATACGGCAATCGTATAAGAACTGTTTGGTTGAGGCATGGTTTACATTGTTTTTGGTCATTACGTATCGGAGCCTTTACATCCTCCGGCCGGTGGATTGCTCGGTGGGAAAACAAAAGAGTGACAAATTAAAATTCAGTATCAGCCCCGCCAAGCGATCGGATTTTGGCAGCCAGTGCCTTCGCGACGATCCGGTTTCCTTCTGCCGAGAGGTGGCCGCCGTACCGGTCATCAATATAAAGTTTTTCAGTGGAGTGTTTTCTGAATTCAGGTGTAAGGTCCAAAACAGGCAGGTGTTCCCGGTCAACCTCGCGGTAGAACGGTTCATAGGGGGCATCCTTTTCTCCCGCCAGTTCCAGGTCCAGAAGTTGCGGCATCACAAGCACCAGCGGCACATGCCCCCGTTTGGCCGCTTCGTCCCTGAACTTCTCCAGGATTTTCTTCAGTAAACCGGTGTATTTGTTGTCCCGGTAAAGAGTGTGTGATTCACGGATGTTATACTTCATAACCAGCCGAAACGGCAACGTCTTGATTCGGCTCTTCTTTAAGCCTGATAATCGAAACAGGGATCTCAGCAAAAGGGATCCGATTAGGCTCCCATGCCG
>JBBDRW010000106.1:0-1022 GCA_040905265.1 Balneolaceae bacterium | reverse complement strand
CAGAAACGAGTTTGACAGAATTGAGAACTCCATATGTCGATCTCCTGATGATCCACTGGCCAAATGCACAGTACTCACTGGAACAGACATTTGAGGCGATGATGGTTCTAAGGGACCAGGGTAAAGCACTTAATATCGGTGTCTGTAATTTTCCGATGTCTCTGATGGAGAAATCGGTCGAGGAGCTGAGGATCCCGCTGTACTGTAATCAAATCGAATTTCATCCGTTTTTGGGCCAGTTCGATATGCTGGAGTACTCCTATGATCAGGATTTCATTGTCACAGCGTATAGCCCGCTTGCTAAAGGGAAGGTTAATGAAAACAGCGATCTGATCCGGATTGGGGAGGAGTATGGCAAAACCCCATCTCAGATTGCGCTGAGATGGCTGATTGAGCAGGAGAATGTCGTGGCTATCCCGAAGGCGACCTCAGGGGATCATCTGGCTGAAAACCTGGATATCTATGATTTTGAGCTTTCCGATGAACATTTTGAACAGATCGACAAGCTGGATAAATCGATGAGGCTGGTTAACCCGACGTTTGCTCCAAAGTGGGATTAGTCCAGTATTGCCGCAGAATGCCAGTACATATTCTTGTTTTTCGGATCAAGTAAACCTGCACTGTTCCACGGCTTGATCCGTTCACGGATCATTTGGATAAACTGCCCGGCTTCCTTTCCTGTCGGATCCCCCTGTCGACAAAGAGAATCCAGATCCCGGAAACTTCTCTGTACCATCTCCCGAATGGGTGTACAGTCTGCTGACAGAATAGCTCCCGGTTCGTCACCTTGTAACCTTCGCTGCTCATAGTAGATTGTACAGGTGAAGTAGAGCATTGTCCAGGCATTGAAAAGAGAAAAGTTTCTGCCGGCACGGTAGCACCCGGCAACGAGCAGGTCAATCAGTTCAAGTTCCTGAAAAAAAATGGCCTGCTGCTTCCGCAGCCCGTTGAGGAGTTCTTCAGGCCTGTTCTGCTTCAGTGTTCGCTTCAGAAGTGGAATCAGCTTCTCGATTCCGGAGAGT
>JBBDRW010000105.1:0-1025 GCA_040905265.1 Balneolaceae bacterium | reverse complement strand
CAATGGGGGGCTATTTCGGAGACATGTTCGGAATGAAATACGGATTAAAAGGAAGAGTGCATTTTTTGTTTGTTGTTCTGCTGGGCTCCGGACTTGCGTTAATGCTTTTTTCAAGAATGACCGCTCTCCCGGTGGCCATTGCTGTTATGATTCTCTTCAGTCTGCTGGTTCAGATGTCAGAAGGTGCTACCTACTCTGTTGTTCCCTTTGTAAACAAAAAATCTATTGGTGTCGTCTCCGGGATTGTCGGTGCTGGTGGTAATGCCGGTGCTGTAGGTGCAGGTTTTCTGTTCCGGTATGAGAGTCTTCCATATGGTGATGCTCTCTTCATACTTGGATGTATCGTTGCCGTCTGTTCGATTTCCTCCCTTGCAGTCCGTTTTACGGCCAAAGAGGAAGCTGCAGCCGAGCAAGAGATGGTCCGCTCTCTGCGAGGGGCAGCCGGCCGGCCGTCACATTCTTCCGGAGCACTTCATCAGCCTCAAAGCAACGGCCTGAAAAGTGCACCTGAAATGGAGCTGGAATTAATGGAATTGGAGGAACAGCTTAAAGAATCAAAAAATAGCTTGTTGAAACCGGACTCTGAACAGGAGAGATCGCTCCAGGAATTAAATAATGACCATTTCACCTTTAAATCGTAACAGCCACTGAATATGTCAGCCGGCAGAACCAATACCTTCAAGTCTACCTGCTCCTACTGTGGAGTCGGCTGCGGCCTTATAGTCGAAAAAGACAGGAAAGGCAGTATCCGGGTAGAAGGAGACCCGGATCATCCGGTCAACAGCGGTATGCTATGCTCGAAGGGTATGAACCTCAACTACGTTGTTGACAACAAACAGGACCGGCTTCTTTATCCTGAAATGAAATGGAGCAAAGGCCATCCACTTCAACGTGTCAGTTGGGATAATGCCATGGAGAGAGCAGCCGCAGTTTTTAGTTCCATCATAAAAAAACATGGACCGGACAGCGTCGGGTTTTATGTTTCCGGACAGTGCCTGACTGAAGAGTACTATCTGGTTAACAAG
>JBBDRW010000104.1:0-34086 GCA_040905265.1 Balneolaceae bacterium | reverse complement strand
GTTAGTCAAGGATCTTGGATACCACACCGGCGCCTACAGTACGGCCGCCTTCACGGATCGCAAACCGCAGGCCTTCTTCCATCGCCACCGGCTGGATCAGCTCTACATTCAGCTTCACATTGTCGCCCGGCATCACCATCTCCACTCCGCCAGGAAGCTCACACGCTCCCGTTACATCCGTCGTACGGAAATAGAACTGCGGACGGTATCCCTTGAAAAACGGCGTATGACGCCCGCCCTCATCCTTGCTCAATACATACACCTCACACTCAAACTTCTTGTGTGGGTTGATCGAGCCCGGCTTGCACAACACCATCCCGCGCTCCAGCTGCTCCTTGTTGATCCCACGCAGCAGTATCCCCGCATTGTCACCCGCCTGGCCCTGATCCAGCAGCCGGCGAAACATCTCAATACCCGTTACCACACTCTTCATCGGCTGCTCCACAATCCCGACGATCTCTATCTCGTCGTTGATCTTCACAACCCCGCGCTCGATCCGGCCCGTCGCTACCGTACCCCGGCCCGTAATCGAAAACACATCCTCAACCGGCATCAAAAACGGCTTGTCTACATCCCGCTCCGGCGTCGGAATCGTCTCATCCACCGCCTTCATCAACTCAAGAATCTGCTGCTCGGCATCCGCATCTCCGTTCAGCGCATTCAACGCACTGCCCTGGATCACTGGAATCTCGTCCCCGTCAAACTCATAGGAGGAGAGCAGCTCACGTACCTCCAGCTCCACCAGCTCCAGAAGCTCCTCATCATCCACCAGGTCCACCTTGTTCATAAACACCACAATCTGTGGTACACCCACCTGGCGCGCCAGCAAGATGTGCTCGCGCGTCTGTGGCATCGGCCCGTCTGTCGCCGCTACCACCAGGATCGCTCCATCCATCTGTGCCGCTCCCGTCACCATGTTCTTCACATAGTCGGCATGGCCCGGACAGTCCACATGCGCATAGTGGCGAGCGTCCGTCTCATACTCCACGTGCGCCGTCGCAATCGTGATCCCGCGCTCTCGCTCTTCAGGGGCATTGTCTATATCCGCAAACTGCTTCGCTACCCCACCGTAATGCTTCGCCATTACCGTCGTGATCGCCGCCGTCAGCGTCGTCTTTCCGTGATCAACATGTCCGATCGTCCCCACATTCACGTGAGGCTTCGTTCGCTGAAACTGTTCTTTTGCCATGGGTCTTCCTGTTTATTCGTGTTTACGTTCTTTGTGATTCTCTCACTGAATCAATGGTGTTACTGTTGTTCTTCAATAATCTCTTTTGCCTTGCTTTCCGGCACTTCAGAATACTCTTCAAACTCCATGGAGTAAGAGGCACGGCCCTGAGTCAACGACCGAAGGTCAGTGGAGTAGCCAAACATTTCAGAAAGCGGCACGTTCGCCCGCACCAGAGAACCCTCCGCGCTGTTATCCATCTTACCGATAATGCCGCGACGGCCATTAATATCCCCGATCACATCACCCATAAATTCCTCGGGTGTGGTAATCTCAACCTTCATAATCGGTTCAAGCAATTTCGGACTCGCTTTCCTGGCTGAGTTCCTGAAAGCCAGCCGGGCACAGAGCTCAAAACTGAATGCATCCGAATCAACATCGTGATAAGAGCCATCATAGAGCCGGACTCCTACATTCTGAACTGCGTAGTTGGCCTGAATACCGGCATGCATCGCCTCACGGAACCCTTTCTCGATGGAAGGGATATACTCTTTCGGGATATCACCGCCGACGATCTCATTCACAAATTTGAATCCTTCGCTCATCGTGACCTTCTTGTCATCATCCGCAAACTGTTCGAAATGCTCAATCGGGCCAATTTCAAACTCCATGTCAGCAAATTTACCACGACCACCCGTCTGCTTCTTGTAGATCTCGCGGTGCACAACCGGTTTGGAGATCGTTTCACGGTAGGATACCTGCGGAGCACCGACATTCGCTTCAACTTTGAATTCCCGCCTCAGACGGTCAACAATAATCTCCAGGTGGAGTTCCCCCATCCCGGCAATCGTTGTCTGGCCGGTCTCATCATCCGTCTGAACTTTGAATGTAGGATCCTCTTCAGCCAGCTTAATCAGGCCGGTCGTCAGCTTTTCAGCATCCGCCTTCGACTTCGGCTCCACGGCCAGTTTGATCACCGGCTCGGGAAAGCTGATCTGTTCCAGGAGAATCGGGTCATCCACATCACAGAACGTGTCACCCGTCCGAACCTCCTTGACACCAACAGCGGCCGCAATATCACCGGCCCGCACGATGTCGATATCCTTCTTGTCGTTGGCGTGCATCTCCAGAATACGGCCGACTCTCTCTTTGTTGCCTGTCGTGGAGTTCAGGATATAGGATCCCTTCTCCAGTGTTCCGGAATAGACCCGGAAGAAAGTCAGTTTTCCCACATAGGGGTCTGACATAATCTTGAAAGCAAGTGCTGAGAATGGTGCATTCACATCCGGTGCACGCTTCATTTTCTTTTCGGGGTCGTTCGGGTCCAGCCCGTTCACAGGCTCAACATCCAGCGGGCTCGGCATATACTCGAGCACCTTGTCGAGGAGAATCTGAACCCCTTTGTTCTTCAGCGCAGTACCACAGAGTACCGGAGTAATATCCCGCGCAAGAGTGGCCATCCGAATCGCGGAGTGGATCTCATCCTCACTGATCTCCTCCTCCATCAGGTATTTCTCCATCAACTCGTCGTCATGGTCGGCAATCGCCTCAAGCATCAATTTCCGATACTCATCCGCCTTCTCTTGTAGCTCCTCAGGGATATCCACCTCCTCATACTTCGCACCGAGTGACTCATCATCCCAAATAATTCCTTTCATCCCGATCAGGTCAACCACTCCCTGAAAATTCTCTTCTGCACCGATTGGAATCTGAATCGGAATCGGGTTGGCATTCAGCTTGTCCCGCATCTGATTGATCACATTATAGAAATCAGCACCGGTCCGGTCCATCTTGTTGACAAATGCCATTCGGGGGACCTTATACTTGTTGGCCTGGCGCCAGACCGTCTCAGACTGGGGTTGAACGGCTCCTACCGAACAGAAAACACCGATCGCGCCATCCAGCACTCTCAATGAACGCTCTACCTCTACGGTAAAGTCAACGTGGCCCGGCGTATCGATGATATTAATGCGGTGGTCTTTCCACATACAATGAGTGGCGGCAGAGGTAATGGTAATTCCCCGCTCCTGCTCCTGCTCCATCCAGTCCATCGTCGCAGCACCGTCATGCACCTCACCCATCCGGTGGCTTCGGCCCGTATAAAAAAGAATCCGTTCAGTTACCGTCGTCTTTCCCGCATCGATATGAGCCATAATCCCGATGTTACGGGTACGCTTCATACGGTCAATGATGTTGGGATCAGTTTTCGTCGTTACTTCAGACATTGGATTGTATCTTTAATAAATCGTTGTTAATAAAATGTTTAGAACCTGAAATGAGCAAATGCCTTGTTCGCTTCAGCCATTCGGTGAGTCTCATCTTTTTTCCGAACGGCACCTCCTTCATTATTGGCAGCGTCCATCAGTTCACGGGAGAGCCGCAAAGCCATCGACTTGTCATTTCTGGACCGGGATGCCTTGATGATCCAGCGGATACTCAAGGCCGTTCCGCGTTCCGATCTCACTTCAACCGGCACCTGATAGGTCGCACCGCCAACACGCCTTGACCTCACTTCCACAACCGGTGTTACGTTGTTCATTGCATTTTTGAATACATCAATCGGACTTTCGCCAGTCTTCTCTTCAATGATTTCAAATGCCTGATAGAGGATGTTTCTGGCAACATTCTTTTTACCGTCACGCATCAGGTTGTTCACAAACCGGGTAACCATTTTATCTTCAAAAACGGGATCCGGTTGAACATCTCTTTTTTCAGCTTTTCTCCTTCTCATATCAGTTGATGTCTAAAATTTCCTGGTTTATTGTAAGTGAAAAGGCAAAAGAAGGTTTGATTTATAATCCGTTTTCAATCCTCACCTGCCTGGCACCTATCATCTATTCCCTATCTGGGCCGCTTCGTACCGTAGTGGCTTCGTCCCTGTTTTCGGTCATCCACGCCGGCCGTGTCCAGCGTACCCCGTACAATATGGTAACGAACACCCGGAAGATCTTTCACCCGGCCACCCCGAATCAAAACAATACTGTGCTCCTGCAGGTTATGGCCTTCACCAGGTATATAAGCAGTCACTTCAATTCCATTTGTCAGTCTCACACGGGCCACTTTCCGTAGTGCCGAGTTCGGCTTTTTCGGAGTCGTTGTGTAGACCCGAACACAAACGCCACGCTTCTGCGGACAGTTCTGCAAGGCAGGAGCAGTAGTCTTACTCGTTTTGCTTTTTCTTCCTTTTCGTATTAATTGCTGTATTGTTGGCACGGATTTACCATTTTGAGTTCGTGAAATCAAGAGCTTGCAAAGGTACCCATTTTTCGATAATGATTGCAACTAATTACCATAATTTATTTCTTAATTTTTGAGAAGAATCAACCGCACCCGTTTTCAGGAGAATTGAGAGGGGTTCCTTCTCTTTATTATTTACTAATTGTAATATATCACTATATCAATTTGAAACTAACCGATCTCCCAAATCTCAGCTCAAAACGTGCCGATGCACTGCAGAAATCAGGCATCTCCACACCGGAAGATCTGCTGATGCTCTTTCCGCATCGTTACATAGACCGAACACGGGTTCAGGCCATCAGTGAACTCAGCGGAACCGGAGAGTCGGTCACGGTAACAGGAACCGTTAAAAAAATGGAGGTTGCCGGGTTCGGCCGCAAGCGAAGACTGATCGTATCGATCGAACACAACCACTCGATCCTCACCGGCGTCTGGTTCCGGGGTATCTCCTGGCTGCAGGGGATGTTGAATCCGGGAGACCGTGTCGCTTTTTTTGGTACTGTAAAACGGTACGGAAACAGATTCTCCATGGCACATCCTGACGTAGAGACACTGAAGAACGAGGGAGACACGGAGGAACTGAGCCGGATCGTTCCGGTATATCCGGCAAACAAGGAGTTCGCCAGGGCAAAGATCACACATAAACTGATCCACTCATGGATCCGGATTATTCTGACGGAGAGTAATCCGTCAGAATTTCTGCCGGAATCGATCTGCAGCAGCCTGGGCCTCCCAAAGAGGCGGGATGCATTCGAGATGATTCACAATCCGCAAAACCTCAAGGAGACCGGGACAGCCCTGGACCGCTTCAAGTTTGAGGAGCTGTTCCTCTTTGAACTGAGCATGGCCAGAATACGGCATCGATTTGTAGAGAAGAAACAAGGCCCGGAAATGAAGGAACCGGGCAGTTATACCCACCGGTTTTTCAACGAAATACTCCCGTTCACTCTTACCGACGGCCAGAAACAAACCCTTCGTGAGATACGTCAGGACCTGTTTACCGGCCCCCGGATGCACCGGCTCATCCAGGGCGACGTCGGGTCAGGGAAAACCGTTGTCGCAATCGGCGCTCTGTTAATGGCGATCGACAACGGGTATCAGACTGCATTCATGGCGCCGACAGAGATTCTTGCCGAACAGCACTATCACACCCTCGCCAGCTTCCTGGGGGATATGGATATCGAAATTCGACTCCTGACGGGTGGGCAGAACCGGAAACTCAGGCAGGACTTGCTCACCTCGATTGAAGGCGGACAGTGCCAGATCGTAGTCGGCACACATGCCATTATCCAGGAGTCGGTTCGCTTTCACAACCTCGGCCTGGCCGTCATCGATGAACAGCACCGGTTCGGCGTAAAACAGAGAGCTTCCCTGTTTGAACGTGACGGAAATCCGCATCTGCTGGTGATGTCGGCAACCCCGATCCCCCGCTCGCTGGCTATGACACTCTACAGTGACCTCGATATTTCGGTGATGGCCGGGCTCCCGGCTGGCCGAAGGCCGGTAAAAACCGCCCTCCGTACAGACCGGAAGCGGGAAGAGATCTACCGGTTTTTGGAACAGAACTGTTCGGAGGGAGGGCAGGCGTATGTGATCTATCCGCTGATCGAAGAGTCGGAAGTGATGGACCTGAAAGATGCCACGATGGGGTTTGAAAAGCTGAAAAAACGTTTCCCCGGCCTGGAAATCAGCCTGATTCACGGCCGGCTGAAGCGGGAAGAGAAGGAGGAGATTATGCAGCGGTTTCATGCGGGTGAGATCCAGATCCTGGTCTCGACAACCGTGGTCGAGGTAGGAGTAGACGTCCCGAATGCGAATGTAATGATCATCGAACAGGCAGAGAGGTTCGGGCTTTCCCAGCTCCATCAGCTCCGGGGACGCATCGGACGGGGAAGCAGGGAGAGCTACTGCATTTTGATGCCGGGTGAAAAGCCCGGCAAAGCGGCCCGGTTCCGGCTCAGAAAGATGGTAGAGACGCAGGACGGTTTTGAAATCGCCGAAGCAGACCTGAAACTGAGAGGGCCGGGGGATTTTCTGGGAACCAAACAGAGCGGGCTGCCTGACTTTCGCTACGCAGACATTGTGGAAGATCAGTGGATTCTTGCACAGGCAAAGGAGAAGGCGTGGCAGATCAATGACAAGGACCCCGACCTGAAACTGCCTGGCCACAAACAATTGCGAACCGTGTTTGAACCCTATTTTAAAGAGAGGTCCGAATACTACGGCCTGGGATAGAAAAGTGAGGTTTTCGACAGTCTCAGGCCCTGAAATATCTTCTGAAAGTCTCTCCTTGTTGTTTATATTATTTGGAAGGCTTTGCATCCGCCGGCTGGCGGATTGCTCAATATCTTCGTTTATCAAAGCCTCCATTTAGTAAGAATACAGAATGCAATGAACATCCACGTTTGCATCAAACAGGTACCGGATCTGAATGCTCCCATACGGATTGCCGAAGGAGAGCTGGCCAGGGATATGGACCGAATGGTACTCAATGCCTACGACGCTTCCGCGCTGGAAGAGGCACTTGTACTGGCGGAGGCCCACGGAGGAGAGGTAGAGGTCGTACTGATCGGCAGTGAAAAGGCGTCGGACGTGATCCGGAAAGCACTTGCCATGGGGGCTTCAAAAGGAACCCACATTGTAACCGACCTGGACGCCGACTTTGACTCCTCCTCGTATGCAGCAATTCTGGCCGCCTGGTTCAGAGAGTTAAACATCGAATACATCTTTACCGGCAAACAATCCCAGGATACAGACGCCGGGCTTACCGGCGGGATGCTTGCCGCTCACCTCGGGATCCCCTGGGCAAGCAATGCCGTCGCAATCGAATCGGACGGAGACAACCTGACCGTAACCCGTCAGGGAGACAGCGGCAGAGAGGTGCTGGAACTTCCGGCTCCGGGGCTGGTCACCTGTTCAAACGATATGAATGAGCCGCGTATCCCCAACCTGAAGGGGATCATGCAGTCAAAGAAGAAGCCGGTAGATCAGATCCCGCTCACTGAGCTGTTTCCGGACACCGACAAGCTTGCCGGCAGAACCAGGATTCTCTCCTATGAGGAGAAACCGGCGCGGAAAGCGGGTGAAAAGCTGGAAGGAGAGCCTGGCGAGCTGGCTGTCAGAGTGGCTCGCCTGCTTGCTGAAAAAGAGAATCTGATCGGGTAAGTCCAGATCAGATTCCGACGCGTTGTGACGCTCCGGAACACCGGCAGACATCGCAAACATTGTTAGAAGAGGTAACGACTCAAGACCCACATCAACCCCGCCATGAAGAGACTTCTTGCAACCCTCCATAGTCCGGATAACAAAATCAACCGCGCCTCCAGGGAGCTCCTCTCCCGCTGTCGCCAGCTGGCGGATCAGCATGGACGAAACTTTTCTCTCCTGCTGCTTGGGCCGGATCCTGGCCAACTGGTTGAAGAGTTGAAGCAGTATGGCCCGGAGGCCATCTACCTGATGGATGATCCGGTTTTCAGCCGGCATCTGAATGCCCCGCTTGTGGAGGCATACCTGCAGGCATTCAAACAGATTGATCCGGGAGTCATTGTCTTCCCGTCCAATGAACGTACCAAAGACCTTCTCGGAGCCCTGGCAACCCGATGTGATGCGCCGGCCCTCCCCGACCTGTCACAATTTGAATTGACGGAACAGGGCGTCACGGGAAAACGGCCGGTCATGGCCTCAAAAGCAGTCACGTCGGTTGCGGCTGAGGGCGCCCCCCTGCTTCTCTCCCTACGCGCGGGATCGTATGAAGAGGCGGTTTCTCCGTCCGACCCGGTTGTGGAGGAAATCCCGTTCAAGCATGAGAACAGAGCCTGGAAGCCGACTCTTCGTGAGGTGATTCAGGCAGCAGCCGGGCAGAAGGATCTGACAGACGCCGACATCATTGTAGCGGCCGGCCGCGGGGTAAAGGATGAAGAGGGGCGAACACTGATCTCCGAATTGGCGGATCTTCTACATGCGGGAATCGGTGCCTCCCGTGCGCTGACAGAATCCGGGGAATACGACCCGAGCCTCCAGATCGGGCAGACCGGCAAGGTGGTCTCTCCCCTTCTCTACATTGCCATCGGGATCTCGGGTGCAATCCAGCATGTAGCTGGAATGGTAAACAGCAAAGTAATTGTAGCCATCAACAAGGATCCGGATGCCCCTATCTTCGACATTGCGGATTACGGCATCGTAGGTGACCTCTACCAGGTTCTGCCACCCTTTATTGAAGAGATCCGAAACCTGAAAGAGGCGTAATGGACGAACGGTTTGACTGTATTATCGTCGGGGCAGGGGTTGCAGGGCTATCGGCAGCCATGACGCTGGCACGCAACAACATCCGGTTTCTGTTGATTGAAAAGGGGGAGTTTACAGGGGCAAAGAATGTCTCCGGAGGGGTGCTCTGGGGACACGACCTCAACCGGCTCGTTCCGAACTACTGGGAGGAAGAAGAGGGTGGCTGGGAACGATTCGTCAACCACCGGCGTCTTACATTCCTGGACGACCAATCATCTTTCTCCCTCGATTTTAAATCGAACCATTTCGACACTCCCCCCTACTCCGGTGTCGTCGTACTCCGCTCAAAATTCGACCGCTGGCTGGCCGGAAAAGTGGAAGAGGCCATTTCAGAGAGCGACTATCCGGACGACTCCTTTCTGGCAACCAACATTCTGGTAGAGGAGATCCTCATGGAAGAGGGCCGCGCGGTTGGCATCCGTACCGGAGATGAAAGGATGTTCGCCGACAGCGTGATTATTGCCGAAGGGGTCAACAACCTGCTCACAAGGCAGGTAGGAATCCAGGAGAGCTACGTACCGGCAGACCATATCCTGACAGGCGTCAAAGAGGTGATCCGGTTCGACCGGAAAAGGCTGGAAGAGCGGTTTCAACTCTCCGGCCGGAGCGGTATGTCCAACGAATTTGTCGGGTTCGCCACACAGGGAGTCGAAGGAGGGGGATTTCTGTATACCAACCGGGACTCCATCTCCGTCGGGCTGGTTCTCGGGCTGGCTGACTTGAGAGTGAAAGAGATGAAGCCGTATGAAATACTCAACCGGTTCAAAACCCACCCGGTCCTCAAAGATATGCTGGAAGGAGGAGAGATCGTTGAGTACTCCGCTCACGTTGTCTCCTCCGGAGACAGCCGCCTGATCCCGAAAGAGCTGGCAAGGCCCGGGCTCCTGATCTGCGGGGAAGCAGCCCACCTGTTGATGAATGCAGGCCGTGCGATACAGGGAATGGACTATGCGATGCGATCCGGTATTCTGGCCGCCGAAACCGTTGTGAAAGCAAAAAAATCCGGGGATTACGGTCTCGAAACGATGAAACAGTATCAGGACGCACTCGAGTCCAGTTACATCATGCAGGACATCCGGACCTTTCAGGATGCCGTCCACCTGCTTCACGATCCGTTGATGGTTCAGAACGTTCCCAACCTCCTGAACGACTTCGGGCGAAAATTCTTTACTATAGAGAACCGGCCGGCCGGCAAGGCTCATCAGCTGTTCAGAAGCTCCGTACGTGAGCATATCTCCTGGTGGGACCTCATCAAACTTGGCATCAAAGGAGGGCGCTCGTTATGAAAAACCTGACACTCTCGGAACGACTCGGATTAATCAGTTACCGAAATCAGTCCAGGTCGGATATCAAACCGCATATCCAGGTCGATACAGAGATCTGTAATTCCATCTGTCCCCACAAATGCACCACTTACGTCTGCCCGGCCAACTGTTATACCCTGGATGAATCGGGCAATGTCCGATTCCAGGTAGAAGATTGTATTGAGTGCGGAACCTGTATGTACGCCTGCGACCAGGGTGCGGTCACCTGGGAGTTCCCCGATCCGGAATCCGGACGAGGGGTTACCTGGAATTTCGGATAACCAACCCATACCTCTATGAACAGTGAAAACAGAGATAAAGCAGAGGAATTGAGCTTTGAACTCTCCGAAGATCAACGAATGATTCGTGAGTCAGTTCGGGAATTTGTCTCACGGCATGTTGCCCCTGCTGTACTGGAACGGGATAAAAATAAGAGATTCCCGGAGAAGCTGATACGTCTGGCAGCCGAACAAAACCTGCTCGGAATTTATCACGACGAAGAGTATGGCGGTGCCGGATTCGATACTGTAAGTTTTTGCCTCGCTATTGAAGAGATCGCCCGCTGGGACGCTTCCCTTGCATTGACCATCGCTTCACACACTTCTCTGGCAGCCGGCCACATCGCTCATGCCGGCAGTGAGAAACAGAAAAAGAAGTTCCTGACGCCTCTTGCCAAAGGGGAAATACTGGGAGGCTGGTGCCTCACAGAACCGGGGTCCGGAAGTGACTCATCCGGTTTGAAAACCACCGCAAAGAAGGTGGATAACGGATGGATACTGAATGGCACCAAAGTCTTCATCACACAGGGTAGCGTTGCAGGTATCTATGTAGTGCTTGCCAAAACGGATGCAGAGAAAGGGACAAAAGGAATCAGTGCCTTTATCGTAGAACGGGACCGAAAAGGGGTTCGAGCAGGAAAACCGATCGATAAGCTCGGGATGAACAGCTCGGATACAGCAGAAGTAATTTTTGAAGAGGTTTCACTCCCGGACGAAAATCTCCTCGGAGAACGAAACAGAGGGTTTTACGATACGATGAGTATGCTTGACGGTGGCCGGATCGGCATCGGGGCGCTCTCTGTCGGGATTGCCAGAGGCGCACTTGAAGAGAGCCTGAAATACTCCAGAGAACGGAAACAGTTCGGGAAAGCGATCGGAGATTTCCAGGCTATTGAACACAAACTGGCAGATATGGCAACCCGGCTGGATGCAGCCCGCCTGATGGTTCACCGCGCTGCATGGCTGAGGGACCGGGGCAAACCTCACACGCTGGAAGCTTCCATGTGCAAGCTGTTCGCTTCGGAACTGGCCGTCCGGGCGTCCGAAGAAGCCGTACAGATTCATGGCGGATACGGATACACAAAAGAGTACCATGTAGAGCGGTTTCTGCGGGATTCCAAATTGATGACGATCGGTGAGGGAACGTCGGAAATTCAGCGGATGATCATTGGACGCGAACTGAAAAAACGATTTGAACCCTGACAGCGATGTTATATTCTATTCGCAACAGACTCCATTTTATCCAGAACCGGCTATGACAACTTCACATTTCAACCCCGACGATATCCTGCTCTTTGAGTCTGAACTCGGCCCCGACGACTGTCTGGTGATGGAGAGCGCCAGGGAGTATGCCCGGACAAAACTGGAACCGAGAGCTTTGAAAGGAAACCAGGAGGGGTTTTTCGACCCCGACATTCCGGCTGAGATGGGTGAAATGGGGCTTCTGGGAGCCGCCATCGATCCAAAATATGGAGGTTCGGGGGTCAGCCAGACAGCATACGGACTGATCGCACGGGAGATCGAACGGGTCGACTCCGGCTACCGCTCCTTCATGTCGGTTCAATCCTCACTGGTGATGCTCCCGATCTCCAGGTTCGGAACTGAAGAACAGAAGGAACGGTACCTCCCCAGGCTTGCAACAGGAGAATTGATCGGCTGCTTCGGGCTTACGGAACCAGACCACGGCTCCGATCCCGGATCCATGACAACCACAGCCCGCAAAACGGATGGCGGCTGGATTCTGAACGGTGCAAAAATGTGGATTACAAATGCCCCGATTGCCGGGCTGGCCGTCGTCTGGGCCAAGGCGAAAGCGAACCGGGACGCAGAGCCGGAGATTCGGGGCTTTCTGGTAGAGAAAGGGATGGACGGGTTCTCCGCGCCGGCCACCCACAACAAGATGAGCCTCCGCGCCTCCTCGACCGGAGAACTTATCTTTGAAGAACTTTTTGTTCCTGACGAGAATGTCTTTCCCGACATCCGGGGATTGAAAGGCCCATTCACCTGCCTGAACAGTGCACGGTACGGGATCGTCTGGGGATCACTCGGTGCCGCCGAGAACTGCTACCACCGGGCCCGCCAATATGTTCTGGAGCGCCGGCAGTTCGGGCATCCACTGGCCGCAAACCAGCTCATCCAGACGAAACTTGCAGATATGGCGACCCGGATTACCGGGATGCAGATGCTCGCCTGGCGGCTCGGACAACTCAAGGATGAGGCGCGAGACCACCACACCATGACCTCACTCGCCAAGCGGCACAATGTGGGAACGGCCCTGGAGATTGCACGCACGGCACGAGACATGCACGGTGGCAACGGTATCACCGGGGAGTACCGTGTCATTCACCATATGGTCAACCTGGAGTCGGTCAATACCTATGAAGGGACCTATGACATTCATGGCCTGATTCTCGGAAGAGAGATCACCGGGATTCAGGCATTCACACCCAGAGGGAATGACGAAAACCGCTGACTCGGACGAACGGTTATCAAGCCCGGCCGTTGGGCCTCCTGCGATCCGGTAACAGCGACTCTCTGTTTGCACAACGTGTCTTCTATATCATCAAATGGGTTCACCCCGCCTGGAGATCCATATCCTGAGAGCCGTTTCCGACTTAGCACAATCAACCGTATCTTTGGCGTGATTCAAACCAGGAATTCCAGACAGATTTATGGCGCAGGCAATCTATTCGACACACCACGGCATGACGGACATCCTTCCGGGCGAAGTGGAGAAGTGGCAACATCTTGAACAACTGATCCGCCGGGAGGCAAAAAAATTCAACTTCGAGGAGATCCGAACCCCAATCCTGGAGCAGACAGAGCTGATAGTCCGGGGTGTCGGACAGCTGACCGATATCGTCTCCAAAGAGATCTTTGCCTTTGAGCGGGGGGACGATCACTATGTACTTCGACCCGAGTGTACCGCACCGGTTGCGCGGGCATATGTTGAGAACCACCTGGACCAGCGAGGCGGTACACAGAAACTGTTCTATATCGGCCCGATGTTCCGTGCCGAACGGCCGCAAAAAGGGCGGCAGCGCCAGTTTCACCAGTTCGGGGTCGAAATCATGGGAAGTGACGATGCCGTTGCCGATGTGGAGACGATCTCTTTCATGATGCATATCTACAAGACAATCGGCATCGGGAACACGACCCTGAAGATCAACTCTGTGGGAGATCCTGAGAGCCGGGAAGCGTACAAAAAAGCGCTGATCGACTATTTCAAACCTCTCTCCGAAAAGCTGAGCGAGCTCTCCCGGGGCCGCCTGGAGAAGAACCCGATGCGGATTCTGGACTCCAAGGAGGAGGAAGACCAACTGTTGATCGACGATGCACCGGAGATCAGCGACTACCTGAACGAACAGTCCACCCGGCACTTTGAAAAGGTAAAAGAGTACCTGACCGACCTTGGAATTCCGTTCACCGTCGATTCCCGGCTGGTCCGGGGCCTGGACTACTATACACGAACTGCATTTGAACTGACCAGCCCGGACCTCGGCTCACAGGACGCCCTGGCCGGAGGCGGGCGCTATGACCTTCTCGTCGAAGAGATCGGAGGGCCGCCGACACCGGCTGTCGGATTTGCAGCCGGGATGGAGCGGCTGCTCATCGCCTGTGAAGAGCTTGGGATTGAACTGGCAGAGCCGAAACAGGTAGACGTCTACATCGTAACACTGGGAGACACTGCACGAAACTGGGGAGTCCGGACCCTGCCAAAACTACGAACAGCAGGCCTCTCTGCCACGATGGATTACATGGGCCGATCCATGAAAGCCCAGATGAAAGACGCCAACCGGGAAAATGCCCGCTTTGCAATCATTGTCGGCGACCAGGAACTCGAGTCCGGCAAATTTACCTTCCGGAACATGGAGGCGAGTGAAGAGGAGCACCTCGATTTCGAACAGATTATGGAGAAGCTGCAATTTCTCTGAGGGGAATTGGGATCGGGGACACCTTTAACAGCACTCCACAGGAACCACTAATGAAATCCTAATCATTGGCATGTGTACCTTTCAAAAAAGAAATATCAGCTTTTTCCCCGATTATAGATAACGTATCTCCCTCCTTGATCACGGTCTTTCCATGAGGGAAAATAATGTTGCCATCACGTTTAATCAGGGTAATGAGGCTCTCTCCAGGCAGATCCAGATCTTTAACCTGATTATCTATCATAAACCCGGCGCTACCGCCCCGCTGCACATCGATATTGATAAAGCGTTCATCATGAAGTAAAATCTCACGAAGGCTTGACTCATCATCCGCATTTTTCCACCGTTCTTTAAAATCGGCACGATCGATCATTTCAGCAAGATGAGCAAGGATACGTAAATGTTGGCCGGATTTTTGTGTTGAACTAATTAAATAAATCAAACAAAATATTTTTCCACCACGATCGTCATCGTCTTCCGAATATTCAAAATCGTCAGATTCCGGTGTCATTCCGGACTGTATTCGCACCAATGCAATCCGGGTGTCGATATCACGATCAATCCTGACATGTTTAAGCGCAGCCGCATTTCCAACTGGAATAGCCCCTTCAGATGAATGCTTCAAAAACTTCTCAAATAGAAAATCACTTGAAATCTCCATCTGATTTGAAAACTCATCCGTCACTTCCCGTGTTATCTTATTAAATGTCAGCTGTTCTGCATAGTCCAAAACAAACGATCTGCCCATAGCTTTTTCATAGGGGTCTTCTTTTCTGAGCCCCTTTTCCCTCAAAATCCCTTTCATCTCCCGCTCAAGGCCGTCATATTGATACTTTCCCAGTCGAGCATGTACATGATAAATAGCCCCTTGCCTGTCTACCCGGTCCTTTGCATAACTAAAGTACCATATCACACTGACAGCAATGACTGCCATCGTAAATATCATGGACAAAAATCCCATCTCGGCAATGAGGAAAACCGAAATAAAGAATCCCGCTATCTGCATCCAGGGATAAAGTGGCGATCTGAAACCGGGGTCATACGATTCAATCTCACTCTCCCGCATGACAATTACCGAGATATTCAGAATCCCGAACAACAAAAGCTGAAACGCACTGGCAAGTTTAGCTACTGCTTCTACATTAAACGCCAATATTAAAAATATCATTAATAGTACAGTGGCAACTGTGGAGGCCATAGGAGTCTCAAATCGACCCAATTTTGAGAAAAAATGAGGAATCAGGGAATCCCTCGCCATAGCAAGAGGATACCTCGCGGCGGACATTATTCCTGCATTTGCTGTTGATGCAAAAGCAGCAATAGCCGCGATAACAACCAACACAAGCCCGGTCTGGCCTGGCAGCCAGTTCATAAATACTTCACCTGCTGTAGCTACCGGCGTAAGATCGGATTGCAACGCTTCCGAATCTACAAGCATCACCATGATAAACACGCCAATCACATAGATAATCGTTGCAGTCAAAAGCGACAACATCATCCCCAGAGGTATATTCCTATCCGGATTTTGCACCTCTTCAGAAACACTGGCAACTTTTGTAAGTCCAGCGTAGGAAACAAATACAAACCCTATGGTCGCAAAGAAACCCTGCGGGCCGAACTGAAAAAGCGGGGTGAATTCTTCACGCATCACACTAAAAAAATCAAGAGAAAACACTGCAAACAGCCCCTGAATCACATAAAAGACTAATATACTCACAAGTGTCGCAACCAAAATATTTTGTAACCAGCTGCTCTCTTTTGCCCCGACGACATTGGTTACCCCAAAGAGAATTGTTAATACAATAGCCACCGGTGTGATAGGCAGATCAATAAATATAGCGATATAAGCACCCATACCGATCAATGCAAAAGCACTTTTAAAAATAAGTGCAAGCCAGGATCCAATTCCGCCAACGGTACCGAATAACGGACCGAGGCTGCGATCAATAAAATAATAGGCTCCTCCGGCACGCGGCATTGCTGTAGATAATTCAGCTACACTGAACATGGCCGGCAATATCAGGAAACCGGCAACCAGATAAGCAATAAACACAGAAGGCCCTGTTTGAGCGGCGGCAAGTCCCGGTAATAGAAAAAATCCGGAACTGAACATAGCACCCGTGCTAATCGAGTATACATCAAACAGTTTTAACTCTTTTTTTAATCGTTTATTTCTGTTGAGTAAAGACATTTTACGTGCTTAAACGACCATTCCAGGCCTGAGTTCAGAGAATTCACGCCTCCTTCTCTCTGGGAGACGACGTAGTAGACAGAGTATCCATTCCAACAGTTTCAAAGACGGGTGACTATTTTATCACACAACCTGATCAACCCATCCTATCATACAGAAACTATTCAAAAACCGTTCGAAATAAAATTTAATTTTAGCTCTCCCATCGTTGCCAATTGCTGTTCATACATCCCGAATCCTTCCAATATACTTCCAGCTTCTCCGTCAATCTGATCCTGCCTCCACCCAAACCCCAGTAACGGACACGATATTGTCCTTACCGGTTCAAATCGTTATACATACCCATCATGAGGGTCATCACCTCCCGGGGAGATGTAGCAGAGCGGATTTTCTCCAGGCTTTCCCCCGGCCTGAATAACTTGACAACCCGGTTGAGTGCTGTCAAGTGTTCCTGGGCAGGAAGATCTGCGGGGCTGAGCAGAATCAGCAAAACGTGCACCTTGTGAGCCGTCTGCTCTACATGAATCCCATCACTTGTAACACCGATAAAGAGCATCTCCTCATCAACCTTTGACGTGTGGGCGTCAAACAACAGTACACCCGGCATCACTTCCGGAGTGTACCCGGTCGAGTTATCCAGCAGCCTTCGGGTAATCCTGCTGATTTCAATATGTTCAAAAGCTGGATCAGAGGATATTAAATGAGTGAGGACTGCCTCTGTCGATCCGTTTTTGATATCTATACTGATCCGCCCTTCCTGAAGCAGTTCTCCAATTTCTGCTGCAATACCCCCTTCCTCTTCCGACTTCACTTCAGAGGGGTAGATCGTAATAAAACTGAGTGACTGGTATCGTTGTGAGATCACTCGTGGCAATCGATCCAGTCCGGGCCGCCAGGAGAGCGTTCCCCGACGTGTACTGAAAAGGATGAAAAGATCATCCTCATGCTGATTCTCTCCGATCCAGGCAGGTAATTTCGACCATTGTCCAAGATTTACATATTTCATCTCCGCTGCCGGCTTCACCTGGTCAATCTGCTTTCTGAACACAGGATCCGAACTCTCTGTAGAGACAACAACCACACCCTTCCCGATCTGGCCGGCCATCAGTTTGACAGAGTGAATCGCTTCGGCAAATCCGGGTTCCAGGCTTGCCAGCGGCGGAACGGCTACAACGAGCCGCGTGAATGTATTGACAGGGCGAATAATTTTGGAGACCATCACCATCTCGTCTACGTCATCAAGCAGCTGGTCCAGTATACTGCCGAATACTTTGCTCTTGGTGGATACATCTCCGTTCCAGCCGATGATAATCGTGGAGATCCGTCGCTCACTGATAGTCCTGGAGATCCCACGGGCGACATTCAGGTCAATACTGGTGATCGGATTCACCGGTACCTCCGCAGAAGCTGCATGGATCACCGCATGGCTCAGCATCTTCTCACCACGTTCCACTTGTGCTTCTACATCCCGGCCATCCCGTGCAACTGTAAGCGGATAGACTGGCTGATCTGAAGAAGCATCGCGTATCATAAATGCCAGGTCCATCAGGGCGTCGGAGGTTTCCGGATTGGCAAGCGGCACCAGTATCCGCCGTGGTGCATCCGAGGGTTGATACGGTTTGTTATCTTCGTCGATTGCAACCTGCCGGCCATATTTTTCCACCAGCCACGGCCCAACCAGGCAGGTAAATAGAATCATCATGACAACAGCATTGACTGCTGTCTGGTCAAAAAATCCCAGGTCATATCCGATCAGTGTCACGGCAAGAGTCGCTGCCGACTGCGGTGTTGTAAGCCCGAAAATAACCCACCCTTCCGATTTTGAATAGGAAAATGTCTTAGAGATGATCCAGGTTGCCAGCCCTTTCCCTGTGAAAACCAGCAGGGTGAAGACCGTCGTCTTTACCCATACATCCAGGTTGCTCAACACGCCAATATTCACCAACATACCCACCGAGATCAGAAAGAATGGAATAAAGAGTGCATTTCCCACAAAATGTACCCGGCTCATCAGCGTGCCGGTTTCCGGCACCAGGCGATTCAGCAACAGGCCTGCCAGAAACGCCCCGATAATCGGAGCCAGTCCGGCCAGATCCGCCAGAAAGGCGGTGGTAAAGAGTACCGCAACCATAAAGACAAAATCGGTATTGGTCTCATGCTTTACATTCCGGAAAAACCAGCGGCCGAGCCGGGGAAGAATCAACAGCGCCGCGGCCACAAAGAGCAGAATTCCGGTACTGAACATCACCCAGTAGGCAGTGCCGGTCTCGCCGCCGGCCGTTCCTGCAACAATTGCCAGCACACCCAGGGAGAGAGTGTCCGTAACAAGAGTCCCTCCCATCGACATCGTGACAGCTGTGTTCTTGGTAATGCCCAGCCGCTCGGCAATGGGATATGCCAGCAAAGTATGAGACCCGACAATCGACCCCAGCAGCAGCGAGGTCGCCCAGGAGTAGTCCAGAAGCCAGAGGCCCACAGCAACCGCCCCGGCCTGAGGGAGAAAAAATGAGACGGCTCCAAACCCGATACTCCGCTCCTTCAGTTTTTCAAACCGGTTCAGGTCGATCGAGAGGCCCGCCATAAACATCAGATAGAGCAGTCCAACGGTACCGAGCAGGTTGATCGTGTCGTCACGCTCCAGCAAACCCAGCATACTCGGCCCCACGACAGCTCCCGCCAGAATCAGCCCGACCAGCCCCGGAATCTTGAGCTTTCGGAAGAGAATCGGAGCCAGCAGGATGATCAGCATCACCAGTGCAAAGATCAAAACCGGATCAGAAAATGGAAGGGATAACGCAGACATGCAGATCGATTTGGCTCAGGAATTCATAGAAAGTACAAGGATAAGCCTTTTCGGGGTAAGAATACAGATTCCTGTAATCTAACTCTACCTATAGTCCGCCCGGAGTGTAGCTCTCCCTGGAAAGAATCCAAAGGTCCATATCGTTTCGGGGCACATGACAGGATTCGAACCGGAGTGGATTTTTTCCCTGGAGCCCCGCACTCCGGGCTACCTAATCCTGACGCCTGTATTCTCTATTCAGTATTCTGTATTCTTACCCCTCAACGAAACCCGACCAACGTGGCTGAAACCGACACCTGGACCCTGCATATCGACACCGGCGGAACCTTTACCGACTGTCTGGCCACAGACCCGGAGGGGAAGGAAAAACGGTGCAAGGTACTTAGCAGCTCTGCCCTGCGGGGAACCCTGATTGAAAAAACAGGTGACTCTTCCATCCGTGTCCGGCTCGGAAACCGGCTTCCTGAACAGTTTCTGGAGGGTGCCCGATTCCGGTGGCTCGGCCTCCCGGAGAGGGAGTGGGTGATCCGTACACACTCTCTGGAAGAAAATGGGCCCGGAAGCGTGGCCGAACTCACCCTGCATGAAGCGATCACTCTGCCGGAACAGGCTTCCGGAGAACCTGCTTTTGAAATTCTTGCCGGAATGGAAGCTCCCCTGCTGGCGGCACGGGTTGTCACAAACACCCCGCTGAAAGCGCCCCTTCCACCCCTCAGGATGCGTCTGGCAACCACCAGGGGAACCAACGCCCTGTTGGAAAAGAAGGGTGGAAAAACCCTCTTTCTGATTACAAAAGGGTTTCGGGACCTGCTTCGCATCGGTAACCAGCAGCGGCCGGAGCTTTTCTCGCTGCAGATCACAAAACCGGAACCTCTCTTCCATCAAGTCGTGGAAGTTCCGGAACGGATGGATGCAGACGGGCATGTAGTGGAGCCACTCGACCCGGACGCTCTCCGTCTTGAACTGGAAAAACACCTGCCAGAGTACAGTTCGATCGCAGTCGCACTGATGCACAGCTACAAAAACCCCGCTCATGAGCATCAGATTCGTGACCTCCTCCAGTCTATGGGGGCAGAACAGGTCTCCCTCTCCTCGGAACTGAGCCCTCTGATCCATTTTCTGAACCGGGCCCAGACAGCCGATATCAACGCCTTTCTGGAGCCGGTGATGCACAACTACCTCCGGCGGGTTGAAGTGGAGGTATCCGGAGGAAATCTCTATGTGATGAGCAGTGCCGGCAGTCTCACCCTGTCTGAACACTACCGCCCGATAGATGGCCTCCTGAGCGGCCCGGCCGGAGGAGTGATCGGTGCAACAACCGCAGGCAGGCGATCCGGTTATGAAAAGGTCATCGCATTTGACATGGGCGGAACCAGCACCGATGTAGCGCGGTTTGACCACGATTTCGACTACCTTCGGGAACACACGGTCGGCAATGTGACTCTTCAATCCCCCGCATTTTCCATTGAAACAGTAGCAGCCGGGGGTGGATCGATCTGTGGATTTGACGGCGAGAGCCTGACGGTTGGCCCTGAAAGTGCAGGAGCGAACCCCGGGCCTGCCTGTTACGGGAATGGAGGCCCGCTCACCATTACCGATATCAATCTGCTTACCGGACGGCTGGACCCCTCCAATTTTCATCTTCCCGTACAACCGGAAGATGCCAGACAAGCGTTTGATAAGCTTTATAAAACGATCCGGCACCGAAAAGGATCTGACGCAAACCGGGAGACGGTTCTGGAGGGATTTCTCGACATTGCCAATGAACGGATGGCCCAGGCGATTCTTCGGATTTCCATCGAAAAGGGGTTTGATCCGGCAGAGTATTCCCTGGTCTCCTTTGGGGGAGCCGGCGGACAACACGCCCTTGCTGTTGCCCGAAAACTTGGCATTCAGACCGTGCTCGTACCGGCCGACGCAGGGCTTCTGAGCGCATATGGCCTGAAACAGTCCCGGATTGAATCGATCCGGACGGAACAGATCCTGAAACCGCTGGAAGCCGTCTTTGAGAACCTGGAACGAGAGTTCCGGGAACTTGCAGAAGAGGGCCGCCTTCAGCTCCGGAAAGAGGGAGTCTCTGAAGATCAGATCACCTTTCGATCCTCCACCCTCTTTGCACGTCTGCAAGGACAGGAAGCCACACTGGAACTTCCGTGGCAAAAGAACGAAACCCTTACGCAGCTTCAGGAACAGTTCAGAGACCACTACGTCCGGCTATACGGGCACCGTGCCGAGAACCGCGGCATTGAGCTGGAATCCATTCGAGTAATTCTCTCCGAAGCCCCGAACCCTTCACAACCATCCTCGCTCCCCTCTGCAACCGACAGCCGGACTGAACCGGCTGGTGAGAGGCCGTTGCTTTACGGAGGCAGCCATGTCTCTATTCCTGTGCTACACAGAGAAACACTCTCTCCCGGCTCCCGGATTCCCGGCCCCGCCCTGCTTCTGGATCCCTACAGTACGCTCCTGATCGAACCCGGATGGACGGCGGCTGTTCGGTCCGACCGGACTCTGGAAGTTACCATGGGGCAAAGACGGGAAGATAACGGCGAGATGGCCGCAGATTCCCGTCCTGGCCAATCCCACAGTGCTGGTTCCCGTACTGACGCAAGGCCGGGACACACCGAACCGGAACCGAGAAACAGAGGTTCACAGAGTCCCGATGAAAGCCGCCCGGAGGAATCCGGAAAGACATTCGGCGGCAGACAGCAGCGAGACGAAGTGGTCAACCTTCAGCTCTACACCAACCGGTTCACCTCCATTGCCGAACAGATGGGTGAGATGCTGCGCCGAACCGCCCTCTCGGTAAACGTAAAGGAGCGGCTCGACTTCTCCTGCGCCCTGCTCGACAGGGAGGGATTTCTGGTTGTGAATGCTCCGCATATCCCGGTTCACCTGGGCGCTATGGGAGTCTGTGTACGGACGATGATGCAGCATATCGAGATGAACGAAGGCGATGTACTCGTTACGAACCACCCTGGCTTCGGAGGGTCCCATCTGCCTGACATCACCGTCGTTACACCTGTTTACCACCAGGGAGAGCGAATCGCATTCGTTGCCAGCCGCGCCCATCATGCAGAAATCGGCGGCAAAAGCCCTGGCTCCATGCCTCCGGATGCCAACCGGCTGTCAGAAGAGGGCGTGGTAATCCCTCCGATGCACCTGATCCGGAACGGGACAGAGCAGTGGGATTCCATGCGACAGATCCTGTCAGGTGGCCCCTGGCCTACCCGCTCGCCGGAAGAGAATCTGGCGGACCTTCAGGCCGCCATAGCGGCCAACCACCGGGGTGGCAGAGAGCTGCTTCAGCTTGTCGCCAGATATGGCATCGAAGAGGTCACCGGGTATATGAAGAGGCTGAAACGCTATGCGGCCGAACGAATGAAATCGACCCTCCGGAAAATCGAAGACGGCACATACCGGGCGGAAGAGGCCATGGATGACGGATCTCTCCTCTCTGTTGCCTTCAGCGTAGACGGGAGCAGCCTGGAGATCGACTTCACCGGAACATCAGGAGTCCACCCGGGCAATCTGAACGCCAACCCGGCGATCGTCAACAGCGTACTGATCTATGTCTTGCGGCTGCTTGTGGACGAACCTCTGCCCCTGAATGACGGGCTGCTGGAACCGGTCACAATCCGGTTGCCGGAGTCGATGCTGAACCCGCCCTTCCCGGACGACCCGGAAGAGTGCCCCGCCGTCGTCGGGGGGAACATCGAAACGAGCCAGCGACTGGCCGACACCCTCCTCAAAGCGTTCGGGATGGCAGCCTGCAGCCAGGGGACCATGAACAATGTCCTGTTCGGCAACGACCGTTTCGGGTACTATGAGACGGTGGCCGGCGGCACCGGGGCGGGAGACGGATTTCACGGAGCTGACGGAGTGCATCACCATATGACCAACACGAGAGCGACCGACCCGGAGATCCTGGAACACCGCTTCCCGGTACGCCTCAACCGCTATGAGATAAGGCGTGGCTCCGGCGGCCGGGGAACGTGGAACGGCGGAGACGGGCTGATTCGTGAGATCACCTTCATGGAGCCGCTTACTCTCTCCGTGCTCACCCAGCACAGAGTCGTTCCCCCCTATGGCCTGTCCGGGGGAGAGCCCGGACAGTGTGGCAGCCAGCGTATCCTGCGGGCAGACGGTACCGAAACGGCCCTGAACTGGCGGGACGGAGCGAAGATGCAACCGGGGGACCGTTTTATCCTGGAAACCCCCGGAGGAGGTGGGTATGGCCTTTTGAAAAACCGGTAAACCTCCGGATATTTCGGAATATTCTGTGGATCTTTCCCGCGGTGAGAGATCCAGATTCATATCCCCCTAAAACCTATTTATTGATACCGAAACCGACATGCGTTCATTCAGACTTCTGCCATTTTTGCTTCTTCTTTTCTTCGGGTCCGCCGCCCATGCACAGGTTGACCTCACCGAGGAGATCGCTCCCTACGCTACCCTCTCCGATGTAAAGATGCAGATCTATTTTCTTGCAGCAGACGAGTTCAGAGGAAGAGACACCGGCACTTCAGAGATCGATATCGCCGGCCGCTACATAGCGACCTGGTTTATGACCAATGGAGTCCAGCCGTTTTCGGAGCTGGAGGAGTACTACCAGCCGGTTCCATTCAAACGTCTATTTCCGCCGCAAGAGGGAGAAATCACAATCGGAGATTCCGTCTTTGTCTATAACGAACAGTTTCTGGTTCTGAATGACGCCTCCGTAACGGAGCTGACTGCGCCCGTTGTCCTCCTGGAATATGGAAGTGAACAGGAACTCGCGGAGGCGGATGTAGAGGGAAAAATCGTGATTGTACAACCAGGAGTGCCCGGCCAGGCATCGCCGCAACAGTGGTTTATGAATGTGCCAAATAAAAACGAACTCCTGCAGAAGGAGGGGGCTCTTGCCGTCATCGAACTGTACAACCACCAGACGTTTCCCTGGGCTGTGCTCGTCAACGCCCTTTCCCAGGCCAGCCTTACGGTCGACCGGCCGGATGATGAAGGGGGAAACATCCCGCATATCTGGATCAACAGTACAGAGGGGAACCTCCACCAGGCATTCCGCGAGATGAATGAACCGGCATCCTCCATCTCTATCGTCCGGGAACCTGCCGAAACGGTCTCCAGTAACAACGTGATCGGATATATCGAAGGAAGCGACCCGGAACTGAGGGAGGAGTATCTCCTTCTGGGCGCACACTATGACCACACCGGCGTAGTTGCAGGACAGGCCGAAGGCGACTACGTCTACAACGGTGCGCGTGACAATGCTGTCGGAACAGCAGCCATTATGCTCGCGGCCCGCTATTTTGCTGAAAATCCGCCCAGGCGCTCCGTGATATTTGCCGCCTGGACGGCAGAAGAGATGGGACTGCTTGGAAGCGGCTGGTTTGCCAACAACCCTCCCCTTCCGCTTGACCGAATCATCTACCACCTCAATATAGACGGGGCTGGCTACAACGACACGACAAAAGTGACGGTTATCGGCCTGGAACGCACCGAAGCTGAAGAGGATCTGCGGAGTGCGGCAGCCTCATTCGGGCTGGAGGCGATTGTCGACCAGATGCCGGAACAGAATCTGTTTGACCGATCAGACAATGTACACTTTGCACGGAATGGGATCCCCTCTCCGACGTACAGCCTCGGAATCACCGCATTTGATGAAGAAATCAATCACTATTACCACACGGTTGAAGATGAGCCGGATACAATCGATTACAACTATATCACAAGCTATATCCGCTCCTTTATCCTCGCATCCCGCCTGATCGCCGATGCAGAGACGGCCCCCTTCTGGCGTGAAGGAGATGCCTATGAAGAGGCGGGATTGCAGCTCTATGGCCTGGAAACGGAGCAAACAGGGGATAGATGAATCCTGAGCATGCAAAGCAGCCAGATTCAACCTTTCGTTGCCTGCCCGAACACAGGCTGGCATTCTGTAATTCAAAATTCGTACCTTCCCCTGTTTTACCACACACAACCAAACAGACAGATGCTGACAAAGGCCCTGGTCGAACAGTTTCAGAAGCTCCCGACCCCACTTTTTTTCTACGACCTTGATCTCCTCAACCGGACGGTAGAGGCTGTACAGACGTATGGCACTTCCCGGGGGTGTCATATCCACTTCGCCCTCAAAGCGAACAACAACGACCGCATCCTCTCGATCATGCGGGACGCCGGGTTCGGAGCAGACTGTGTGAGCGGAAAAGAGGTTGAGAAAGCATTGGAGATCGGGTTTCCGCCGGAGAAAGTCGTCTTTGCCGGTGTGGGAAAAACGGACGAAGAGATCGAAACCGGGCTTCGGAACAACATCTTTTCCTTCAACTGTGAGTCAGCCCAGGAGATCGAGGTGTTGAACGAACTGGCGAAGCGTCACGGCAAACAGGCGGAGATCGCCATCCGGATCAACCCCAATGTGGAAGCCAAAACCCACAAGTATATCACGACGGGGCTTCAGGAGAACAAGTTTGGCATTCTCTCCGAACACCTTCCGGTGCTTCTGGACCGAATCGGTGAATACGAACAGATCACACTGACAGGGATTCATTTTCATATCGGGTCACAGATCATGGACCTGAATACCTACCGGGAGCTCTCCGAACGGATCAATACCATTCAAACCCTGTTTGACAAAAAAGGGATCGAGATCCGCCACATCAATGTCGGCGGTGGCCTGGGGATCGACTACGAACAGCCGGACCGGAATGCCATCCCCGATTTCAAGTCCTATTTCGAGGTGTTTGACCGCCACCTGAAACTGAGGGAGAATCAGGAGCTGCACTTCGAACTCGGCAGAAGCATCGTCGGCCAGTGCGGCTCGCTGATCACACGGATTCTCTACACCAAAGAGGGGCGCAACACCTCCTTCGCGATTGTCGATGCCGGCATGACAGAACTGATCCGGCCTGCACTCTACCAGGCGCAACACCGTGTGGATGCCATCCAGAACGGCAAGCCGGAAAGAACCTACGATGTGGTGGGGCCTATCTGTGAAACCTCGGATACGTTTCGAAGCGGGATCTCTCTGCCCGAACTGAACCGGGGCGACCTTCTCGCCATCCGGAGTTGCGGCGCCTACGGCCAGGTGATGAGCAGCGACTACAACCTCCGCGAACGGGCGAAAGCCTACTATTCGGATGAGCTGGAGTGAGGAGAAGTATCACCGAACTTCAGATAGAGGAATTCCATCAGTCATAGACAGATGTGCCAGCAAATTTGTGGTTCTCATTGGATAGATCTACATTCCAGAACCAGGACTATTATTTTGCTAATATGTAAATATATCTGATAACTGGTATGTGAGACGGCCGGACGTTTGAATCGTAATGAATTCACCATCTTCATGATGAAAAGACGAAACCATGATAGAGGGCACCATTGGCAGGCGCATCTGAATCAACGAACTCCTCTCATCATTCTGTTATTTTTTTTTTCTCCTGTTCGGGAGAAGAGTCCACACCATCTGAAATGATCGTACCGGACCCGGACCGGATTCCACATGTAAACCGGGATCATATCCCGTTAGACGGCTCCCACAACTTCGAAGAGCTATCAGGGGAGCATCCTGAACTAGATCTACTATATCGTTATTTGCAGGAACCTGACCGATTTCAACGAGAGCCGCTCGATCTAATCCTCGGAACCTCTCCACATGTGTTCGGTGCCGGCCCGGTCACTGTCGATTCAACCAGATTGGTACTCCTAGATAGTCAGCGAAGTGAACTGATCGAGTACGACCTCGTGACTCATGAAGCCAGAACCATTGCAGAGATGGGATCCGGGCCTGGTGATATCCAGTATCCCAGGGATATGATCCTGGTTGATGATGCTCTATATATTGCCAGGGAGGATATGTATATCTCCAGATTTGATTGCAGCACTGCTCCCTGCGAATTTGCTGAAGCTCTTTCCCTTGATTTCCGTCCGAGCTCCATTGCGAAAACAGATGACCATTTTGCTGTTTTGAGTAGTCCCGACATACAACAGGATGAGCCGAATCCAAAATCTGTTCGCTTGATAACCCTGGAAGGGGAGCCGGTTCAGGAGTTCGGCGATGCTTATGAGGCCGGAGACCATACCATAATTATTTGGCAATTTTCGAGGCTGGGGAATGTCAGATACAGCTCTTCAACGGATCAATTTGTGATATTCAACGGCGCATTTTCATATCTCTATTTCTATGATGCCACTACACTTGAATTAACGGAGACTTATGAGTTGCCTGAGGTTGGCCTGCCGGAATTTAAGTATTATCCCATGGAGAGAAGGATTCAGATACCTATGAATGATTATCACAGTATACAAGCCATGCAGGAGATCGGAGAGGGTTTGTTGTTGTTCGAGATTGTATCTTATCTGAATTACGATAGAAGTGACTTCGAGACGTTCGGCACAACCCGTGATTACCACCATAACTATTATCTGCTGGACCCGGTATCTCGTAAAAGCTACCAAATCGGCGGCTATGAGCGGTTAAAGGGAGAGGAACAACTCCAACTTTTCCTTACAAAAGCGGGATTACTCATTTACAATAGAGAAGATGGAAGTCTGGAATGGGTCCGGCTTTAATTCACGAACAATGGGCAACCGCCACCTGCTCTCCACACTACCCCCCGGCCTGAAGAGTCGTCAAATACTCCACCAGATCCCGAAGCTCACTCCGGCTGAGCAGCGTTCCCATTGCCGGCATACCGGATGGTGAGTACTCTCTCTCTGTGATTCTCGATGTTTCAACAGTCATCTCCTCTCCATCCCGGATTATGGTCAGTTCGGCCTCACTCTCCCCTGTCAGAAGGCCGCGAATGGTCTCCCCGTTCTCTACCGTCAGCGTCACTGAGCCATACCCCGGTGTGATCCTGGCGTTGGGGTCAATCATCGATTCCAGCAGCTCTTCCCGGGAGAGCCTCTCTCCCACGCCCGTCAGATCCGGCCCGACCGTGCTCCCCTCTCCGTCCACCACATGGCACCGGATGCACTGTGCGGCTGCACTCCGGTAGAAAATACCGCGGCCCCGTTCAGCGCTCCCTCCATAGAGGGCTTCACGGTAGGCCGAAACGGAGTCACCGGCCGCTTTCTCCGCATTATATAGGCTCAAGGCCTCCTGCAGGAGTTCCGAACCGGCTCTCTCCGCGGCCTGAACGGTTTCCAGTTCCAGTTCACGTGGCAAGCCGCCCGCCCGGAGCCTCTCAACCAGTTCTGCCAGTCTCTCCTCTGCTACAGACGATGCTACGTTTACCAGAGAGAGAATCGCAGCCTGTTGTTCGGAAACAGTTCCGCTTTCAAGCACCGTGTTGAGAAGATCGACGATCCGCTCTTCCGGCAGCTCCAGGCCCGGAATCCTCTCCAGTGCATGCATCCGTACAGTCTCCGATTCATCCTCCAGCGCAGCCAGAATCTCTTCATCCAATCCATCGGCCTCCAGTTCGATCAATGTCTGAAGGGAGGCCATGCGCACATTCGGAGAGAGGCCTCTGCGCACCATATCCCTGATCCGGGGAACGGCCGGAGTATACTGAAGGGTGCCGGCCGCTTCCAGAGCTGCCAGTTGCACGGTCAGATCGCTTCCGTTTAGAATGTCACGAATTACCAGGGAGAGGGCATCCCGGGCCTCCTGCGGCTCGTTCCGTACCACTCCTCTCGGATCTCCCGTTACCCGGTCCAGCTCCGAAGACTCCTCCCAGACCGCCAGTGTCCGGAGCGCCTCGGCCCGAAGCTCTTCCGGCACATCGCTCCGAAGTGAAAATCGGGCCAGCCGTTCTGCTGCTTCCGGGGTTCCGGTGTAGAGGTTGGCATTGATCGCGCGCCGGAGCAGCGGTTCGTTCAGAAACCGGCTCTGCTCGGTCATGCCCGCCAGAGCTTCCAGCCCCTCATCGATAAAACGGTCGTCATTGATCGCTCTGGCTGCGTTGGTCACCACAAATTCATCCCTGTCATTCAAAAATCGAACCACTCCGGAGCTCTCAAGACGCTTCAGCGCCACAACCGCTGCTATCCGCACTGCCCGTGACGGGTGCTCCGACAACCCGGCGAGGGCATCTTCATCCCCGATTCTCTCCAGGGCAATTGCACCGACGTGCCGCAGGTAGACATCCTCCTCGTTATTTACCTCGAGCATCTTCACGATCGGGTCAAACGCGGGCCGCCACCCGATACGCCCAAGCGCCTCGGCGGCAAAGAAGCGTACCCGCGCATTTTCATCCTGCAGCAGCGGGATCAGGGCATCCGCCGCCGGTTCATACCGGTTGTCCCCCAACATTTTGGCGGCCTGGGCACGGATTTCAGAGTCAGAATCCTGCAGCAAGGAGAGAAGCGGGCGTACAGCATCCGGCTCTTGCCGCCCAAGCTGTGCAAGCCCCCAAATCCCGTGAATGCGCCCGAGCTGTCCGTTTGTCAGGGCCAGAGCCTCTTCCAGCGTCTCCCTGTCCCCCCGTGCCACCAGTTCAAACTGCGCTTTCTGCCGCACCCTCATATCTTCATGGCTCAACAGGCCGAGCAACTCCTCCGCCTCCCGTCCGCTGAAATCACTTCCCAGCAATTCCCTTGTCTCTTCCCTTGCGGCAGAATTCGCTGCGTCCGGGGTGTCCATCTTCCAGATGCGCCCTTCACCGTTCAGGGCCCACCCTTCGATCCAGTCGGCGAAGTAGAGCGCACCGTCCGGGCCGAAACTGAGACCCGTGGCCAAGAGGCCACCCATAATCTTCTCATCGCGGTCCAGCTCGAACGAGGCGCCGCTCTCCCTGAGGGTAAAAGCGTGGATACCGGACCCGGAGGCGGAACCGACAAACTCGGCGATAAAGAAATGGTCCTTCCACTCCTCGCTGAGCGCTGTTCCGGGATTGTAGGCCATGCCGGTCGGGCCGTTGTGGAACCGGGAGAGAGGCGGGAGCAGGTGGGCCGCCTGCCCGTCAAACCGGGGGCGAAAATAGGACTCCTCCATCAGGACGTTGTAGCTGTTGTTCTTCGGGTCGTCATATTTCCCATACTGCCAGTTGACCCGCCAGCCGCTGTCCGAGCCGTTCACAAGGTAGACCAGACGTTCAAACTCGCCTGCATGATCCCCGTCGTTGTCCACCGTAATGAGGTTCCCGTATTTGTCAAACACAAACTCATGGGTATTTCTCAGGCCGCTCGCGAATACCTCAAAATCGGTTCCGTCAGGTTCGGAGCGAACGATAACCCCGTCGCGGGGATGGTGCCACCGGTTCCCCTCCCGTTCGGTAACACTCATGCCGCGGTCACCGATCGACCAGTAGATCCGGCCGTCCGGCCCTGTCGTAAGCCCGGACATCCCGTGGCCTCCAAAGCCGATGTTCACGCCATACCCGTGGCTGATCGACTCTTTTTGCTCACCATATCCATCCTGATCCACGTCCCGGATTCTCCACAGGTCCGGTGCTACCCCCACAAACAGATCCCCCTCGTGTTGGAGAACGGCGCCCGCCACATCGCTAATCTCCTCGTTAAACCCCTTGTGGAAAAGCTGAGACCGGTTGGCAAAGCCGTTGCCGGAGAGATCCTCCAGCCGATAGACCGACTCCTGCGGGACCAGAAGGTCACGCCAGTCCCTGGAACCGTCCCCGTTGTAATCCTCAAGCCACGTGTTCTCGCCGCTTCGCTCCGGCGCGAGTTCCCGGTGCAGAAACTCCCTCCGGTCCTCCACTGTCTCAAAGCCGGCCGACTCCACCATCCACCCCTGATGGCTGCGAATGTCCAGTTCCGCGTTTCTTCTGCGCCCGGTGGATGTGACCCATACCCGCCCCGTATCGTCGGCATGCAGAGCCACCGGATCACGAACCAGGGTTTCGGAAGCCCAGAGTGTCACCTCCAGCCCGTCCGCCAGGCCGGGTGAAAGTTCTCCTGTCCGCTCACTTGAGATCCGTTCCGCCTCTTCATCCGCAACGGTGAGGGTCTCTCTGTCCGGATCACTCTCTCCGCAGCCGTTTATACCCATAAAAAACGCCAGCAGGAGTAGAGATGAAAAGCGTTGCATTTGTTGCATCAGGGGGCAATCTGTCTGTTCATGATACGGGTCAGAAATGAAGGAGTGGAGGTACCGTTACCTGAAATGCCGGTTCTATAGCCTCCGGGCGGCGGGCCTGTTCACAGCCGGCCGGTTGCCCAGAGCACTCCGTTGGCAATCATATCCAGAAAGTGAGCATCTTCAAATGTCTCATTGTTGTGGCCGAGGGTGGTGGCAAATACATTTGTACCGTTATACTCATGGGTCCAGGCGACGGGGTGGTACTCCTCCGTCTCCTCTCCATAGGCTCTGGCCAGAGGAACGATATCACCCCGGATCTGCTCCACAACGTAGACCTCATCCGCCGGCGAATTCCATGTTTCCGGGAATCCTGCCATAACCGGGTGGCTCTCTGCGATGTTTTCCACCTCAAAGGAGCGCTGCCCCTCGTGGAACATCGACTGAAAGCCCATAAAATCAAACCAGGGATCGGCCGGCTCCGCATAGCGGTAGCTGTGAATCGACGCATGGATCAATACGGCGGGAGTCCCCTGGTGGTACCGGACGAACTGTTCCACATAGTCCGGATCCGTCACCCGTCCAAACCCGGTGTTGTGTACAACCACGTCGTACCCCTCCGCCCAGTTCTCTTCCTGGAAAATCGAGACGTGGTAATCCGGCTCTCCGTCTCCTTCATGGACAATGGTCCATTCGATCTGATCGCCGAGCCGTTCGCTGATCCCTTCCGTCAGCAGCCTCTCCTGGGTTTCATAGTCGTGCCAGCCGCCGCCGGTCACCAGCAGTGCACGGATCGGCTGTTCCTGGGCCGTACAGGAGAGTTGAATCAGGAAGAGGATCAGAATAAGGAAGACCGGGAATTGCTTGAGTTGGTTCATGACTGTTTTTTTATGGTGACAAAGTGGAGTTTTTGTAATGCCAGTTGATTTGTTCCGGGGTTGCACCGGCTACAGAGCCGGCCCGTTCAGAAGTCCGGGAGGCTCAACAAACCCTAACGGATCACTGCTTCGTGTGAATGTTCTTCGTTATATGGGAGTGCGTCCTCCCCGTCAAGCCCGAGGCGTTCGTTGATCGACCGGAGGTGATGGTCCACACCGATCTCGCTGCCGGGAATGAATCCGGGCACCGTGATTACCTGGGTTACGACGCCATCCACCCCTCTGTGCATCACACCTCTCGGCAGATAGACCAGATCCCCTACATTCAGTTCATACTCCCGGATCATCCCCTCCAGATCCCCTGCAACCACCTCATCAGGCCGGGTAATCAGATCCACCTTCTCACTCGTGATGATTCTGGCGCCGGGTACCGTCAACTGAACCAGATAGAACTCGTCAAAACCGCCGGCCACCGGATGGTAGTGGCTGAAGGAGTCGTAAATCCGGACCCTGTGGGCGTTCAAAGCGTGATAGATATACTCTCCCACATCCTCCTGCCAGGTCAGCAGGATGCGCCGGTAGGCGTCGATTTCTGTTGCACAGCCACCGGGCACATCGGTGATATTGGGGTCCCAGTCGGGCCGGATAAAGTGGGGAAGCTCATCTTCCGGGGCCACCGGCACCTGGAAAACCAGCAAGCCGGTTTCCGATGACGTCTGGAGCCGCTCACCCGCGTTCAGAATCAGAATATCCCCGACAATCGCTTCCGACTCTTTCCGGCTGCCTTCAGCTGTTGTAATCGTCACGTTCGTCACGACATCCTGGTTGGTCACGCCGTCAATCTGCTGGACAAAGAGAACCTGCGTCACCTCCCGGGTTCCGATTTCCCGGACCTCCGGGAGCCAGTCCATCTCATAGCCGGGGTTCCGATTCTGGAAGGCCTGCCGGATCGATTGGAACGCTTCTGTCTGTGCGCCGTCATTCAGATTGGCAATCTGTACCCTGTTATCCTGCGCCATACCGGTTTCATAAATCATCAGAAAGAGGAGTACTGCTGAAATCAAATAGTTCATAGGCCTAAATATGGCAAAACAATTCCTTAATCAAAATCTCCGATTACCGCCTCGGAGGGTTCCTGTTCCCGGCGCAGCCTTTCCGAGACCGCTTCGGCGTCCCGCATCACCCGGAGCAGATTGAGTCCGGCGATCTTTTTGAGATCCTCCTCGCTGTATCCTCTTCGCAGCAGCTCGGCGAATAGATCGGGATAGGCCGAAACGTCCTCCAGCCCCAACGGGAGTTCGGTAATTCCATCATAGTCTCCCCCGATCCCGATATAGTCCACGCCGATCCGGTCCCGCAGGTGGTCAATGTGGTCGGCCACCTGTTCCAGCCTCGCTTGCGGCGCCGGGTTCTCCCGGTTCCACTCCTCCATCATCTCCGCGATCCGCTCCGGCTGTCCGGAATAGAGATACTCCAGGGAAGCGCGGTAGCCGTCCCGTTTCCCAAGGTGCTGCCTCAGCTCTTCGGAAACAAACGAGGTGACAAACGTCACCATGATCACCCCGCTGTTCTCCCGGACCAGAGGCAGAATATCGTCCGGGACATTTCTCGGGTGGCCGTTCACGCCCCGGGCCGATGAGTGGGAGTAGATCACAGGCGCTTCTGAGATCTGAAGCGCATCACTCATGGTCGCCTGGGAGACATGAGAGAGGTCAACCAGCATACCGAGCCGGTTCATCTCGCGGATTACCTCCTCACCAAATGCCGACAGTCCGTCATGCTGCGGAACGTCATTGGAAGCATCCGCCCAGTCCAGCGTCCGGGAATGTGTAATCGTCATATACCGGGCACCAAGATTGTAAAACTGCCGGAGCACCGCCAGGGAGTTCCCGATCGAATGGCCCCCTTCCATCCCGATGATCGACGCAATCTTGCCGGCGGAAAAGACCCGTTCAACGTCATCAGCGGTCAGGGCCAGTTCAAAATGGTCCGGGTAACGCCCGATCATCCGGCAGACGAAATCGATCTGCTCCA
>JBBDRW010000103.1:0-1036 GCA_040905265.1 Balneolaceae bacterium | reverse complement strand
ACAACTCTTTATACTGGATAATACATAAATATCAATGATACATAAACAGCGCATTCGCGACCTGCTCCAGTCTGACAATGCCATCACCGGCATTAAAGCCGCCGGCTGGGTCAGGACACGGCGTGATTCCCGTGGTTTTTCATTCCTGGAACTGAATGACGGCTCCTGTCTGGCAAACATCCAGGTTATTGCTGACAGCGATATCGACGGTTACGCAAGGATTCAGGATATGAATACCGGTGCCGCGATCAAGGTCAACGGGGATCTGGTTGCCTCGCCCGGCAAAGGACAGAAATGGGAGATCAAGGCCACTGCACTCGAACTATTCGGTAAGGCGCCGGATGATTACCCCCTGCAGAAGAAACGTCATTCAGATGAGTTCCTGCGGACGATCGCACATCTGCGCAGCCGCACCAACAAATACGGGGCCATGTTCCGGATCCGTTCCCGTCTGGCCTTGGCTGTTCATGATTTTTTCAGGGACAGGGGATTTTACTGGATACATACCCCCATTATTACCGGCTCGGATTGCGAAGGCGCCGGTGATCTGTTCCGGGTAACGACAATGGATCTCAACGATGTCCCAAAGTCGGAAGGCAAAGTCGATTATGATCAGGATTTCTTCGGTAAGGAAGCACATCTGACTGTCTCCGGTCAGCTGTCACTTGAAGCCTGCTGCCTGAGTCTTGGCAAGGTCTATACCTTCGGCCCCACCTTTCGGTCCGAAAATTCAAATACCAGCCGGCATATTGCCGAATTCTGGATGATAGAGCCTGAGATTGCCTTTGCGGATCTGGCCGATAACATGGCGCTGGGGCAGGAATTGATCCAGTACCTGTGTAGATATGTGATGGAGCATTGCAGTGAGGATCTGGAACTGTTTTCAAGATTCGTTGATACCTCCCTGATGCAAAGGCTGACGAACATCTCCGAACAGGATTTTGTCCGTATGCACTACACTGATGCGATTGAGGTGTTGCAAAAATCCGGCCGTGAATTTGTCTACACACCTGAATGGGGCAAGGATCTGCAGTCT
>JBBDRW010000102.1:0-1036 GCA_040905265.1 Balneolaceae bacterium | reverse complement strand
TCAGAGGAGAGTTTGAGGAACGTCTCAAAGCAGTTGTTAAGGAGGTCATTGATTCGGATGGTGAACTCATTCTGTTTATCGATGAAATTCACACATTGGTTGGAGCCGGTGCAACCGAAGGTTCAATGGATGCTGCCAATATTCTAAAACCATCTCTTGCCAGAGGTGAACTGCATGCCATAGGTGCCACAACACTCACTGAGTACAGAAAATACATCGAGAAAGACAAGGCATTGGAGAGAAGGCTTCAAACCGTATTAGTAGAAGAACCATCTGTTGAGGACACGGTATCCATTTTGCGAGGATTGCAGGAACGATATGAAGTGCACCACGGTGTTCGGATCACGGATGCGGCCATTGTAGCCGCAGCAGAACTGTCACATCGTTATATATCAGACCGTTTTCTGCCGGACAAGGCGATTGACCTGATTGATGAAGCGGCCTCCCGGTTACGTTTAGAGATCGATTCAATGCCGGAGGAGCTGGATAGTATCGAACGCCAGATACGTCAGCTGGAAATCGAACGGGAAGCCCTCAAACGGGAGAAGGATGAGTCCAAGTTGAAAGGCAATGAAAAGGAGCTGGCAAATCTTGAAGAGAAGCGTAAATCGATGAGGTCACAGTGGGACCTGGAAAAAGGATTGATCCAGAAGACACGTGAGATGAAACAGGCCATTGAAACAGCACGAAATGAGGCTGAAAAAGCAGAGCGTGAGGGTCACTACGAAAAAGTTGCGGAATTGCGTTATGGGACCATTGCTCAACTCGAAAAAGAGATGGTTGAGACAAAAAAAGAACTGGATGATATTCAGCAAAATGATTCACTATTGAAAGAACAGGTGGAAGCTGAAGAGATTGCGGATATTGTTTCACGATGGACCGGCATCCCGGTCAATAAAATGCTCTCCAGTGAGCGTCAGAAATTGCTGATGTTGGAAGAAGAACTTCATAAACGTGTGATAGGCCAGGATCAGGCTATAGAAGCTGTCTCTGATGCCGTTCGCAGAGCCAGAGCCGGCCTGCAGGATGAAGAGCG
>JBBDRW010000101.1:0-1039 GCA_040905265.1 Balneolaceae bacterium | reverse complement strand
AACTGGCGTTAAAGAACACGATCCTTGCAACCCAGCAGGAAACCGCGATTGAAGGTATTTTGGTGGTCAGTCAGGAACGCAGGATTATTTCCTGGAACCGCCGTTTCCTCGAGATATGGGGTATTTCAGAGGAAATCATGGCAAGCCGTTCGGAGGAACTCGCGTTACAATCCGTGCTGGATAAACTGGAGGAGCCGGAGGAATTTGTTGCGGGTATTCAATCTCTGACGGAGCAACCTGAAGAAAAACTACATGATGAAATCAGATTGAAACATGGCAGAACCCTGGAACGTTATACTGCACCCTTGATCGGGAAAAAAAATATAAATTACGGCCGGATCTGGTATTTCCGCGATATTTCAGAACGAAAAAACAATGAATCAAGATTATTACGCCAGAACCGTGTGCTCAGCGTACTGAGTGCGATCAACTCACTGATAGTCCGGGTACAGGACCAGGATGAGCTGTTTCGTGAAGCCTGCAAGATAGCTGTTGACGCAGGGCAGTTACGCATGGCCTGGATAGGGACGGTTCCCGCAGGCGAGACGACCTTGATGCCGTTGGCCTGGGCGGGGCACGAAGCGGGTTATCTTGAAGCTGTGGCAGCTGAGATTCCCAATATGGAGGAGTGTACCGCTGATTCCTCCGCTACCATGGAGGCATTGCGTATCATGCAACCGGTCGTCCGTAATAATCTGGCGGAGGACCCGGATACAGTCACACTTAAACATGAGGCCCTGGCACGGGGTTATCAGGCCATCGCCATATTTCCGCTCGATACCGGCAACAATGACCGTACTGTGATGGGGCTTTATGCCGCAGAGAAGGGATTCTTTGATGAAGAAGAGATGCGCTTACTGACAGAGCTCGCCGGGAATATTTCCTATGCAATGCGCAACCTGCTGAAACAGGATGAAATCGATTATCTGAGTTTCTATGACCCGCAGACCGGTCTGCTCAATCGCAACAGTTTTCAGGTGAATCTGGAATCCATGCTGGAAAAGGCCGGGGCTGATAATTCCATGCTGACCCTGGCGTT
>JBBDRW010000100.1:0-1044 GCA_040905265.1 Balneolaceae bacterium | reverse complement strand
CGACCAGAAGCCCATGGCACCATCACCGACGGCCAACTGCGGCACGTTCATGCCTCGGGATTTCAGCTTCAGCAACACTTCACGCCAACTCTGGGTCGATTCCCGTATCCCGCCTTCTATCGCCAAAAAATGCTTCTCACCGCGTTCATTCACCCCGATAATCACCAGGGCACACAGCTTCGCATGCTCCGCCCTGAGCCCACTGTAGACCCCATCCGCCCACACATACACCCAACGGTCCCGGTCCAGGCGTTTTGCGTTCCATTCCCGGTATTCTTCCGTCCACACCTGTTTCAACCGGGCCACCGTACTCGCCGATAATCCCGCCACCTCCGGGCCCACCAGTACCTGCAACGCTTCCTGCATCTCCCCCGTCGAAATCCCCTTCAGGTATAACCACGGCAACGCCGCTTCCAGGGACCGTGTCTTGCGCACATACGGCGGCACCAGGGCTGAACGAAATACCACGGGCTCCCCCGTCCGGGAACGCACCTTCGGTACCTGCACCGTCACCGGTCCGATACCGGTTTGCACCTCACGTGCCGGCAGGTAACCATTCCGGATCACCCCGGCCTTGCCCTCTGCTGTATACCGTTCGGCATACTGGGCCATAAAATCCGATAATTCCGCTTCAACCGCTTGATGAATCAAGTTTCTGGCCCCCGCTCTCAGCAAATCACTCAACGGATCGGACAGCTTCTCTCGACCTTCCAACTCAATCACGTTATGCTTACTCATAGTGGCGTATCTCCTCAGGTTAATTTGATGTCTTACAACTACAAATCAACCAGATACGCCGCTTCTTTTCAACTCCTCAAACACCAGATTCGGTTATAACTCTCAATCAATCGACACTGACCCTATTGATTTCCCGGAACGGTTTTATAATCCTCGACGACGGCACTCTACATTAGGATACTTAAGTCCAATGGACTTTGAAAAACAAGCTTTACACGCTTAACTGGGTGTACGCAGAACCTGGAGGAGGCCACTTTGTAAATGAATATACTACTATTTTAAACGAGATTCAGTTTGCGATTGTTC
>JBBDRW010000099.1:0-6120 GCA_040905265.1 Balneolaceae bacterium | reverse complement strand
GATGAGCTGAAGGCCATCAGTTCCCAGAATACCAACAGAGTAAAAAAGTCACCGGCATAGACGACACCCAGAGCACTGCCGGCATAGACCAGGGCTGATACCTGCTGCCCGAGGTCCTTGATGTGCCATGCGTAGATTCCGCCGAAAAAGGTGATCATGGCAAAGATCGTGGCAAAAATTTTGCTCAGCGAGCCCGCCTGAACCAGTAGCAGGTCATATCCGGCCAGAGATGCATGGAGAGAGTAGCTCTCCGGCATCATCCAGACTCCGGCCATCGCTACGGCGGGGAAAAGCAGGAATAGAGAAGATCGAACATTCTGATTGAAAAAGGGGAGAATCAAAGCCCCTGCTATCACAATCAATGCCGGAAAGAAGAACAACTCAGTGATCATAGTAGGATTCGTTTCTAAACAGGAATAATTTGCCTATCCATTTCGAGACATAGATGATAAAAACAGAGCACGCAAAACCCCAGATAATGTAGAACCCCGGAATGGCATTCCACCAGTGTGAGTCATAGCCGCTCAACAGCGTAAATTCGAGAATCAGGCTGATCAGTGTCAGCAGCCCGAGCAGAGCCCAATGCCACGTTTTCATGTTAACCTCCGGAGAATATGATTACGGCAATGGAACTTGCCAGTTCATGGAAATGAAAGAAAAGGTCGGGGAACAATCCGAAGAGAACAGACAAGGTTGCTGTAATGACAATGGGGACAACCATAAACGGCGATGCTTCGCCATATCCCGACAGGCTCTCGTCACCCTTTCTGAAATAGGCTCGTTGAATAATGGGAAAGAAGTACCCGACATTCAAAAGACCGCTGATAACAAATATAACTACCGGAATCCACATCCCCCCTTCAAGTGAACCGGAAATCAGGAACCACTTGCTCACAAACCCGTTGATCGGAGGGATTCCGGCAAGCCCCATCGACCCGATGACAAAAGCCCCCATGGTCCAGGGCATCACTTTTGCGATGCCGTTCAATTCACTGATATTCTCTTTGTGAAGATTTACATAGATCGCACCGGCACAGAAAAAGAGAGTGATCTTCATGGTGGCATGGGCAGCGATATGCATGATACTTCCGGTCATACCAAGTGTAGTAATCAGAGCAGCTCCCAGCACAATGTAGGAGAGGTGCCCGACAGTAGAGTAGGCGAGCCGGCGTTTCAGATTGTCCTGGGCAAAAGCCAGAAGGGAGGCGACGATGATGGTGATGCCGGCCAGAACCAGTACGATATCATTCAACCCGAAATCAACCATCGTTTCTGTTCCGAATATATAGCCGATGACCCGTATCACCCCGAATACTCCTGATTTCACGACAGCAACAGCGTGCAGTAATGCGCTGACCGGTGTCGGTGCAGCCATCGCCGACGGGAGCCAGCTGTGAAGCGGCATCACACCGGCTTTTACGGCCACTCCGCCGAAAAAGAGAAGGAAAATGGAGATCATCACCGGTTGTGAGAGGGAGGTACCTGTAAAGACTCCTCCGGGCCGGAATTCAAGAGTACCTGTAAAGTGCCAGGTCAGCCCGGCTGCCGCTATGAGCAGCAGGCCGGCAGTCAGTGTGTAGGCGAGATATTTACGGCCGGCACGGATCGCCTTTGCGGTCTCTTTGTGGATCACCAGCGGATAGGTGGCAATGGTCAGAATTTCATAAAAGATGATAAACGTCAGCAGGTTGCCCGAGAATGCGATCCCGATGGTTGCCGAGAGGCAGACTGCAAAACTCGCAAAGTAGCGTGTCTGTTTCTTCTCTCCGGCATTTCGCATGTACCCGATCGAGTAGAAAGAGGTGAAGAACCAGAGGCCGGAGGCTATTATTGCAAAATAGATCCCGAATGGGTCGGCCCTCAACAGCAGTGGAATATCCGGAGCGATTTCCAGAAGTGTAATCTCAACTGTGCCACCCTGTATCGCTGTCGGAAGTAACAGCATCACCAGCCCGAATTTGATGACCGAAGCCAGGATCGTCCAGAATTCACGCAGGTTCGGCTTGCCCGAGCTGATCAGAATCAGCGGAACCGCAGCAAGCGAAATCAACACTGCATATAAAGGTACAAATGTAAGTTCCATTTGGATCGTCGTGAATCAGGATTAAACTTGAGTAATCAGAATAACTGAATCGGAGTTACCGGCGTGAAAAGGAGAGGTTCTCTCCCTGGCTGTTTGTATTGAAACACCCCGCTGTACTGCAGGTTGCAGACCCGCGACTGAATCTGAAATTGGGTGTAATCGGCCGGTTTTCATAACGGGTACATATTTGTAATAGCAACTACAATGGCAACGTTCAGCAGGCCAATCAGAAAAAGAGCGATGGCGAGCACAGTTGTTGGCAGCAACATTGAGAAGGAACCCTCGTTATTGACAACCGGTTTTGGTTCGGTTTCCGGTTCATTTTCCACCTCAGGGTTCTTCATGTAGACCTTTTCAAGGATTCGGAAAAAGTAGACGGCGTTCAGGAGCGAACTGATCAGAATCACTGCCAGAAAAATCCAGTTACCTGCTTCGATGGTTCCAAGCGCCAGATACCATTTACTGAAGAACCCGGCAAGGGGAGGGAGGCCGACCATCGAGATGGCGGCCGTGGAGAAAGCAAACATCGTCCAGGGATATTTTTTCCTGTAAGAGTCGTCAAAGAGTCGGATGTCGGAGTGGCCCTCTTTCATCCGGAGATTACCGGCAGTCATAAACAGACACGCTTTCATTACCGCATGATTCAAAACGTGCAGAATGGCACCGATAAAACCGAACAGGTTCCCCAGGCTGATTCCGAGAATAATGTAACCGATTTGTGAAATACTGCTGTAGGCCAGCATCTTCTTCATCTCTGTCTGGGCAATCGCCATAATGGAACCGTAGAGAATTCCTGCCGCTGCCAGTGTGCCCAGAATGGTTGTGAGCGGTATGGCCTGATCCAGCAGTTCAATTCCAAACAAAAAGAGAATAACTCTCACCAGAACATAGGCCGCTACTTTTGTGCCGATCGGTGCAATGAGTGTCGAGGATGTTGAGTTTGCAAAGGTATAGGAGTCCGGCAACCAACCATGCATGGGGAACAGCGCCGCTTTTACACCGATCCCGGTAACCATCAGCAGAGAGGCAGCAATGACAGCTGTATTGCCGGTATAGGATGGCAAAAGAGCCATCATATCGATAATATTGAGTGTTCCGGTAACGGTGTAGAGAAACCCTACTCCCAGCAAGTAGAGAGTGCCGCCGATGGTACCAACGATCAGATATCGGAATGCGGCTACAGGTGCCGGTTTATCACCATTTGAAATAAGGGCGTAGCTTGACAGGGAGGAGATCTCAAGAAAGACATAAAGGTTGAAGAGGTCGCCCGTCAGTACCATACCGTTAAAGCCGAGCATCATCAGCATCGCAAGGCTGTAATAGGCCATTCGCTTGTACGGGAACTCACGTTTTGAAATCTGATATGAGTGGAGAAGGACCAGAAAAGCGATGCAGTTGATGACGAGTACAAAAAATGCAGAGAGGCCATCGTAGACAAATTCAATTCCGACAGGAGGTTCCCACCCTCCGAAATAGTACCGAAGTATGCCGCCGCCATTGATGTACGTAATAAAGCCATAGATCGACATCAGGGAAGAGATCCCGGCTCCAAGTACGGCAAGCGGCTGGCAGAGCTGTCTCTTCCACACTCCCAGAAGTGTAATAAGTACAGCAAATGCCAGATAGTTAAAGGCAATCAGTGCCGGAATGTGCGACTCAATCATTGATCTGATTTAAGATTTCTTCTTCGTCCAATGTTTTGTACCGCCTGTAGATAGCGATCAATAGTGAAAAAGCGACCCCCAGAGTGGCTACCCCGACGACAATTGCAGTCAGCATCAATGTGTGAGGGAGCGGATTGAGATAGGCCGATACATCTGAAGTAGGCAGAGCCGGGTCCAGAACAGGTACGGTAGCTTCCCATTTGGATGCGACCGACACGAAAAAAAGAATGACGGAGATTTGAATGATGGAGAGCCCGATGGTTTTTTTTACAAGGTTCTTTTTCATCAGGATACCATACAACCCGATACAGAGTAAAAGAACCGTCATCCAATATGCATAGTGGCCAAGTATAAAATCAGTCATAATCCTCTCCCTGTACCATATTGTCATAAATCATGATGAGAATAGCCATCACCGCAAGGCCGATGCCAATTTCAATGATCAGGATTCCGTAAAATCGAAGATAGGCGGGATCAAGCCCCCCGGGGAACGGGAGTGCAGCATAGTCCAGAAAATAACTGCCGAACAGCATCGAAGTAATCCCGGTTGCAAAATAGATGATGACCCCGATGGCTGCCATCGGGGTTGTGACCTTCTCCGCAAGATGAAGCCTTGAAATCATCCGCCCGCTGGAGAGCCGGATCAGAATGATGGATGCCGCGAGCAGGGTCCCTCCCTGAAATCCTCCGCCGGGGCTATAGTGGCCGTGAAAAATCACATACAATCCGAACATCATGATATAAGGGCTGAGCAATCGGCTGCCGAGCAATACAATCGGGCTGTCAAACTGTGTTTTCATCCCTCATCCTCCTCTCGGAATCTTCTCAGAATAAGAAGGCAGATCAGTCCGGCTGAAAAGATGACGACCTGCTCACCCAGTGTATCCACACTTCTGTAGTCTCCCAGGATAACGGTGACAAAGTTGGGTGTATGTGCATCATGATATGCTTCCTGAACATAGTAATTGCCGGCAACCGGTGTGTCGGTGATGCTTCGTTCCACATTCATCTGATTATCCGGATCACCTCTGTAGGGCAAGTCGAGAGAAGCGTAGATCATGAGTCCGGCAAACGCGAGCAGTATGAGAACTTTGATTGCTTTCAATCTTTTGTTTTTAATTTCGTTTGAAATATAGCAATGACGAAGAGGATACCGGTAACTCCAGCCCCGATGACCGCTTCTGTAAAACCTACATCCACAGCTCCCATTGTTACAAAAAGCAGTGCCATGGTAAAGCTGAATACCGTAAGCATGACAACAGCCACCAGCAGGTCCCTGGATTCCAGAGCAACCAACGCTGTGATAATCAAAAAGAGATAAAGAATAAGTTCAATTTCCCAAAACATGGTTACTTCTCCCTGACGGTTTCCGGATCCTCATCCAGGAGTGGTTTAACCCCTCGCTGAAACGCCGCTCTCGCCAAAGCATGGCTGCCGATTGGATTTGAGAGGGCGATAAAGAGCACGATAAAGCTGAGTTTGAAACTGTTAATAGTGAACCCTTCAAATATAATCAGCCCGGTTATAACCAAAAGGATCCCCAGTGTGTCAGATTTGCTGACCGCATGTGTTCTTGAGTAAAAGTCCTTCAGCCGAAGAAGCCCGATGCTGCCAGCCAGCATAAAGAACATACCGGTTACAATCAGCAGGATACTTGCTATATGTTGCAGTTCACTCATGGGTCATCTACCCGTTTTGCAGTTACAAATTTGGCGATGGCCAGAACCCCGATAAATCCCAGAATGGCATAGGCGAGGGTGATGTCAATAAACATGTCGATCCGTCCGTACATGAACCCGATCAGGCAGACCAGTACAATCGTTTTGGTAGCAATTGCATTGGCTCCCAGCAGCCGGTCGTATATCGTAGGCCCCTTGACGACCCGAATCAGCGGAACGGCGATGATAACAGTCAGGATAATCGTGCTATAGAGAAAAAATGATGTCATTTCGGCTCTCCGGAAGCATTCAGGAACCGGATATCGCGGACAACCGGCCGATCCTCATTTGAAAATAGTTTTAAGACCTGACGCGGCATCTCATCGCTGACGATACCATCGAACGATGCTGAAGTCAATGCGTGTACTGTGAACATATCTCCCCTGATATCTATCGTAAGCGTCCCGGGAGTCAGTGTGATCGAATTTCCCAGAATCATTTTGGCGTGTGCGCTGGGGAGGTCGACAGAAAAGGTCATCAGTTGAGTTTTCGTTGGAAGCCCCGGGCGAAGGACGACAAATGCTACCTGGAATCCGGATTTCAGGATTTGATAAATCAGCCAAAAAAGATAATAGAAGGCGCGCCCCGGGCGCAGCTTTTTCAGGTCATCCATTTCGTCATCGAAAAAATTGTGCTGCTTCAATCGATGGTTGAC
>JBBDRW010000098.1:0-1054 GCA_040905265.1 Balneolaceae bacterium | reverse complement strand
ATTATAAAAGTACCGAGCTGGTCCCGAATGATATGCTGGCGGATCTGGATCGTGCCAAGATCGTGATCACCAATTATCACGCGTTCAAACTGCGTGAACGGATGGAACTGTCCAAAGGCGGCCGTTCCCTGTTGCAGGGCCGGGGTGAAGCACTGAATACCCTGGAAACCGAAGGCCAGATGTTGCAGCGGGTGATGCCGGACCTGATGGGGATGAAGAACATTCTCGCATTAAATGACGAGGCCCACCATTGTTACCGGGAAAAACCCGAGAGCGATGAGGGCGAGAAACTCAAGGGTGACGAACGCAAGGAGGCGGAAAAGAACAACGAGGCTGCGCGCCTGTGGATCTCCGGCCTTGAAATCGTCAACCGTAAACTCGGTCTGGCCCGGGTCGTCGATCTGTCCGCCACTCCGTTTTTCTTGCGCGGTTCAGGTTATGCGGAAGGGACGTTGTTTCCCTGGACCATGAGTGACTTCTCGCTGATGGATGCGATTGAAGCCGGTATCGTCAAACTCCCCCGGGTACCGGTGGCCGATAACATCCCCGGCGGCGAGATGCCGATGTACCGCAATCTGTGGGAACACATCCGCGCGAAAATGCCGAAAAAAGGCCGGGGCAAGGCAGAGGGGCTCAACCCGTTGGCCCTGCCGCCGCAACTGCAAACCGCCTTGCAGGCCCTATATGGTCACTATGCCAAAACCTTCGAACTCTGGCAGAAAGAGGGCATATCCGTCCCACCTTGTTTCATCATCGTCTGTAACAATACCTCCACCTCCAAGCTGGTGTACGACTATATCTCCGGTTTTCGGCGTGAAAACAAGGACGGTAGCACCGAACTGGAAAACGGCCGCCTGGAGTTGTTCCGTAATTATGACGAGCACGGCAACCAGTTTTCCCGTCCACGTACCTTATTAATAGACAGCGAACAGCTTGAATCCGGTGATGCGCTGGACAAGAACTTCCGTAATTTCGCCTCGGATGAAATCGACCGCTTCCATACAGAGAATTATAGGTTTAATTGCTGATTTTAAATCCTGATACAACGAACAAA
>JBBDRW010000097.1:0-1062 GCA_040905265.1 Balneolaceae bacterium | reverse complement strand
GGATGTGGGTGCATCTTGAACAGGATGCCAAGAACCCTTTATATTCAGGGAGCTCGTCGATAACCGATATGGAGATAATAACTCCTGGCTCTGTCACTCAGGGAACGGTTTTTATCGACCTGTTCGAATTTGCGAGCAGTGTTCCCCCGCGATCCGCCGATTATCAGATTCCATTTGTCGATTCCAAAGAAGACACTTATTACCAGAGCCAGCAGGTATCGGCCACTCCGGTTCCCGAATCGATTAAAATTCAGCAGGCTAACGAATTCGACGAAATCGCTGATAGGTATGAGAAATGGATATTGGGCGATAACCTTGAACTTGAGAATCTTGATCCTATCACCCAGATCCGTTACGATGCGCTACTGAGTTCTATTACTAATGCGCTAACAAAATACGATAATCTGAATATTACGGTAAACGGTAAGAACGTAACGGGCGCCCCCTTGTTTATGAATGGAAGTGGGTATACTAGCAGTGGACCAACATTTGTCTCGGTGTTTAACGACATAATCCTACAGCTGGCAATGGACTATCGCTTGCACGGTAATCTGAACAGTCGAGACAGATTCATGACCTTGATTGACCACGTTCATGATCAGGGTTTGGCGGAGGGAAGTGCTCTTGGAACTCTTTACTATGGAACGAATAGTTTCTCTGGTTACGGACCCGCGGTTTTTCTGATGAGAGATGTGTTGCGGCAGGAGGGACAACTGCAGCATGCGCTGTCGGCAATGAAATGGTATGCACAGGCGGGAGAGACCTATGTAATACCGGAGATTATCAGTACCAGCGCTGGGCGAATTAGATCTCTCAACATGGTGAGGTTAGCCCGGATTCTCTGCATGGATAATAGCTCTGAGAAAGTCTCGGAAATGCAGGATTTCCTGCGGTGGACTGACAACTCTCTTGGAATCGCGCTAAGCCGAGCTGGTATCATTAAGTCCGACTATGTGGGATTTCAACATGGAGGAATTTATGCAAGCGCTTATGCCCCTCATGCGATGCATGCCGGAAGTTTCTTAGCGTATCTGCTGCGCGGGACAGAGTTTACTCTTTCCC
>JBBDRW010000096.1:0-6254 GCA_040905265.1 Balneolaceae bacterium | reverse complement strand
AGACCGGCCATACAACACTCTATGAATGGTCGGAAGCGATCCTGAAAACCATGAAGGATGAAAAAAATATTGATCCCAATGTCGATTTCTTCTCCGCAACCGTTTACTACTCGATCGGTATCAGCCCGGACCTCTATACCTGTATTTTCTCCATGAGCCGTGTGTCCGGATGGACGGCACACTATCTCGAGCAGGACGCCAATAACCGGCTGGTCCGGCCCCGGGCGCTCTACACCGGAGAGAAAAACCTAGAGTGGACTCCGGCAGAGAATCGGTAGCTATCGGTCTGGACGGCCATCACATACAGCACAATTTCAACTACTTTAATTACAGGTAATACTATTGGAAACTGAGATAACAGCACGATCGGTCAGCGTTGAGATTCTGGTACAATTCGATCAGGAAAACAGGCTTGATTTTGGCCCTGCCAATGATCTGGATCAGAGAGAACGTGCTCAGGCTCGTGAATACATTCAAAGTATTCTTCGCAAGCGGAGCTATCTGGATTTTGTGATCGGAGAGTTCTCCAGCATCACGATGGAGGAGATGAAACCAAGGTTGAAAAACATTCTCCGCCTGGGACTCTATGACATGCTCTTTATGGACAGTACCCCGGACTATGCTGCCATCAATGAAGCAGTCGAGATCGCAAAGTTCACACTTGGATCCAAATCCGGAGACCTGGTGAATGCGATCCTCCGCAACATCCAGCGGGATGTCGAAAACCTCCCGAAACCGGCCTTCAAGGACCGCACCAAACTGGTGGCAACCACCTTCTCCCATCCGGAGTGGCTGGTGTCACGATGGTCCAAACGGTTCGGTGAACGTGAAGCGTTTCAACTCATGCAGGCGAACAACCAACGGCCTCAGTTCTATATCCGGGTGAACAACCTGCGCACCAAGACCGAGAATTTCAAACTGAGAATGGAGAAGTCCGGTATCGAATTTGAAGAGAGCTCCTGGCTCCCCGGCTATTTCCTGGTCAGTTCGGTCCAGCCTTTCATCGAAAAAGGATGGCTGAGTAAAGGGTTCTGCCAGGTACAGGACATTGCTGCCGGGTTTGCCCCGATCATTCTGGATCCACAGCCCGGTGAGACAATTTACGACCTCTGTGCCGCCCCCGGAACAAAGGCGATCATGATCTCCGACCTGATGAACGGCGAAGGGACGGTATTCGCGATTGACATCAGCCCGGAGCGTCTCGAAAAACTGGCGGAGAGCGCTCTTGATTTCAATGCCGAAAACATTAAAATCCGCCGGGCAGATGCACGGGATGTCGACCTGAAGATGACCGACGGAGTTCTGCTGGATGCTCCCTGTACCGGTACCGGTGTCCTGAGCAAACGTGCGGATCTGCGCTGGCGGCGAACGGAACAGGATCTGGAAGATTTGGTTAAACTTCAGGGAGAGCTTCTGGACGAGGCTGCCAATATGGTAAAAAAAGGTGGCCGGCTGGTCTACAGCACCTGCTCTGTTGAAGAGGAAGAGAACTGGGGGCAGATTGAGAACTTCCTGGACCGGTATGACAATTTCGAACTGGAAAACCTGGAGGACTACCTTCCGGAAGAGGTTCTTGCCCAGGACGGAAAAGCGTACCAGACCTATCCTCACAAGCACAAGAGTGACGGGCATTTTGGCGTCCGGCTGGTTCGGGTGAAATAAGGCTTTAGAATGCAGAATACAGACAGTTGATGCCTGCATTCTAAAGCTACCCATAGTCCGCCCTGAGTGCAGCTCTCCAGGAAAGAATCCAAAGGTCTATATCGATTCGGGACACATGACAGAATTCGGGCCGAAATGGATTTTTCCCTGGAGCCCCGCACCCCGGGCTGCCTCATACTGACTCCTATATTCTGCATTCTACATATGAAAAATACGAAGAACGATCTGACAGATCTGCCAAAGCAGTATAATCCCTCCGATGCAGAGGACAAGTGGTATGCGTACTGGGAGGAGAACGGCTTCTTTCACTCTGAACCGGACGGCCGTGAACCCTATACCGTCGTCATCCCCCCTCCCAATGTGACGGGAGTGCTCCATATGGGGCATATGCTCAACAACACCATTCAGGATGTACTGGTCCGGCGGGCGAGAATGCAGGGCAAGAATGCCTGCTGGGTTCCCGGAACCGACCACGCCTCGATTGCCACGGAGGCAAAAGTCGTCCAGAAACTCCGTAAGGAAGGGATCAAAAAGTCGGACCTGTCTCGCGATGAATTTCTCGAGCACGCCTGGGCCTGGACGGAGGAGCACGGCGGGATCATCCTGCAGCAGCTCCGGAAGCTGGGTGCCTCCTGCGACTGGGATCGGACCCGGTTCACCCTGGAAGAGGAGCTCTACGACTCGGTAATCGACTGCTTTATCGACCTCTATGAACGGGGGTACATCTACCGGGGGCTCCGCATGATCAACTGGGACCCGCAGGCGAAAACAGCTCTCTCGGACGAGGAGGTCATCCACAAAGAGGTTCAGTCGAAACTCTATCATGTAGAGTACAACATCGCAGGTTCTGATGAATCGGTCACCATTGCGACGACCCGGCCGGAGACGATTCTGGCGGACACCGGCGTCTGCGTCCACCCTGAGGATGAGCGCTATCGCCATCTGATCGGGAAAACGGTAATCATTCCGATGGTAGAACGGGAGGTTCCGGTTATCGCCGACAAGTACGTGGACCCCGAATATGGAACCGGCTGCCTGAAAGTTACCCCGGCTCACGATGTGAATGACTATGAGATCGGACAGCGCCACGGACTCGATGTAATCGACATGTTCCACGAGGACGGGACGGTCTCCGAGGCCGGGATATTCTATATCGGAGAAGACCGGTTTGAAGCCCGAAAACGGATCGTCAAAGATCTTGAAAAGAGCGGTCAACTCGTCAGGGTTGAAGAGATCCGGAACAAGGTGGGATACTCCGAACGGACGGACGCCGTGATCGAACCGAGGCTCTCCCTCCAGTGGTTCTGCCGGATGAAAGAGCTGGCCGAGCCGGCCCTGGAGAATGTGATGAACGGCAACATCCGGTTTCATCCCGAAAAATTTACCAATACCTACAGCCACTGGATGGAGAATATCCGTGACTGGTGCATCTCCCGGCAACTCTGGTGGGGACAGAGAATCCCTGCCTGGTATTTCGGAGATGGCGATGATGAGTATGTGATTGCCAAAACCGCTGAGGAAGCCCTCCGAAAGGCACGTGAGAAATCCGGGCGGGAACTCACCAAAGATGAGCTCCGCCAGGACGAGGATGTACTCGATACCTGGTTCTCCTCCTGGCTCTGGCCGATTACCGTCTTCAACGGGATGAAAGAGCCCGACAATGAGGAGATCTCCTACTACTACCCGACACAAACCCTGGTCACTGCTCCGGAAATCATGTTCTTCTGGGTCGCCCGGATGATCATGGCCGGATATGCATTCCGGGGTGAAAAACCGTTCAGTGATGTCTATTACCACGGAATCGTGAGGGATGAAAAACGTAGAAAGATGTCCAAATCCCTGGGGAACTCCCCCGACCCGCTGGAACTGATCGCACGGTATGGCGCTGACGGCACCCGTGTGGGGATGCTCTTCTCCTCCCCTGCCGGAAACGATCTGCTCTTTGACACCGCTCTCTGCGAGCAGGGACGGAACTTCTCCAACAAGATCTGGAACGCCTTCCGGTTCCTGTCGATGAACATGGAAGAGGACGAAAGCTACACGCCTTCCCGTGAAATCGATCCGGAAAGCCTGGCTGACCGCTGGATGGAATCGCGCCTTCACCAGACGGTTCTGGCGATGGACCGGGATTTTGATCGCTACCGGCTCAACGAAGCCCTGCAGAAAATCTACTCCCTGATCTGGGATGATTTCTGCGACTGGTACATTGAGATGATCAAACCGGAGGAACAGGGCGCAAACATTCCGAAGCAGCGCCTCGAACGAGCCCTCGGTTTTTTCGAATCGCTGATGAAACTCCTCCACCCCTTTATGCCCTTCCTGACCGAAGAGATCTGGCACCGTATCCGGAACAGGAGTAAAACGGATGCGATCATGGTCTCCGAATGGCCAAAAGCTGATCCGGACAGTGTAGACACAGATTCGCTGGAACTCTTCCGAACGGTTCAGCAGATGGTCTCTGCCGTGAGGAACATACAGGCGGAGATGGGTATCTCCCCCAAACAGACGCTGAATCTCACCCTGAAACCGAAGAACAGCATCCTGGCTGACAAGCTGGCCGGGGCCGAGTGGATCTTCCGCAAGCTGTTGCCGGCCGGAAGTTTTACCGTGGACGAGGCCGCTTCAAAACCGGGTGCAGCAGCGGCCGCCGTTGTGGACGGTTCCGAATTGTACATCCCGCTGGAGGGGCTGATCGACCTGGAGAAAGAGAGAGAACGGATTCAGAAAGAGATCGACAACACAAAGGGGTTCCTGACGTCCGTAGAGAAGAAGCTGGGCAACCGCCAGTTTACGGACAACGCACCGGAGGACGTGGTCGAACGAGAGAGAAACAAACAGTCTGACGCCACTGCCAAACTTGAGAAACTGAATGCCCTGCTCGCCGAACTAGGAGTCTAAGTTCGACAAACTCCCAGGATAACCCGTTTTTCTCTTTGATTCTTTCCCCGGAATCTATTATCTATATAATCTTACTGTGACAGGCCTGTAAGACACCTCTATTGAACCGTTACACCCGCCTATGGCTACGTTACTGATCTTGTTGGCATGGATGCAAACCCCCCTGCTTGCCGAGGCCGGCCAGGAGACAGAGAACTGGCTCTCCCTGGGCCATGAAGCGGAAGCGGCCGGAAAGTACGAAGAGGCGCTGAACATCTGGGTAGATGCACGGGCCAGAATGGCCACCCCTTCCATTGAAATGGGTCTCGAATATATTCGCCTGGCCACGGAACAGCAGCTCCGGGGCCACTACCCGATGGCGGCCTCCTTCTATCAGTGGGCGCTCTCGGCAGGCCGGATCACAGAGAGAGATCACGAGCTGCTTTCACAGGAGCTGGCCCGTCTCAAGCCTCTGGCCGGGGAGGATGAATTCCGGGAGTGGACACAGCTTCTTGCACTCAGAGACCCCCTGCTTCTGGAGAAACTGACGCTATTCTGGAACCGGCTGGACCCCCTGCCCGGCCGCAACTACAACCCGCGTCTGGCCGAACACTGGGAACGGATCGCCTATGCAAAGAGACATTTTCAGCGCAGAAACGAACCGCCATATGGAACGGATGAGCGGGGGCCGCTGTATGTTCAATACGGGGAGCCGGATCACAAGGAGACCGGGTTCTTCCCGCTGAAAGAGCTCGATGTGAGAAGGCTTCTCCAGAGAGAGGAAGCAGATGCGTCCAGAGAGATCATCGATATTCTCCAGCGGGAAGCCGGTGCTCCACACAACTATGAAATCTGGATCTATTACAGCCCGAACGAAGAGATGCCGTTTAATCTCGTACTGATGTTCGGAGAAAAGGCTGTTGGAGGATTTGGGCAACTGCATACACTTGCGGATCTGATCCCCTCCCGCCTGTTTACTTCCCAGCGTGGAGGTTACGGCTTTGCAGCGATGGCGGTCCTGGAGATCTACTATGACCACCTGAGCACCCTTGATACCTACTTTTCACACCTCTACCAGACCTCACTGAGCAGAAGAAGTACGGCCTTAGTAGGAGGATATGCAACACCCAGCACCATCAGCCGCAGCATCCGGAGCCAGCATAGCATCTCCACACATCAGAATATGATGGAGGCTCCGGAACAGATCTCGACGGAAGAAAACAATCTGCCGGAAATTCCACTTCATGTAACCCAATACCGATTGCTGGATGAAGAGGGAGCCCCTCTCCTGCTCAGTTTTCTGGAGAGCCGCCCCACAGTGGCATTTCTGTATGACCAGGAGGAGGAGCAGGTGGAGGATGAACTCCTTCTCGGCCGATATCGGCTTATTCATGGCATGAACCTGATGAACCGGGACCGGAATACTCTGACGCAAACCCGGATCTATCCAACCATGATCATTGACCCGTTACAGGATAGCCCGAGCAGTTCAGCCTTTACCCTGTCGTATCATCCGGACGGAGCCACACAACTCTTTTTTGCCGAACTGGAAAACCTCGATCCGGAAGCACCCCGCCAGATCGAAAGCCTGATGCCGGAGACAGTCCGAGGGGCCGGACGGCTGGAAGTTCCACTGCCGGAGCCGCTTCCTCTGGACGGCTCGCTGCTGCTGGGAGACCTGATCCTGGGATTTGAGAAGAGTGCCGAACCCGAGG
>JBBDRW010000095.1:0-6323 GCA_040905265.1 Balneolaceae bacterium | reverse complement strand
TAAATCTGCCGGAGATTTTGATAAAAGCAAGGCAGTGTCCGCGTTGATTTGCCTTATTAGCCGCAGAGTCTACCGTCGAACAGATTTGGATCGGAAGTGTTCAGCAAGTTTATCCAAAGATTTACGATGTTTTTTGCTGATCTCCCTATAGGCAGATTGTACATCAACTTTCTTTATCAACAACCCGTCCTCATGAGGGACTATCTCTACACTGTCGTCTTCCTCAACTTTGAGAAGTTTCAAGAGAGGCTTTTCAAGAAGAATGCCCCGACTGTTTCCGATTTTTTGAAGTTTCTTAATCATAGTGGGTGGAAATATGTTCTTACTTTGTTCTTACATTAATTTTACGAAAAGAAAAGATAAAAAAGTATCAAGGGAAGGCATTTTTTATCCGGCGGCTAACTCCTTATTAACCTTCGAAAACATCAGTATGGGAATATGCTGTATAAGGACCATTATTCCAATCCATAGTCGACAAAACGTCACATAAGGAATAGGACGATCGGCCATTAACCGATGTAAGGATCATATGTGTAAGAGAGTACAGGTATCCGGTACTGTTCTATGGTCGTACTTTATAGATCTGAATTGAATCATGAATAAACCAAAACTCTTATATCAACTGCGTAATGTAATACGCCTCCGAGACTATAGTTACAATACGGAAAAGAATTATGTCAAGTGGGCAAGAGAATTCATCCTGTTTCATGGCAAAACTCATCCAATTGAAATGGGAGAAAAAGAGATATGGTGGGCGCTACAGGATTCGAACCGCGGAAGCACTGCTTTCGCAATCGTAACGCGATTTGTTAGCACTGAATAAGGCAGTGGGTATGGAAACAATTACACATACCCATAATCAACGCTTCCAGCCTTCAATAGATGTGGTGGGCGCTACAGGATTCGAACCTGTGACCCCCTGCTTGTAAGGCAGGTGCTCTGAACCAACTGAGCTAAGCGCCCCGTTTCAAACGCAACATCCACTCTCCATCTGCAACCGGTACGTCACAAAACCGGAGAAGCGAAATCCCCTTGAAATCAGGACGCCAAATATAAGAACAAAAGGAGTCCGTAACAAAGTGTAGATGAAACGAATTTCGCATTTTATGTTTTTAGAATAGTAACCATATTGAGTCAGGTTAACACTGTTACTATGAGCGGGGCCAAGAGGAGAGCGAGCTATGAACACCCATACCACCACGTTTAAAGAGGCTGTTTTTGTTGACGGCGGGCGAATCCCGTTTCAGCGGGCAGGCAGCGGATACCGGAACCTGATGGCCTATGACCTCGGCCGGCTTGCCCTTCGCGGGCTGCTCACCAAAACGGCCCTTCCGGCCGCGGAAATTGACAGGGTCATTCTGGGGAACGTGATCCAGGAAGTGAATACAAGTAATATCGCCAGGGAGTCCGCTCTCGGCGCGGGCATTCCGGACACTGTTCCCGCCTTTACCGTAACGATGGCCTGTATCTCCTCCAACCTGGCCGTCACGACCGCGATGGAGCAGATCCGGACGGGGCAAAGCCGTGTCGTCATCGCCGGAGGTGTCGATCTGATGTCAGACATCCCGATCCGCTTTCGCAGGAAATTCCGCAAAAAACTGCTTGAAACGCAAAAATACCGCTCCTTCACAGATTATCTGGGCTTCTTCAAGGGGCTCCGCCCCTCCGACCTGCTTCCGGAGATTCCCTCCATCGCCGAATTCTCTACCGGAGAGACGATGGGGGAGAGCTGCGACAAGATGGCGGCCAAATACGGCATCACGCGGGAAGAACAGGACCGGTACGCGCTCCGCTCCCACCGGCTGGCAGCGGAAGCTGCAGAGAAGGATCTTTTGGCCGGAGAGCTCTTCCCCGCTTCCATTCCGTCGGAAAAGGTGCTGGTTGAAGAAGACAACGTCATCCGTGGAGACAGCACCCTTGAGAAACTCGCATCTTTGCGGCCTGCCTTTGTCAAACCGCACGGTACGGTCACCGCCGGAAACGCCTCCGCGCTGACTGACGGTGCCTCGGCTGCCCTCATCACGGAGGCTGGCTGGGCCCGTGAGAATGGATACACCCCCAAAGCCCGGCTCTGTTCCTACACCTATGTTGCCCGGCAGCCGGGGGATGAACTGCTGATCGGCCCCGCTTTTGCCGTTCCGAAGGTTCTGGATGAGATGAACCTCACAATCGAAGAGATCGACGTATTCGAATTTCATGAAGCGTTCGCCGGGCAGATGCTTACGGTCCTGAAAGCGCTTGGAAGCGACTCGTTTGCCAAAGAGCGGCTGGGGCGTACACGCAGAGTGGGCGAGATCCCTCTGGAGAAGCTCAATACCCGCGGCGGCTCCCTCTCGCTCGGCCACCCGTTCGGCGCGACCGGTACACGGCTGGTAACCACTGCTGCCAACCGGCTGCAAGAGGAAGACGGCACATACGCCCTCGTCGCCGCCTGCGCGGCAGGAGGCCAGGGCCACGCCATCATACTCGAGCGAATTTAAAAAACCTGCCCCCTATCACCTAAACCACCATGACCACTCTCGAAAAGAAAGGCAATACAGCGATATTCACACTGGACGACCCCGGCAGTGCGGTCAACACGCTCAACGAAGAGCTGATGGATCGGTTTCGCCGGTTCCTGGAAGAACTCCGCGACGACCCTTCCCTGCGGGGAGCGGTCCTGATCAGCGGGAAGGAGAACAACTTCATCGCCGGAGCGGATATTGACATGTTCCGGGATAAATCGACCGCAGCCGAATTCCGGGAGTTGAGTGAAGCTGGCCAGGAGATCATGAAAGAGATCGCTGAGTTCCCCAAACCGATCATCGCCTGTATCCACGGGAGCTGTCTCGGGGGTGGGGCGGAACTTGCCCTCGCCTGCCACTATCGGATCATCTCCGATCACTCTGCTACCCGGATCGGTTTCCCGGAAGTCAAACTGGGCCTGCTCCCTGGTACCGGTGGTACCCAGAGGCTCCCACGGCTGATCGGGATTCAAAAGGCCCTCTCCTATCTCCTGACCGGAAAGAACATGTATGTCCGCCAGGCGAAACGAAACGAATTTGCAGATGAAGTCACCAGCCGCCACCACATGGAGAAGGCGGGAATCGAAGCGGTACAGCGGCTGGCCACAAAACAACCCGACCGGAAGATGAGGCTCAGTTTTTTGGAAAAACTGCTCGAAAACAACCCCGCCGGACGGTTTATCCTCTTCAACCAGGCACATAAGCGGACGGCAGCCAAAACTCGAGGCAACTACCCCGCCCCGCCGCAGATCATCGAAAGTGTACGCTACGGCTATAAAAACGGATTGGCACGTGGGCTCATGAATGAGTCCAGCCTCTTTGGCAAACTTGCGGTTACACCCGAATCTAAAGAGATGGTCCGCCTCTTTTACGCCATGAACGAGGCGAAGAAGAACCCCTGGAAGGAGCAGGCCCGGCCGGTTCGCCAGATTGCCGTGCTTGGCGCCGGCCTGATGGGGAGCGGCATCACACAAGTCAGCGCTGAAAACGAGCTTCCGGTCTGGCTGAAGGACCGAAACCTGGATCAGGCTGCCGGGGGTGAGGAGGCGATCCACAAGGATCTGGAGAAAAAACGATCCAAAGGAGCTATCACCTCCTTTGAACGAGACACAATCCTTGGCAGGGTTCACCCGACTATGAATTACGATGGATTTCAGAATATCGACCTGGTTATCGAAGCGGTATTTGAAGATCTCGACCTGAAACGATCCATCGTTGCCGATGTGGAGGCCAACACCGGAGATCACTGCATCTTCGCTACCAATACCTCCTCTCTGCCGATCTCTGAGATTGCGGCCGGTGCAAAACGGCCAGAGAATATTATCGGGATGCACTACTTCTCCCCTGTCCAGAAGATGCCTCTTCTCGAGATTATCAAAACAGAAAAAACTGCCGACTGGGTGGCTGCCACCGCCTGCAGCGTCGGGCTGCGGCAGGGAAAACATATAATTGTTGTCAATGACGGGCCGGGATTCTACACTACCCGCATCCTCGCCCCCTATGTGAACGAGGCACTGATCCTGCTCGAAGAGGGAGCCTCGATCGAACAGATCGACCGTGCCATGAAAGACGCCGGCTTTCCGGTCGGCCCCCTCGCCTTGCTGGATGAAGTGGGGATCGATATCGGGGCACACGTTGCCGGGGTAGTACAGAAACTCTTTCAGGCACGAGACGCCAGAACCAGCTCAAAAGCAAAAGAGCTCTCGGAGGAGGGGTTCAAGGGGAGAAAAAACAAAAAGGGGTTCTACCGATACGACAAAGGGAAGAAAAAAGAGGTCAACCCGAACATCTACCGCTATTTCGGCGGGCCGGAACGGGAAAAGTTCGATCCGAAAGAGATCCGCGAACGGATACTCTGGATGATGGTGAACGAGGCGGTCCACTGCCTGGAGGAGGAAATTCTGCTCCGGCCGCAGGATGGTGACCTGGGAGCGATTCTCGGGCTCGGCTTCCCGCCATTTCTGGGCGGGCCGTTCCGTCTGATCGACCGCGAAGGGGCCTCTTCCGCAGCAGACAGGCTGTATGAGATGCAGCAATCGTTCGGCAACCGGTTTCAGCCGGCCGATCTTCTCGTACAACATGCAGAAGCGGGAAGCCGTTTTTATAACGATTCTTTACGATAGTCGGGTAAAACCCCTATCTTTCGGAATTATCTAAATGCAATCCACCCAAGTAACCATTCAAATACTGGAACTATGACCCTGATACACGTTTTTTATATGATGGCTGACCCGGGAAGCGGCTCAGACGGTGCAATCATCAACCTGATTTTCCTGGGCGCCCTCTTTTTTGTTTTTTACTTCTTTATCATCCGCCCGCAGAGCAAGAAGCAGAAAGAGATCCGCCAGAAGGTGGAGGCGATGAAGAAGGGTGATAAAGTGGTCACCTCCGGCGGCCTGATCGGCCAGGTAAACTCTATCGATGACGATACAGTTCTGCTGGAAGTAGACAGCGGGGTAAAAATCCGGTTCCAGAAGGGAGCCATCACCGATGTCAACCCGGACAAACAGTAGACAGTACATCCTATGTCAGAAGAGTTCACTTTTCATACGATTCCGGAAGCGATCGAGGAGATCCGTAACGGCAAGATGGTGATTGTCGTCGACGACGAGGACCGTGAAAATGAAGGTGATTTTCTGATGGCAGCCGAAAGGGTGACCCCGGAAGCGGTGAACCTGATGGCCAAACACGGGAGAGGCCTGATCTGCGTCCCGATCACCCGGAAACGGGCACGGGAGCTCAACCTGGACTATATGGTCCGGGAAGATGCCGACCCCTCGGAGGCTGCCTTTACTATTTCAGTGGACCACAAGACCTACACCACGACCGGGATCTCCGCCTCGGATCGGTCAGCTACTATCCGGGAGTTAATCCAGTCTGAATCGAAACCGGAGGATTTCCGAAAACCGGGACACATTTTCCCGCTTGTAGCGGTTGAAGGGGGGGTACTGCGCCGGGCCGGCCATACGGAAGCGGCGATCGACCTTGCCCGCCTCGCCGGGCTCAAACCGGCCGGGATCATCTGTGAGATCATGAAGGATGACGGCGAGATGGCGCGCCTTCCCCAGCTGATCGAATTGGCTGAAGAGTTCGACATGAAACTGATCACCATCAAGGATCTGATCGCCTACCGGATGGAGCATGAGTCGCTTGTACGAGAGGTGCTCTCGATCGACATGCCAACCATCTACGGGGACTTCAAGTTACATGCGTTTGAGGAGAGCCTCACCCATGATACCCACATTGCCCTCACCAAGGGGGATCTGAAGAGTGATGAACCAGCCCTGGTACGGGTCCACTCCGCCACCCCGCTGGGGGATATCTTCGGCAGCAAGCGGAGCGACAAAACGGAGCTTCTACACCAGGCGATGCGAATGGTGGAGAAAGCGGGCAAAGGGGTCGTCCTCTATATGGACCAGATGAGCCGCGAATTCGGCATCCTGAACCAGCTGAAATACCTGCAGCTTCAGGACAAGGGATATACTCCGGATCAGATCCGCAAGGAGCTTGGTATCCAGATGGACTACCGCGACTACGGCGTCGGTGCCCAAATCCTGCACTCTCTCGGTGTCCGTAAACTCAGGCTGCTCACCAACAACCCTGTCAAACGGGTCGGGCTGAAAAGTTTCGGGTTGGAGATGGTGGAAGAGGTGCCGATCCCGATCGACCACGTCGACCTGGACCACCCGGAGGATAAACTGGACAAACCGATCACCCGGGAAGGGTTTCTGAAGACTCTGATGCTGGAGTAGATACCTCTGCCTCCTGCTCCGCCTGTTCCACCGGGTCTGCCACTTCCGGATCACGCGGAGTCGGCAT
>JBBDRW010000094.1:0-1081 GCA_040905265.1 Balneolaceae bacterium | reverse complement strand
CCTGACTTTTGGGAGGAGATCGTTTCATGCCATTGCATACTAATCGCGTCGATCGCTTGAACGATAGAATCTTCAATATGCTCTATTCACGTTCGCTGATCTATAACACCTGCTGGGAAGACCCGGCCGTTGATCGACAGGCGCTGGAACTTACCCCGGAAGACAGCGTAATGGTGATCACCAGCGCCGGATGTAATGTGCTCGACTACGCGATTACAGGACCGCAATCTCTCCACGCCGTGGATATGAATCCGCGCCAGAACGCGGTCCTGGAACTCAAGATTGCAGGCATACGTGAACTGGATTTTACGGATTTTTTCCAGCTGTTCGGTCTGGGCCGACATAAGGATTTTGAGCAAATATACCGGCAATGCCTGCAACCGCATCTCGGCGGTTTCACCCGCGATTACTGGGACGATAAACACACCTGGTTTTTGTCCTCATCTACTAGCGGTGGCTTCTATTTCCGTGGCCTTTCCGGCCAGGTCGCGCGGATGTTTCACTGGTACCTGGGTCTGGTGCCGGGATTTCGAAACGCGATCGAACGCCTGCTCGGATCCACGACCCTGGATGAACAACGCGAGATCTACGAATCTGCCGTTCAACAATATCTCTGGAGCGACAAGATAAACTGGATGCTGTCCAGGCAGATGACCATGAATATGCTGGGGGTTCCACACCCGCAACGCAGGGAGGTTGAAAACCAGCATACTGACGGCGTCGCCGGATTTATTCGTGAATCCACCGAGTATGTGTTCCGGTATATCCCGCTGACGACCAACTATTTCTGGAGACTGTACCTGCAAGGGCATTATAGCCATGACTGTTGTCCTGAATACCTGAAGCAGGAGAATTTTTACAAGCTTAAACAAGGGCTGGTCAACAGGATTACCGTTAACACAAGTTCTGTAACCGATTTTCTGAAACAAACGCCGGAGAAAATCTCCCGGTTTATCCTGCTCGATCACATGGACTGGATGAGTTCGTATTATCCCGATGCGCTCATTGAAGAATGGCAGGCAATTTTTGCATCGGCGACAGACGATGCCCGTGTCATATTTCGCAGTGCGCATAAACACCC
>JBBDRW010000093.1:0-1082 GCA_040905265.1 Balneolaceae bacterium | reverse complement strand
ATGACTGGGGAGGTTCTTTGATATCCCTTTCCGTCAGGATGTAAGGATCCCGGGGCCGGTCATGCTTTTCAAGATTCATATTCAGTCGAGTACGTCAAGGCCAGTTGGCCAATGCACACTTTCGGTACGTGCGGTTTGGAACAACTCTTCGGCATGTTTTACCAGATCGGGATTTTCCGCCGAAAGGTCATTTTCTTCACCGATATCCACGGAAAGATCATATAGTTCAATGGGCTGATCGATATCATTGCGTACCGCTTTCCAGTCGCCGAAGCGTACAGCCTGGCTGAACACCCCTTCGTGAAATTCCCAATACAGGTACTCCGGGTCTTTTTGCGGACGGTTAAGAAGGGCATTCCACATGGAGATACCGTCTATATCTACCGGTGGTTCCACTCCGGCAATCTCGGCAGCCGTAGGCAGGAAATCCCACATCGACCATACCTGATCACTTATCTCTCCGGCCGGCACCGTGCCCGGCATCCGGGCAATTAAGGGAACCCGAATACCACCTTCATACAAATCCCGTTTGATGCCCCGCAGAGGGCCGTTGCTGTTGAAATAGTCCGGGTCGTAGCCGCCTTCGGCATGAGGTCCGTTGTCACTGGTAAAAATCACCAGGGTATTTTCTTCAATCTCCAGATCTTTCAGCAGATCGAGCAGCCGGCCGATACCCTCATCCATACGCGTTACCATGGCCGCATAGGTGGCATTGGGCTTGTCCTGCGGGCTATAGGTACTGCCGCCTTCATACACCTGCTCGTCAAACATGCTGTTACCCGCTTCATCCAGGTACTCCTCCAGCGATTCCTCCGGGACGATTAGCTCGGCATGTGGAATTTGCAAGGTAAGGTAGAGAAAAAACGGCCCTTCGCGATTTGCCCGGATAAACCACTCGGCTTCAGCCATATCCAGGTCGTACGTATACTGGTCGTGGTCTCCCCTGGCCAAACCGGTTGAATATTCAAGGCGATCTTCGTCCTGATCCAGGATCACACGATTCTCATTTCGCCAGACCCACTCCGGATAGTAGGTATGGGCCCTGCGCTGATTCAAAAACCCCCAAAAGTAATCAAATCCTT
>JBBDRW010000092.1:0-6425 GCA_040905265.1 Balneolaceae bacterium | reverse complement strand
TCTCCGGTTACGTCGAGCCACGAAACACCGGGTCCGGACCGGCTCTTGTACCAGGGTAACAGCGGTTGAACCCGCCCATCCTGAAAGGGATCTTCATGATGCGTGTGGGAAACCCGGTCTGAAATATCTTCAAAAAGGGGTGACGGGATGGCAGGCACTCCGGTGTTGCTATCTTCCGGAGACTGTTCCGCGGCCTGCTCCTGGCCTGAAGTGGACTGTTCCGGAGTTGAAGTGGCCGGCCGGCCTGAATCAGTTTGTCGGCCTGAACCGGCAGCCGCTGATAACCCGCTTTGCCCGGCCGATACCGCCCCGGCGGCCGGCTGCTCAATCTCGTACAGATGATCGGGGACTACCCCGTCAATTTCGGTGACCGACCCGTCCGGCCAGGTGACAGAAAGTAAATGACGATCATGACTCGCGTCAGCGGCAAAAACCAGGAGTGGATCAGAACCGGATAGATAGTCTCCCCCCGACGCCAACTCCTTCATTTGATCGGCAGGGCCTCCACTCAGGCTTACCCGGGCTCCAATTGCCGCGGTATTGGGTACCCGCCCCCGTAGCCGCACAGCGATCCGGGAAGCCGTTGTCCGGTTTTCAAAAACGGCGGCTTCCTCATTAAAGCGGTTCAGAACCAGGTCAAGATCGCCGTCATTATCGAAGTCAGCCGTCGCCAGGCCTTGTGACACATCTTCCTCTGTAAATCCCCAATCGTCCCCTTTGTTGGAAAATGTCAGATCTCCGTTATTTCGAAAAATGACATTTGGCAGCAGTAGCTGGGGGAAATCCAGAATACTTCCACTCCCGTCGGCCCGCCGTGCAATTCCCATCTGCGTATCCAGATCGAGTACGTCGTACCCATAACCTGTACTGACAATCAAATCCTCATGTCCGTCCAGGTCAACATCCAGAAAACGGACAGCCCAGGACCAGCCGCTGGCCGCAACCCCGCTGTAATAACCGGTTTCGGAGAATGTCCCGTCGGCCCGCCCGATGTAGAGTGAGTTGCGCATATATTGCGGCTGGTAACCGGTTTGGTCCAACCGGTCGGTGTATGGGTCCATGTTGGCGCTGACTTGCCGTGCCCGTCGCTGATACTGCATGTCGAGCATCTCCGTAACAAACAGATCCGTCAAGCCATCCTTGTTCAAATCGGCAAAGTCGACGGCCATGGATGAAAAACTCATGTTTCGAATGGCCTCTTCACCGAGAGCCCGGAATGTGCCGTCCCCCCGGTTGATCCATACACGGTCGGGTGTCCAGTAATCATTGCAGACATAGAGATCGGGCCACCCGTCCCCATTCATATCCTGAAACTTTGCTGTTAACCCCCAATCCTTCGCCAGTCCGAGAGGGTTTTCGTCTGCATCCAGAAATCGCTCCTCAAGATCCGTCGCTTTTTGAAAAGAGCCGTCACCGTTGTTCAGGTAGAGTTGGTCCTCAATTCCAAGTTCACCGGTTCCCGGCAGTTCACCCGGTTCTCCGGGAAAGAGCACGAGATGTTCATCAAAGGGTGGCTTCAAGCGAAATGTATCTCCGGTTTGCTCCACGGTATTCTCAAACGCAAGCGCCCCGGGGCCGAAAATGTCTCTTGCGAATCTCTCCTTGTAGCGGGTAATATACAGATCCAGGTCACCGTCCCCATCTATGTCGGCCAACGCGGCGGTTGTGCTCCCGTTACCCGGTTCCAGTCCACTGTCCGCCTTTAATGTGAACCGTCCGGTGCCGTCATTCAGATAGAGGGCGTTCCCACCGTCAAGAGCCGTTACCAGAAGATCCGGGTCACCGTCACCGTCCAGATCACTGAGCACGGCGCCGGTTGACAACCACCCCTCATGGGCGACGTCCGCTTCGCCGGTAATGTCGCGGAATCGGAAACCGCCGAGATTTTTATAGAGGATATTGGGGCCGTCCAGCCGGGCCAGGTACAGGTCGACAAGGCCGTCCCCGTCCACATCGCCTGTAGCGACTCCGGAACCGTTTAACAGATTTTGGTTCCCGGCGATCATCGCTTCCGGGACATCGTTTCTGAAGTCGAGTCCGGTCTCTTCAGGCAATCGCCGTTCAAATCCGGGTTCATCAAGATAGGCTGCTAAAAATCCGTGAGGTAGATCAGCCTGGCGATATCCGTCTTCATCCTGCCACTGCAGATCAGGGCTGCGGCTGCAGGAAAAAAGAGACCCTGCAAAAAGCAGAACAACCAAACAGAGTCCGCCCTTTGCCATACCCGTCATACCTATCATGCCTGTCATACCCGTGATGCCAGTTCTACCCTCGCTCTTCACACTGTCCGGTTTTTTTTACTCGCTGTAGTCGGGGTCGTTCCAGAAAATGATGGTTCCGCGATTGGTTGAGACGATGATTTCATTCGCGCCGTCTTCATTCAGGTCCACAGCATTAATCTGAGTCCCCGCCCCGGAACGGTTGTGAATCAGATGCGGTTCAAACCGGGCTCCTCCCGGAGCAGACTCATCAATCACCGCTTTATACCAGTAGAGAACGGGAGGTCCGTACGGGTCCGGATCCAGAAAGTTGTCGAGGTGCGACCAGTACCGTTTCCCGACGATGAAATCCTGCCGGCCGTCACCATCCACATCGCCAATCGTATTTCCGTGGGGTTGTGAAAAGGTGACGTCTTCAACGTTGTCAAAGGCGTAATCGTCACTGATCATGTGTCTGGTAAATGTGATCTCTCCTTCGGAATTCCGTTGCTGCTCGTACCAGGCGAAACCAAACCCGTGAGCATTCAGATTGGTAATGACGTCATTCAGGTCGTCGCCGTTTGCGTCATAAACACCCATGATACTTCCACCAATCCCGCCGCCTCTCCGGCCATAACGGCCGAATGCCTCGGAGTGGTACTCCCAGCGAACATCCTCTCCCAAACCCTCAGGTTGTTCCCACCAACCAACAGGGTTGAGGATATCCGGACGCCCGTCACCATTGATGTCTCCCACGCCTATCCCGTGTGCCATGTAGTACCCGGATTCGGATACGGTAAACTCCTGCCAGGGTTCAGACGGATCCTGGCTGACCGGTTTGGCGTACCGGACGCCGTTGCCGCCACTGTAAACCAATTCCGGAATGCCGTCCGAGTCGATATCAACAAATTCGGTAGCTTCTCCCTGGCGGGCACCAGGTAAGTTGTTGTACATTTTCCAACGTCGGTTCTGGTCGCCGGGGTTGATGTAAAGAGCCGCGTTAAACCCACTTGTTACCACATCGGGATATCCGTCACCGTTATAATCAAACGTATGCTGAAAATGGTTACTGGCAAATTCCTGGGAAGGCCCGGCGGCATTGGCGGGGTAGATCTCTCTGCGAATCGTGTAATCCGGTCCGTAATAGATATACGGGCCTGCCACAACATCCATCGTTCCGTCCAGATCGAAATCGGCAGCATTGGACCCCCAGGAGTAGTACATGTCATTGATAGCCTGAGGTGTGAATCGGTCTGAGATGATTTCTTTGGGTGTATATCGTAATCCGATGTCCTTGATCATGACCTCATGAAAACGAACCTCTCCATTACCGGTCATATGCAGGGCAAAAGGGCCGTAGTTTTCCAGTTCGGTGTTCTCAAGGTTATCTGTACGAGCGCCAGTTTCACCACCGTCGTTATAAAATGAGCGGCTGACATTGTGTTCCACAAAAATCTCTATCTGGTTTAACTCTCCCGGCCTGTAGTCGTTACCCGGCCTGGTGACAGGTAATTCAGGCTGGTTTTGTCCGCCGCCACCGCCGCCGCCGCCGAAGGAATTCTGACTGGGCGCACCGACCAATGACGGGAGGTTCTCTTCATTTAGCGAGGAAGCAATTCGATCGCTAAGTCCGCCTCCCCTGTAGAGATAATCACGAGAGATGATTTCACCTTCTTCATTTAACATGACACGATAGGGGTAAATATCATCACCGGTCAGCGTGTGATAGATGGCCGTTGTTCCCTCTTCGGTCTCTTCAATACGCAGAAGAACCCCGGCGCCACATTCTCCGCTGCAACTGAAAACCGTTCGCAACGCGAGGTCCTGATACGACTCATCAAACATCAGATAACCGCTTCCACCGCCCGAAACAGTTGCTGTAATGACTCCGTTATCAGCAGACCAGTCGGCATCCCCGATAGCCTGCCAGTCGTTGAGGCTGGAACCGGAGAACGTGTAGTCGGGCTGAAATGTCAAACTGATGATATCCGGTGATCCGGATTGGGCCAGAAGCGGTGTTGAGAGACCAACAAGAAGTAGTACAAACAGGAAATCCTTCATAACGTTCAATTATTGAGTTTAAAGGGGTACATCGACACGAAACCGATGGTTTAAAACAGCATCAGATCAAAATCAGTTAACGGGTAGAAGAATCACTCTTCCTGAACCGATTCAGGAAGAGCGAAAACGACATATCCACCCTCTCCGACCGGACGAATCTCCCGGAGTTCATCATTCATTCGGCCGTTGCCCCAGGACAATCCGGAAGTGGCATTGATAACAATATAGTGACGGCCATTCACTTCGTACATTGACGGCAAAGAATTCGTGTTTTGTGGTAGTTCGGCCGACCACAGTTCGTCACCGTTATCAACGTCAAAAGCGTATAACTTACCATCCTTGGCCGTTGCAAACAGTACACCTGAGGAGGTCACTATCATACTCTGTCTGGTTGATACCGGCATACCGGTGTTCTCGGCTCCTTCCTGTGCAGCCTGGAGGTCCGATCCGATCGGCTTTTGCCACATGATGCTCCCTTCATTCAGGTCATAGGCGGTAATCGTTGACCACGGCGGGCGGAATGCAGTCGCATGCCCCAACCCATACCCCTCAATCATATAACGGATATCAGGAGCGCCGGATCCTTCCGGAAAAGGCAGGCCGTAATCAGGTATCGACTCAGGGCCTTCAACCCGGCGTACCAGGAGACCGCCGGGAGCTCCGCCGGAAGCGACAACAGGGCCATCCGGCAGTTCGATTACCGATCCGTCCGGATCTCCACCGAGGAAACTGAATACCCCCTCAAGATCCTTTTCCTCCAGTTGTGGGAATGCAGGCATTTCACCCCTTCCGGTGGACATCAACTGCTGAAAATCAATAAAGTTGAGACGGGTCTCGACCCCCAGAAGTGACGGGGCCATCCCGATTCCCGTTCTGTCGGCTCCGTGACAGGCTATACAGGTATTATCATAAATAGTCCGTCCATGCTCCACCATCTCGACTGACGATCCACGGTTAAAATTGCCGGAACCCGGGTTGTCATTTTCCTCCTCATCAGTCGTTTCCACGACCGGTGAACGTGGTTCCAGCGGCGGATAAACAGACGGGTAGTTCATTGAATAGACAAAGACGATTCCTCTATTTGGATCAGCCGCGGTATGTCCGAGATTGGCTCCTCCGTTTGCCCCGAGCGGAGCCAGTGTGGGGTATTCATCAGACAACGGCGTATATAATTCGTTTCGTCCCAACGTTTCAATGGAATCGATCAGGGCCGTCCACTCCTCTCGCTCTTCATCCGTCAACAGGTAGGGATTGACATCGTCTGCAGTAACTTCCAGCCAGGCAAAGGGAGGAACGACGGTCGGAAACGGCTGGGTCGGTGAGGAGACTTCTCCCGGAACCGTGCTTTGGGGCACGGGGCGTTCCTCAATCGGCCAGAGGGGTTCGCCGGTCACCCGGTCAAATACATAAAGAAGCCCGCTTTTGCCGGCAACAGCCACAGCATCGATCTCATCACCGTCATGGTTGACAGTTATCAGTTGTGGCGCGGCCGTCAGATCATAGTCGAACAGGTCGTGATGAATGGTCTGGAAATGCCAAATCCTCTCGCCTGTACGCGCATTCAATGCGACGATGCTGTTTGAGAACAGGTTGTCGCCTAGTCGGTCGCCACCGTAATAGTCGTATGTCGGGGAGCCGGTCGGCAGATAGACAATCTCATTCTCGACATCGACCGACAGTTCTCCCCATACATTGGCCCCTCCGACATAACGATAGGCCTCTTCCGGCCAGGTATCGTATCCGTACTCTCCCGGTTGCGGGATGGTGTGGAAAGTCCAAACGCGCTCACCTGTTACCACGTCGTACGCCCTCACGTGACCCGGCGCAGAAAGATACCCTTCCCCGGGAGCGGAGCCGAGGATCAGCAGATTATCAAACACTTTTCCCGGCGTTACAGACTGTGCCCTGGACACCGTAGCGGGATCCCGGGGAACCAGTCCCGGTTTTAAATCGACCAGGCCGTTATCCCCGAACGAGAGTATGGACTCTCCGGTTTCGGCATCGATCGCCTGAATGTAGTTGTTCATTGTAAACAAAATTCGCTTGTCACTGCGATCCTCGCTCTCCCAGTAATTGACACCACGACGCGCACCGCCTCTCAGATTGGCATGAATCCAGATCTCCTCTCCGGTTTCGGCATGAAGGGCAATGAGCGAGTTGTTTTTG
>JBBDRW010000091.1:0-6540 GCA_040905265.1 Balneolaceae bacterium | reverse complement strand
ATACCGGCCGGCAGCCAGGAAACGGAGACGGGTTTGCCTATGATTTTGATTTTGGCGCCAGGGAGAGTGTACTCCAGTATAACTACAGCAAAAACAACCACGGATTGCTGCTTATTATGAACGGAACCGAAAATAATATTGCCAGGTACAACATCAGTCATAACGACCAGACACACCTGGTACAACTGCACGGCCCTATCGAAGAGGGTAACGTGATCCATAACAATCTTTTTTATGTAGATCACAGCACCGTCAATATCGATTATTATCTCGGGGGCGATCCGGAAAATGAAGACAGGGATGCACTGGGGGCTGTGTTTAAAAACAACATCTTTTACGCAAACGGCCAGGGGCGCTTCAACTCCGTTTACTCCTACGGCTCCTCCTGGGAGAGGCAATTCATCGATTCTCTGGAGATGTCCAAGCCCTTTTCAAACAACCTCTATTTCGGCCCCTGGTTAAACGACTTGCCTGATGATCCGGAAGGAGTAGTGGCCGATCCCATGCTTGTGGCTCCCGGAACCGGAGGAGATAGCTTCCACACTCTGGATGGATTTATGTTGAAGAGAGATTCACCTGCCATCAATGCCGGCTCTGCCGATTTGCCTGAACTGCCCACGAGTGTTATCAAGGATTTCTTTGGCAATCCGGTCAATGACGGCACCCCGGATATTGGAGTTTTTGAACAGGTCGGATCAAAGGAACAGGAGTAACCAGCGTAGTATCAACCATACTCTTGCGAGGCTCCGCCGTCCGGCGGAATCTTTTGCCATCAACGGCAGGTACATCGATTAGTTTCCTTTTACGTTCATCTCCAGAGTATAAACAGCTGTGCTTGCAGTGATGAACAGGGTTTGCCGGTCGGCACCACCGAATGTAACATTGGCCGTCCAGTTTTGCGGAACCTCTATGTGTTCGATTTGATGTCCGTTTTTATCGAATACGGTTACGCCCCGCCCGCTCAGGTAAAGGTTGCCTTCGCTGTCGAGTGTGACCCCGTCAGCCCCCATTTCTGTAAACAGCGTTTTATTGGATAGGCTGCCATCGGCATTGATTGAGTAGGAATAGGTTCTCTGCTCGCCGATATCGGCAATATACAGGGTATTGCCATCTGGTGTTCCAATCAGCCCATTGGGTTGCACCAGATCATCCGCAATAATCTGCAGTTCCTGCCGGTCTGGTGTGAGGTAGTACACCCGTTCCTGCTCGATCTCCTTTTCGGTTCGTTCCCAGTAATCGCGCTGGTAGTAGGGATCGGAAAAGTAGATACCGCCGTCCGGGGCAATCCACAGATCGTTTGGCCCGTTCAGTCGCATTCCGTTAAATCCATCGACCAATACGGTATGTTCTTTATTTGGGCTGATGGACCACAGTTCACTCTTCTCATCCGCACAGGCCAGCAGGTTCCCATCCTTATCAAAATAGAGTCCGTTTGCCCGCCCGGATTCATCCATAAACAGGGACAATTCTCCATCTGTATTGTAAATCCAGATATCGTTGTTGGGCTGATCGGTGAAATAGATGTTGCCATCAATATCTGCTGCAGGTCCTTCTGTAAATGAAAACCGGTCAGAAATGAGTGTGAGTTCCGCCTGATCAGCCACCACAGGGCTTGTCTGCCCGAAGACGGAAGGGCATGTAATGATTACATATAGAGCCAGGGCTGATAGTTTTTGAATCAAGGAGTTCATAGAGAAAATTGGATTATATCTTGGGATGAGTATTGCTGAGATGTTCGGGAGCGAGACCGAAGATAGCAACAGCCTGCAGTTTTCATTGTATTTTCACTGGAAAATTCTTAATGACAAAGGAATTAGCACTCGGCCGTTCAAACGAACGAGCAGAGCATTGCAACCAGATACCAAAAAGTACAAAGAAACACAAGCGTTGAAGAAACCTTCTCCCGAACATATCTCTGAGCTCCTGGATGACATCTACCGCAAGGAGTCCCGGCGCGTGTTTGCCACGCTGATCCGCCTGCTTGGGGACTTTGACCTCGCCGAAGATGCCATGCATGACGCTTTCAAAGCGGCCCTGGAGCAGTGGGGCGAAACGGGCATCCCTTCCAATCCGAGGGCGTGGCTTGTCTCTGCGGGCCGTTTCAAGGCGATCGATCGTATCCGGTGTGAGTCCAGATTCAACTCGTTGCAGGCGGAGCAGGCCAGTCAAACCGAAGCCGACAGTGCCGACCCTTCCACACAGGTGGATAAAATGATTGAAGACGATGTGCTTCGGCTGATCTTTACCTGTTGCCATCCGTCACTCTCTTCAGAGGCACGTACGGCCTTAACCCTGCGGGAGGTATGCAGCCTGACCACGGAGGAGATCGCACGAGCCTTTCTTGTGAAACCTCCGGCTCTGGCACAGCGGATTGTCCGGGCGAAGGCAAAAATCCGTGAGGCAAAGATCCCGTTTCAGGTACCTCCGGAGCATGAACTGCCCGACCGTCTCGAGCCGGTCCTTCAGGTCATCTACCTGGTATTCAACGAAGGGTACTACGCTTCATCGGGCGAATCGATCACCCGTGTCGACTTTTCGGGAGAAGCCATCCGCCTCGGGCGTCTTCTGCGTGAACTGCTGCCCGACCCTGAAGTATCAGGCTTGCTTGCCCTCATGCTGCTACACGAATCCCGCCGGGCTGCCCGCACCACACCGTCGGGAGATCTCATCCTGTTGAAAGACCAGGACCGTTCACGTTGGAATCAGAAGCTGATCGACGAGGGGCTGTCTCTGGTGAAACAGGCTTTTCGTTCCAGCCGGATAGGCCCCTACACCCTGCAGGCTGCGATCGCAGCCGTTCACGCCGAAGAACCCGATCCGGAGAGTACGGACTGGGCACAGATTGTCGGGCTATACAGCCTGCTGCTGCGTATAAACCCGTCTCCCGTGATTGAATTAAACCGTGCCGTTGCCGTAGCAATGCACAGCGGGCCCGCGACAGGTCTGCAACAGATCGATGCAATTCTGGAGAGGGGAGAGTTGGCCGACTACCACTTGGCATACTCGGCCAGAGCGGAGCTGAGCCAACAACTGGGCCGAACGGAGGAAGCGCGGTCGGCATGGGAACGTGCGCTCACCCTTGCACAACAGGAACCGGAGCGGCGATTTATCAAGCAAAAACTGGGGGAGCTGGGAACGTAATTCTAAAAAATGTAAAATTTCAGATTGTTTGTCGATTTGACCATCTGCCGTTCGACTATTTCGTGTCATGTCAGCTATGAGACGTATGGTTGATGCAACACAATGAACACAACAATATTCACTCCCAAATAACCATCATGAAAAAAATGGAGCTATTAAACTCAACAACACAACACGGAATCCAATGAGAAAAATTATCTACGCTCAACTGGTCTCTCTAGACGGGTACATCGAAGACCGGAACGGTAGAATTGACTGGACGAAACCGGGTGAAGAGCTCCACCGTCATTTCAACGAGATGGAGAGAAACCTGGATATCAACTTTTATGGTCGGAAAATGTCGGAAGTCATGGACTTTTGGCTAACCGCCGATCAAAATCCGGATTTGCAAGATTATGAAATTGAATACGCCCGGCTCTGGCAGGAGACCGAGCGGATTGTATTCTCCAAAACGCTGGACAAGGTGGAGGGCAATGCTCAGATCAGAAGGGAAGTGAATCCCGATGAAATCAGGGAATTGAAAAGTCAGCCCGGAAACCATTTGGGTGTAGGTGGAGCGGGCCTGGCATCCACCTTCATCAAGCACGGCCTGGTGGATGAATTCCGGCTCTACATCCACCCGGTGGCGATTGGGGGTGGAAAACCGATGTTCCCGATCGGTGAAAAGCTGGACCTGGAGTTTGTGGAAACGGAGACGTTTCCCGGTGGGGTCGTGATGGCCACGTACCGGCTGGCAGATGGATGATGCCGGAACCCAGGAGTCCGACAGATTTCTGGAACGGTATATGTTTTCAACTTATTTCGGATTCGGTGTCGATTTCCGTCGCTGCCGTTCGACTACCTTATGAAGTCAACAATTTCAGGGGGCTATGAAAAACCAGGATTTTGCAAAGCCTCCTATCAATCCAATAAAATAAATAGGAGATACAGCTATGAAATTTATGATGTTTATGATTCCCAACGTCTATCAGCCCGGCACTCCTGCCGATGAACAGGCAGGGGAAGGGTTTGCGCCACCCGCTGAAGCGGTCGAGGCGATGATGAAGTTCAACGAAGAGTTGGCCAAGGCTGATGCCCTCATTGCCCTTGACGGCTTGCATCCGTTGACGAACGGTGCACGTGTCTCGTTCAAAGGCGAAACACCAACGGTTACTGACGGCCCCTATATTGAGGCGAAGGAGGTGATCGGCGGTTACTGGATGATCGATGTGGCTTCAAAAGAGGAAGCGGTTGAATGGGCAAGAAAGTGCCCGGCTGACGCGGGTGATGTTATCGAGATCCGTCAGGTATTTGCAGAAGAGGATTTCCCGGAGGATGTACGGAAAGCTACGGATAATCAGGCTGTCATAGAGGCTGTCGAACGCGGTAAAACACGGTAATAAACGGAACAATCCATCTTGAAACCAGGAGGTTCGGTGAGAGTGATGTGCAGATGCAGGTCACTCGTCACCCGCCTCACAAAACCAATTGAGGATGATCATGAAATACATCTGCCTGGGATACATGACTGATGAAAGTTGGGAAACAATGTCTGAGAGCGAACGAAACACGTTTGTGGACGAGTGTTTTGCCTATGATGAGGAATTGCAGGAGAGTGGGTATTTTGCAGGGGGAGAAGCCCTGCAGGGAGCCGAAAACAGCACTGCGTTACGATGGCGTAGCGGGAAGGTCTCGGTCACGGACGGGCCGTTTGTGGAGACGAAAGAGCAGATCGGAGGGATTATGATCCTGGAAGCCACTGATCTGAACCACGCCATCCGGTTGCTGTCAAAACACCCGTCTCTAAGGCTGGGAAAGGGAGGGGCAGGCTGGGAGATCCGCCCGGCCGCCGACATGACGGCCATGATCGAGGAGAGCAAAGGGCGCCGGAGGGGGTAGGCAACGGCCTACAGGCAGGGAAGTTCCGATATGATTCGGCAAGTTTATCCAGAGATTTACTGTGTTTCAAGATAGTACAATTCGATGTCACTTCAGTGCTGAATGATTTAATGTGTAGGTAATTTCGCGGCGAATTATTAGATTCTTCTAATGTTTAGCAATATGCATTGGGACACAGCAAGTAAAATTATATGACTACAGAGAACGACGATAATCAGTCAGAAGTTGAGACAGACTATTCTCTGGCACCATTTTTCGATTTATCACACGACCTGCTCTGTATTGCCGGTTTTGACGGATATTTCAGAAGGATAAATCCCGCCGTTTGCAACGTTTTGGGTTACACGGAGGAAGAACTTCTTTCAAAGCCGATCAGTTACTTTCAACACCCCGATGATAAAGAGATTACTCAAAAATACCGGGAACCGATCCTGTATGGGAAGCCCCTTACAAATTTTGAGAACCGGTATATCACAAAACAGGGGGATGTAGTTTGGCTTGCCTGGACCTCTATACCTGTTGAGGATGATGAATTGATTTATGCCATTGCCAAAAACATCACCCACAAAAAGAGACATGAAGAAGAACGTAATCAGCTGCTTTCGGAATTAAGCAAATCCAACAGCCAATTACAGAAACTCAGCTACACGAATTCTCATGATCTACGGGGGCCTGTCAGTAGCTTGATTGCCATATTTAGCTTGATGGACATGTCCCGTATCAAGGACGAGGAGACACGTGAATTAATCGAATTGCTGAGGACATCGGTAGAAAATCTTAAACGGACGCTGGATGGGTATGTGGATGGCCTCAAGGGTCATGACTCACGATTACATGACCTGACTGAGATACGAATCATGGATGTGATTGATGCCATCAGGCTCATGTTGCATTCACTGATCAAAAATTCCAATACATCGTTTCAGATCGATCTGAGTGCTTTTAAGTCCGTGAAATTCAACCAGCGCTATTTGGAGAGTATTTTTCTAAACCTGATCACAAACTCTATCAAATATGCCCATCCGGACCGTGATCCCATGATTATGATCACAACTGACATCACGGATGGAAAAAAGATGCTCACCTTTTCAGATAATGGCATTGGATTTGACAGTGAAAAACAGAAAGATAAAGTGTTTGGGCTGAATCAAACCTTTCACGAGAACAGTGACAGCATGGGGATCGGGCTCTATCTGGTTTATAATCACATGACAAACCTCGGTGGGCAGATTACAGTGGATAGCGAAATTGATAAAGGGACGACGTTTACGCTTATCTTTCGGGACTGACATATTCTGCAACCTCACGCAGAGAAGTGTCAGAATGATAGTGGCTAATCCCTTGCAATATTCGGCCCCTTGTCATAGTTTCATATTTACACCATAACGAAACTTACTGCAATGCCAAGTATTACAGTCAAGAATATACCGGACTCTATTTACAACAAACTCAAGCAACAGGCACAAGCCCAACATCGCAGTATGAACAGTGAAATTATTGCCTGTTTGGAGCGAACCGTTG
>JBBDRW010000090.1:21003-36651 GCA_040905265.1 Balneolaceae bacterium | reverse complement strand
CCCCCACTGACTGGACCAAAACCAGCTGTCCTGCCATTAGACGACCGGGCAATCAGAAACTGTACTCCTACAATTATTTGACAGAAACCAAAGATAGGGATGTGTTTAAAATCAATCAAGAACGAATTCATATTTAAAACATCCTTCAGATGCAGTTTCCAGCCTCTCAGAGTTCTATTTTACCGGGGGTGGCAGAATGGATACCGGAGAGTGGGAGCGGCTCTCCCTGGCGTCAGGTGAAACAGGAGAGGCAACAATGAAAGGAAACAGTTCGTTACGAACACTCGATTACCCTCCAGGATTTAACCCCATTTTTCATATGAATTACGTATTTTTTCCCCATGTCTGCATTTTTTTTACGTATGACAGATTTCGAATGAAAAATGAATAAATTTACTGTAAGGAGATGTCATTAGGGACTTTAATCCGTCTCTAATCATGACGATAAACAGAATGTATGAAAGCTGAAAAACAGATTGTATTGATGGATCGCGCCAGAATACGGCGTACTTTGAAGCGAATTGTTTTTCAGATTGCTGAGAATACCCACGGGAAGCAGGTCATTCTGGTCGGTTTGAATGATCGGGGTGGTGTCGTTGCCGGTGAAATGGCAGGTTATCTTGAGAAGGCTCTCTCGCAACCGGTGGATCTTCTGACTATCAATCTTGAGGACGGGAATATACTCCCGATAGGGACACAACAGGATCTGGAAGGGAAGTTCATTGTCTTGGTAGATGATGTGATTTTCAGCGGCCATACAATGTTCTCGGCCCTCCGGCGGCTGCCAGAGGGTTGCGATTGTACGGTATCCACAGCGGTACTGGTGGACAGAGGGCACAGAACTGTGCCGATACTTGCCGGTTTCATAGGTATGGAAATACCGACTAAAGCGAATGAACATGTAGAATTGGACGTGAAGAATAACAGGGCGGAAACTGTTTACCTATACAAAACTGTCTGAAAAAATGGGTGTTATGCATCAAGTCAGGCAATACCAGGTTTTGGAACCGGATTCGGCGGGGTTTGAAAAATCTGCATTAAACGTTTGCATTTCACTGGCAGGTAACCTGGAGTAGTGTTTTTGACAATATCTAACCGGATTATGGAGCTGAAACATTTTAAATTTCTCCTGCTTTTGCCAGTGATGCTGATGGTATATCTGCCCCCTACAGCACAGGCGCAATTAACGGAACTACTCTCACAAGTGGAGAATCCGGATGTCCCGGATACACTTCGGGGCTGGGATGTACGGTGGAATGTCTCTCTGAATGGTGCCCAGGCCTCTTACTCCAACTGGTCAAAAGGGGGGTCGAATTCGATCAGTGTCAATTCCAATTCCCTCCTTCGGTTTCTGTATAAGCGTAATCTGTTTGCCTATGAATTTAGAATCAGGGGACGATACGGCCAGACCAGAATTCAGGATGACGGGGTTCGGAAGACCGATGACCGGCTGATGCTTCGACATCGCTTCCTCTTTGACCTGAGCGAAGATCATGACGAATTCAAGATTTTCGGTAACATCGATTTTGAAACCCAGTTTGACAAGGGGTACAACTTCGGTGGAGGGCCGGATGGTGGAAACCTTCTGATCTCCGATTTCATGTCGCCGGCTTATATGGTTCAAAATACCGGCCTTGCATACTATCCTGATGACTCCTTCTCAATGGAAGCCGGTTTCGGGCTAAAGCAGACTATTGTGAGAGATGAAAGCCTTGCTACCCGATATGGGTTGGATGAGGGGAAAAACCTCAAATCGGAAGCCGGTTTTACCTTCGGGTTGAACTACGAACAGGATGTACTTGAGAATGTAACGTATACCGGCTATATCGAGACCTTTTCAAACCTCAATAAACATGTCACCAGAACCGATATCTTTATCACCAACGAACTGGAAGGGAAGATTAACAGCTACCTGAATGCGACATTCAGGCTTGATCTCATTTATAATGAGAACTACTCGGAAAAGTGGCAGGTCGGGCAACTCCTGTCAGCCGGCCTATCTGTAAATATTTTCTAGAGTTGTGTCAACCATAGTATGAACCGATATACTCCCTATTTGCAGCTGTTGAAAAAAGGGATAGAGGAACTCGATACCTGGCGGGAACTGTGGGGTTCCTCTGAGGCACCGGTTCCGGATCCTGACAGAATGTTCTCTGCACTTGAGCCTTTCTTGGAACGGTTAAAGGGAAATTACCCATTTCATCATCCCGCCTATGCAGGGCAAATGCTGAAACCTCCACACCCTGCTGCCTGGCTTGCATATACACTGGCGATGACGATAAATCCCAACAACCATGCACTGGATGGAGGGCCACCTACATCCGAAATGGAGAAGGAGGCGGTCGGGATGCTATGCAACATGGCCGGGTTTGGAAAAGGTGCTCTCGGCCATCTGACATCAGGTGGTACGGTTGCAAATCTTGAAGCACTTTGGATTGCCAGAGAGCTGCATCCGGACAAAAGCATTGCATCTTCCGCATCAGCCCACTATACCCATGAGAGGATGTGCCGGGTTCTGAAGGCCAGGCATATTACGATCCCGGAGTTAGCCGACGGCAAGCCGGATCCTGATAGTTTGTATCGTTACCGGAATGAGATAGGAACCCTGGTAGTTACCCTTGGCACGACCGGGCTCGGAAAAGTTGAACCGCTGGAGCATCTGTTGAACCTCTGCCGGGAGTTGAAGATTCGGGTACACGTCGATGCGGCGTATGGCGGGTTTTACAAACTGATCGCAGGGACCGACTGGCTGCATGAAAAACACTGGTCGTCACTCCCGGAAGCGGACAGTATTGTCATTGACCCGCACAAACATGGGCTGCAGCCATACGGGTGTGGCTGTGTCCTCTTTCGGGACCCTTCAGTTACCCGGTTTTACAGACATGATTCGCCTTATACGTACTTTTCATCCGAGGATTTGCACCTGGGTGAGATCAGTCTCGAGTGTTCCCGTTCAGGAGCTGCGGCTGCAGCACTCTGGTTTACATTCCAGATGCTGCCATTGACTGTGGACGGCCTTGGATCGGTGTTGATCTCTTGCCGGAAGGCTGCTCTGAATTTAGCCGGATTATTGAACAAGTCCCGCCGTTTTCGACTCTATATGGAACCGCAACTGGATATTGTATGTTACTTTCCAGTAACGGATCGTCTGAGTACAGGGGAGATTACAGCCGTCTCAAAACAGATATTCAGGCGGGGTGTGGAAGATCGTGAAAAACCGCTGTTTGTGAGTCTGATTACGATTTCGGCAGATGAGTTTTCGACCCGTCACCCTGATATTCATACTGATACCGAAGAAGTCACGATTCTGAGGAGCGTTCTGATGAAACCTGAACATGAATCCTGCACAGGCGAACTGTTCAATCGACTGGAAAATCTGGCCTTAGAGATTCAATAGCCGGAATGGGCTAAATGTTCGTATAAATGGGTCTGATGATAGCCAAATCAGGCTGCCGGTATGCTTTCCCGACTACCATCTCCTGGCAAGCACGACGATATCTTTTCGTGTTAGCATTCTGCCATCCTGTTCGTTCATCGCTGCAAAGTGCAGGATATAGATGCCTGCACGAAGAATCTCTCCGCTGTCATTTCGCCCGTTCCACTCAAGGTCCCCTTCCAGCCCGGCGGATTCACCGTTGATCAGGGTTCGTACCAGTCTGCCATTTCGGTCAAGAATTCGAAGAGTCACACGATACCGGGGACGGTTTAGCTCATATCGAATGGTGACCCTGTCGTCCGGAAAGGGATCATCCGGAGAGAAAATGGGTGGTGTGACCGTTAACTTTGTCTGGCCGGTACCGGCCATCTCGCCGTCAACCCTGATTCTTCCAAGATAGAATCCGCTGCGGTTGGATGAGGTGTAGCGGTAGAGCAGGCCGAACAGAGAAGAGTTGAGGTATCGGTTGTCTGTTACAGGAAGGGTGTCCTGCAGGGGAGAACTGCCGTACCCCTCTGACAGAAAAAGAGTCCATTCGCCGCTACGGGAACGGGTTACGGTGACCTGATAGCCTATACCCTCTTCAATCACAGTTTGACTCTCCAGAATCGGGGTCTGTGTTCCTGCATCAAACCGGACCAGACGGAATCTCCTGGGGTTTTGGTTATCGCCGGTACGCAGAGCGTAGCCATTGACAGGGCTCCCGGCTGTGTAGTCCAGATCGGCCCGGTCGGAAATCAGAAATATAAAGGCCCGATTCAGATTGGATGGTGTAAACCCTTCGTGCCGGAAATAGAAGGACCAGCTGCCGAAGACAACCGGGCTGGCTGTGTGGATCTGAGAACGTCCTGCCTGCGCAGCATGTAGCCTGAGTAGTGTGTGACTCTGTTCAATCTGAAATTGAAAATCATTCAGATCACCATGCCAGGCGGGATTCCGGTTCAAATCAAGGTCCTCGAACGGTTCATATACAGACCACTGCTCAGGAGAGGAGAAGAAACTTGTAATAAGCCAGAGGAGTAGCGAGAGGAATGTGGACTGAAGTTGCGGCTCCGGTTTCAGACATACGATTTGCAGGGGTTGTACCTGAATGTACAAGTTCTGAATGGTTTCCATCGGATACAGATTGATCGGGTGTTCCTTGTAAATTCTCTCCTGATTATTTGGCCCGGCGGTATTGCCTGTAGCCACCCCGCCATTCCTGCTTCCCGATATCCGGCCAGAAGGCTCTCAGCCAGTTTTTCTGGAAGTCTAAAGGGAGAATCTCTTCGATAATCCCAATATAAAACGGTTGAGAGCACAAGAGAGGGGTGTTGCAGGGTCAGCCACAACACCCCTTGAAGGACATTGGAAATGTATCTATCTCTGTGTGCTCTGGTTGTATGATCTCTGCAGACGAGGATCCTTTCAAAAAAAATCGGATATGTGAAAAGATTTCAATGCCTCCTTCAAAACAGAGCCACTCGAATTGTTACGGACAGTCCGTTACTGATCGATTCGTCAGAAGTGAGAAGAGTCTGGTTTCTGGCCGAAATTCAGCCTGATGGTCTGGAAATATAAAACGGGAAACGGCCGGCTCAGTTCAGAAACCCTTTTGCTGCAAGGAGCTCTGCATTCAGAATGGCACCGCCGGCCGCACCGCGAACAGTGTTATGTGCCATCGCGACATATGAGATATCAAGTACATTCGAAGGCCGTATCCGGCCGATTGCCGTTCTCATTCCTCTCTCCTCGTCAGCCTGCAGCAGTGGTTGCGGGTAGGGTCCATCTTCATAGAGAAAGAGGGGTTTTTCAGGTGCAGTCGGGAGGCCAAGGCCGCCAAGAGGGCTTTTCCAGTCCGCCAGACAACTTCTCCATTCGGATTCCGAAGAGGGTTTCTCCTTCAGTCCGACAGTGACAGAGAGCAGGTGGCCATTCCGGACAGGAACTCTTGTTGCTGTTGCCTGTACAGGGAATTCAAGATGGTCAATCCGATCCCGGTTCAGGGTCCCGAGGATCTTCAAAGGTTCCGTCTCGATCTTGGACTCTTCTCCCCCGATATAGGGGATGACGTTTCCCATAATATCGAGGCTGGGAACACCGGGATATCCGGCACCGGAGATCGCCTGCATGGATGTGACCATTACGGACTCGATGCCGTATGCATCAGACAGCGGTTTGAGTGACATTGCGAGTGGAACAACCACACAATTCGGATTGGTAACGATCCACCCCTTCCCCTCTGCATGAAAACTCTGGTGCCGGATCAGTTCAATATGATCCGGGTTCACTTCGGGGACAAGAAGCGGTACCTGCTGGTGCGTCCGGTAATTTTTTGCATTTGAGATTACCGGAATACCCGCTTTGGCAAAGGAGGATTCAATCTCTTCGGCGACCGAGGAGTCAAGACCGGAGAAGACGAAGTCGATCCCGTCAAATTCATTTGGTTCACAGGGGAGTACAGGCATATTTCGGACAGACTCCGGCAGAGGGACTGTCTCTATCCATTGAGCTGCCACGTGATACGGCTTTCCTGCAGATCGGGAAGAAGCCCCGAGGGAATGAATGGTAAACCATGGGTGATCTTCCAGCAACCGTATAAATTTTTGGCCGACAGCTCCTGTCGCCCCGAGAATTCCTACATTAAAACTCTTCATCATCGTCATCAATTCTGTAAATCCGTATTGTTCGTTTATTCTGGGAGTCAGTCGGACTTCCGTCGCATCTTCTGCGGTAGTGCAATCAGCCGGCCTGTTTCCAGATCCGGCGGGCTCTGCCGGCCGGGAATAAAACGTGCCATTCGACATAAGCCGGGCTCCGAAAGTCAAAACCGGTCAGGCGGCTGAGGCAGATTCGCGCCGCCGCTGATAGTAAAGCGGCGATGCATAGCCTGTAAAAATATGGAATAATCTGGACAAATCATTCGCAAAAGGTCATTTTTTCCTATCTTCCACCTTTCAAACAGAGCCGTCTCCGCGAAAGAATTCAGTTTTTTTGGGGCCGGAGTTCCAACTTTCGAATCCGAATCAAATTTACAAGAAACAGGCATGCCGGTAGAACATCTGCAACAACTCGACAAGATCGTATCTCTCGCGAAATCAAGAGGGTTTATTTTCCAATCGTCTGAAATATACGGCGGGCTCGGTGCTGTGTATGATTACGGGCCTCTGGGTGCAGAGCTGAAGCGGAATATTCGTGAAGCGTGGTGGACAGAGATGACACAGAAACATGATAACATCGTCGGGATTGACGCTTCGATCTTTATGCATCCGAAAGTTTGGGAGGCGAGTGGTCATGTTGAAGGCTTTAACGATCCGATGATCGATGACAAACAGTCCAAAAAGAGATACAGGGCGGATCTTGTGATTGAACTCTATATCGCAAAGCTTGCTTCGGACGGGAAAAAGGAAGAGGCGGCCCGGCTTCAGGAGAAACTGGACAGGGCAGGATCCGGGACTGGCCTTTGTGAAGACCTCTATGATATCATCATGGAGAACGAAATTCGTGCTCCGGAGTCCGGGGCATTCGACTGGACCGAGGTTCGACAATTCAACCTGATGTTCAAGACCCAGTTTGGTGCAACTTCAAGTGGAGAGGATGGGGATGGAGTATATCTCAGGCCGGAGACAGCCCAGGGGATATTCGTGAATTACAAGAATGTGATGGATACGTCCCGACAACAGATTCCTTTCGGTATTGCACAGGTCGGGAAGGCATTCCGGAATGAAGTGGTCGCCCGTCAGTTTGTTTTTCGAATGCGAGAATTTGAACAGATGGAGATGCAGTATTTCGTGACTCCCGGAACGGATGGGGAGTGGTACGAAGAGTGGCTGAAACGACGGATGGCCTGGCACCGCTCGATTGGAATCCGAAAGAGATACCTGAGGTTTCAGCCACATCCGGAGGATAAACTGGCTCACTATGCACGTGCAGCTTCGGATATTCACTACCACTTCCCGATCGGCTGGCAGGAGGTTGAGGGAATTCATAACCGTACCGATTTTGATCTCTCCCGGCATCAGGAGTACTCCGGAAAGAAACTGGAGTACTTTGACCAGAAAAGTCAGGAGCGATACGTACCATTTGTCGTTGAGACCTCCGTTGGCCTTGATCGCACAACCCTTATGGTACTCTGTGACGCCTATCGTGAAGAAGAAGTGGATGGAGACAACCGCACTGTATTGAAGATCCACCCCCGGCTGGCGCCGACCAAGGTGGGGATCTTTCCTTTGGTCAAGAAACCGGAACTTCAGGAACTTGCCAGAAAGGTTGAAAAGGAGCTGCGGGAAGATGTGACGGTTCTGTATGATGAATCAGGATCAATCGGGAAACGGTACCGCCGCCAGGACGAAGCCGGAACCCCGTTCTGTGTGACGACAGATTTTGATGGCCTGGAAGATCAAACAGTTACGATCCGTTACAGGGATGATATGAAACAGGAACGAGTTTCAGTGAGTCGGCTTGGTCAGGTGATCCGGGATCGGATGCGCTCCTGGAAGCAGGATGGTGAGGAGGGGTAGCACTGTCGAAGAATCTGATGTATGGAGTGTATCTGGCTCTGTATGCAGATTCTGTCGAAGAAGATTTTTCAGGATTTTCCCGGCAGTTTTTGTTATTTTTCCAAGCTGAATCAAACAGAGACGGCTGAAGATCCTCGGCTTGCGGTCGCGTCGTGTTACCAGGGTAGCCGGAATGGCTACAGGCCGTAAATCCGATATTTAATCGATAGAATTATAACTGACTTTTTTACTTTATGAGCTATTTCAAAAAATATTTCTCTTTATTATTCATCACGCTTTTCGTGCCGTTGGTTCTGAATGCACAGTCAACCGATGCGCCGGAAGACGCGAAAGCCTATTTTATCTCACCTGCTCATGGCGAAACGGTACCATCAACTTTTAAAGTCCAATTCGGGCTAACGGGAATGGGTATCGCTCCTGCAGGCCATGATATTGAGAATACCGGGCATCACCATCTGTTGATCGATGTGGATGAAATGCCTGACTTCTCGCTCCCGCTCCCTGCATCTGAGAATCTTATTCATTACGGTTTGGGCCAGACCGAAACGGTCCTTACACTCTCTCCCGGAGAACATACACTGCAGCTTGTATTGGGTGACTATGCGCATATCCCCCATGCCAACCCTGTGATGTCCAAAAAAATTACAATCTATGTAGCGGAAGAGGAGTAGACCCGGCGAAAGGCTGAGTGTCATGTCAATCGTACGATACGGCAAAAGTTTGAGGCTTGGCTATGTACGATCAGGGTCTATAGACACCAGTGTTGCATTTAAAACGGAATTATTGCAGTTTAAGCCCGATGAAAACGTTGAACAGAGATAGTATGATATCTGCCATTATCCGCCGTCGCCGCCTTATGGGCGTGTGACAAAAGTGTGTGGTTCTCAAGGACTTCTCATTTACACGCCCGCTCGAATTCATATTTTGAGCGGGCTTTTTTTTGACGTAACCAAAATCTTTTATGACTTCAGAACAGAATCATTTTCTGACGATCGGTGACTTCGAACCGGACGAACTTCAGGAGATGCTCAATTTGAGTTCAGAACTGGAGAAAGATCCCAGGCAGGTTCTCTCACTTCGGAATGTGCTATTTGCCTTTGAAAAACCCTCTTTACGGACCAAGGTCGGTACGGAAGTTGCCGTCAACCACCTCGGCGGACGTGTCATTCATGTGGAAGCAGACGTTCTGTTCGGCTCCGGTGTCGATCCTGTATTTGGCTGCCGTGAGTCGATGACCGATACAATGAAGAATGTCTCGCAATGGTGTGATGCTGTATTTGCCAGGGTTTTCCGTCATGAAACCCTGCAACAGATGGCAGCTTTGGGTGATATCCCGATTATCAATGCTCTCTGTGACCACCACCACCCAATGCAGGCGATGGCAGACCTTCATACCATTCAGGAGGCGTTCGGAAAGGATCAGAAGGTGACGGTCACCTTTGTTGGAGATGCGAATAACGTCGCCTGGTCACTGATTGAGATTCTTCTGAAATTCGGCCACAACGCCCGGTTTACGGGCCCGGACTCTTACTACTGGGACCGCGAGCAGCTTGAACATTTTTCTTCGCTTGCGTCCCGGTATGGTGGTAGTTTTCATCACTCGTCAGATCCGGAGCGTGTAGTTGAGAATTCCGATATTCTTTATACGGATACATTTGTTTCAATGGGAGAGGAGGAGTTGATGGAGCAGAAGCTGAAACATTTCGAGCGTTACCAGGTGAACGGTAACCTCTACTCCAAAGCGAACCCGGATGCCGCATTTATGCACTGCCTCCCGGCACACAGGGGGATTGAAGTGACCGAAGAGGTGATCGACCACCCCAACTCCTGGATCTACCGCCAGGCGAGGAACCGGATGGTCGTCTCCAAAGGAATTTTTGCTACCCTGATTGGCAGTTGAACCGGTTACGGCCGGACCTCCGGGCTCTTTACAGAATTCGGTATGAATCTTATATATTAACACACAAAACGCCTAGATTGATTTATGGAACAGACAACCGGATATAAGAAAGTGGCTTCTCATGAGGCGGAACGCGGCAGCTTCGATACCTGCCTGCTGCTCTACTCTGGAGGGCTCGATACAAGTGTCATGCTAAAATGGATTCAGGAGGAGTATGACTGTGATGTGATTGCCCTCACAATCGATATCGGCCAGACGGCTGACAATCTCGATGCGATCAAGAAAAAAGCGATCAAACTCGGAGCAAAAGATGCTATCGTCGTCGATGCAAAAGCAGATTTTGCCGAACTCTGCATCGAAGCGGTCAAAGTGAATGCCGATTATCAGGGAGGGTACGCTCTGGGGTGTCCGCTCGGCCGGGTCATGATCTCAAAAATTGCTGTCGAGGTAGCGAATACCCACAGTTGCCAGGTGATAGCGCACGGATGTACAGGAAAGGGGAATGATCAGGTCCGGTTTGAGAGCTATATAACAACATTAAACCCTAAGCTCAAGACCATTGCACCGGTCCGTGAATGGGGTATGGGCCGGGAAGAAGAGATTGCGTATGCTGAGGAACACGGCATTCAGGTGGAACAGACCAAAAAACTCCCTTATTCCTACGACGAGAATATGTGGTCCAATACCGGAGAAGGTGGAGAAATCGAAAATCCGGCAGAGATTCCACCGATCGAACGGATTCTCAAGTGGTGCAATACGCCACAGCAGGCACCCGACCGAGAGCAGTTGGTCAGGATCGGGTTTGAGAAAGGGCGTCCCGTCTCGCTGGATGGAGAGTCGATGAGCCCGGACAGTCTGATCATGAAACTGAATTCGATCGGCGGAGAGCACGGAGTCGGTTACTTTCACCTGATTGAGGACAGGGTCGTCGGCCTCAAGGTGAGAGGAATATATGAGAATCCCGCTGCTCACATTCTGATCAGTGCACACAAAGACCTGGAGCAGCTGGTATCGACACGGGAGGAGAATGAATTAAAAACCATACTGGATCAGAAATGGGCCTATCTCTGTTATGGCGCGAAATATTTTGAGCCGGTTATGGACAATATCCGTGCATATGTGAATGAACAGAACAGCAAGGTGACCGGCGAAGTAACCGTCCGGCTCTACAAAGGGAACTGTGAAGTGGTGGCACTCACCTCTCCCTGGTCCCTCTTCGACGAGAATCTGGCTACATTTAACAAGTCGGCAGATTTTAACCAGAATGCATCTTCCGGATTTATTGAGCTCTGGAATCTGCCACAAAAAACGGCCTATCAGTTGAAACAGCAGGTAAAAAAGGGGTAACGACATGTCCAAACTGTGGAGTGCCGGAGATCAAAACCGGGACGGGAATCTTCCGGATGGAACTGGAAGAGAAGATGAAGAGTTCGTTGAGGCGTTTACAGTTGGAAACGACTATCTCCTGGATCAGGAGATTCTTCCCTTTGACCTGAAAGCATCCGGCGTTCATGCAAGGAGCCTTCGCGATGCAGGGATTCTTACGACCGATGAGTATGAAAACCTGCTGGCCGGCCTCAATGAGATTCATGCCCTCTGGAAAAGAGGAGAGTTCCCGATTCTTCGGGAGCATGAAGATGGTCATACGGCAATAGAGCTCTGGCTTACCGAGAAGTTGGGGGGGCTTGGGAAAAAGATTCATACAGGACGATCGCGGAATGATCAGGTCCTGACAGCAGTACGTCTCTATGAAGATGAGAAGCTGAACCAGGTGCTTGCACGAGTACGCTCTTGTGCTGAAAAACTTCTGTCGGCCGGAGAGGCACATGCCAGCCTGCCGATGCCCGGCTTTACACACACACGTCGTGCCATGCTCTCTTCAGTCGGGCAATGGACGGGCGGGTATGCCGAGCTGCTTATCATGCAACTGGAGGCCTCTTCGGGGATCCGGGGGCTGATCCGCAAAAGCCCCCTGGGAACGGCTGCCGGTTTCGGAACCACTCTTTCACTGGATCGTGACCGGAGTGCCGGCAATCTGGGCTTTGAAGGCCCGCTGATCTGTGCAACGAGTGCGCAGCTGAGCCGCGGCTGGGTAGAGCTGCAACTGGTCCAATACCTTTCCGGCATTACGCTGGTGCTAAACCGGATGGCGGGAGATATCATCCAGTTCAGCAGTGAAGCCTATCGGTTTTTTGAACTGGGTGACGTGGTCTGCACAGGTTCATCGATCATGCCGCAGAAGAAAAATCCAGACCTGGCAGAACTGATCCGGGGCAAACATGCGCTGATGGATGGGTATGCGGCGACCCTTTCCGGAATCATACGAAATCTCGGAGCCGGCTATCACCGTGACCTGCAGCTCACCAAAGAGCCTGTCATCGGTGCGATCAGGCTGGCGCTAGAACTGCTTGAAGCATCGGAAAGGCTGCTTCATAACCTCCGTTTTAACCGGGAAGCCCTGGAGGCTGCCTGCTCCTCCGAATTATATGCAGCCGAGGCGGCCAACAAGCTTGTATCAGAAAAGGGGTGGAGTTTTCGGGATGCATACAGGCATGTAAAAGAGGGGAAAACGAAACCGGAAGCGGGTAACCCCGTAGAACGGTTGCGGGAGTACACCCAGCTTGGTTCTCCCGGAAAACCGGGACTCGACCGGCTCCGCGCCTGGCTGGAACGAATCTCCTGACCAGCTATTTTTTCGGGCCATGACCGCTTAGGCCATCTGACGACTCATTAATCAAACCAAACCTGTTATGTTACGTTACAGACATGCTCAACACACCCTACTTCTGCTACTAACTGTTTTTCTGCTCAGCGGATGTGCAATTTTTGGCCAATCTGCCGAGCCGGATATGCCGGAAGATCCGGAGACTGAAGCCGAATCTTCCGAAGAGGAGATCACTCAGCTCTCCGAACTCTTTGATGAAGAGGTACAAAAGGACGAAGGGCTTTTTACCGTCTATAAGGATGAAGAAAGCTACTATTATGAAATCCCGGACTCGCTTCTCAGCAGAGAACTGCTGATTGTATCGCGTATTGCACGAACAGCCGACGGCATCGGATATGGTGGAGAGCGGTTGAACAATCAGGTACTTCGATGGGAGCGTAGAGAGGATCAGGTGCTGCTTCGACAAGTCTCCTACAACAATACGGCAAGCGACACCCTGCCGGTATATGAGGCAGTCCGGAATTCCAATTTTGAGCCGATCATTAAAACATTTGATATCGAAGCTTTTAACGAAGACAGCAGTTCTGTGACCATTGAGATAACGGATCTGTTTAAAACAGATGTGCCGGCATTCGGCTTGCGGTCCGGCCAGCGAACCCAATATCAGGTACGTACTCTTGACGGGAGCCGAACTTTTATCGAACATATCAGAAGTTATCCTGAAAATATTGAAGCGAGACACATCGTCACCTACGAAGCGGGCAACCCCCCATCCAATTCTACCGCCAACGCGATATCCCTGGAGATCAACCACAGTATGATACTCCTCCCTGAAACTCCGATGGAGCCGAGGCGGTATGACGAACGTGTCGGTTACTTCAGTGTTTCGCAAACCGACTACGGATCCGATGAGCACCGGGCCGCACAGGTTCGGAATATTACTCGCTGGCGGCTGGAGCCAAAAGACCCGGAAGCCTACCGGAGGGGTGAACTGGTGGAGCCGAAAGAACCGATTATCTTCTACGTTGATCCGGCTACACCAAAAAAGTGGAGAGAGTGGTTGATCATGGGTGTAAATGACTGGCAGTCTGCTTTTGAGGAAGCCGGTTTCAAGAATGCAATTATGGGAAAAGAACCGCCGACACCAGAAGAGGATCCTGATTTCAGCCCGGAAGATGTACGATACTCCATGATTCGCTACTTCGCATCACCGATACAGAATGCGTATGGCCCTCATGTGAATGATCCCCGTTCCGGCGAGATTATCACCTCGAGTATCGGGTGGTACCACAACGTGATGCAGCTTCTGCGCAACTGGTTTTTTGTTCAGACGGCTGCTGTGAACCCGGAGTCACGCACTACACAATTTGATGATGAAGTGATGGGGCAGTTGATTCGGTTTGTGTCGGCCCATGAAGTGGGACATACTCTCGGGTTGCCGCACAACTGGGGTTCCAGTTACGCCTATCCGGTCGACTCCCTCCGTTCCCCTACCTTTACCAGCGAACATGGAACAGCGCCCTCCATTATGGATTACGCCCGGTTTAACTACATTGCCCAACCGGGAGATGGAGTTACCAACTTCTACCCGAAAGTCGGGGAGTATGACGACTGGTCCGTCAAGTGGGGATATAGCTGGTTCGGCGATACTCCGGTTGACGAACAGCGTGAAATTCTTCATGAATGGGTGGTCGAACGTGCAGACGATCCGCGCTTTTTCTATGGCGCCCAGACCGGCAGCCGGATCGATCCCCGCTCTCAGAATGAAGATCTTGGAGACGACGCCGTCCTGGCGGGCGAGTATGGGGTCGCAAATCTGAAGGTGATCACAGAGAACCTGATCGACTGGATCAGGGAAGAGCGAGAGGATTACAGCCACCTCAGTGAGATTTACGGAGAGATACTTACGCAGTGGTCCCGCTATATGGGACACGCGGTCTCCAATGTGGGCGGCGTCTATGAAGATCACAAAACGTTTGACCAGGAGGGGGCTGTCTACCGGCCGGTTCCGGTTGAAGATCAGAGAAGGGCCGTCGATTTTCTTGGAGAGTACGCCTTCGCCACACCGGACTGGATGTTTCACAACGATATTCTGAGCCGTGTGAATCAGGCGGAATTCGTAGAGAATATCCGGGCGCGTCAGGTCTCCATCCTCAACAGCCTGGTCGATCCTTCGAGGATAGCCCGTCTGATCGAATATGAGCGCAGGACAGGTGGAAACTATGACCCGTTTGTCTTTATGGACGATGTCCGCAATACAATCTGGAGTGAATTAAGTGGAAACAGCTCTATTCCCGTTCATCGCAGAAACCTGCAGCGTGCATACGTTGAACGTCTTACATTCCTGATGGATGACGAGAGTTCACCCCCGGCCTTTTTCGGGCAGACCTCTGTGAATGTGAGCCAGTCTGACATCCGTTCCCTTGCCAGGGAGCAGCTTGAACTGTTACGGAGTGAAGTTCAGAGTGCAGGAAGCAGCGACCGGGCAACCCGGGCCCATCTGCAGGATGTTGAACGCCGGATTACGGAGCTCCTGGAGCCGTGACAGCAAGAGAAGGCTTTGCAGATCCAGGATTTTTTCATAGCCTTCTATGAATCCGCAGTGAGAGTTCTGTCAGGACAATTGCAAGAAAACCTGAACATGTGAGCAGTGAAAATGACCGACCGCCGGAACGGGGGCCTTCCCGGGATCGCACCCGATGGAACGAAGCCCCCTGGCTGATCCTGAAGGGATTCCTGATGGGTGCGGCAGATGTCGTGCCGGGAGTCAGCGGAGGTACGATGGCTCTGATCACCGGTATCTATGACCGAGTGATCTATGCCGTCAAAAGTGTAGACGGCGAAATGGTTCGATCTCTGCTCACGTTCAATCCCGGACGCCTGTTTCAAGCTTTTCACTGGAAATTTCTGCTCCTGCTGCTGACGGGAATCTTCAGTGCAGTCCTTTTCTTTACGAAAGCGGTGCCGCTTCAGGTCTATATGCACACGGAGCCCGAACTGATTTACGGACTCTTCTTTGGCCTGATTGCCGGTTCCATCCTGTTACTGCTTAAAGAGGTTGAACCGTCCGGACGAAACCGGAAAAGCATTACCGGGCTCTTTTTGGGGATCGCTACCGGATTCTGGGTTGTAACTCTGGTACCGGCCG
>JBBDRW010000090.1:0-20993 GCA_040905265.1 Balneolaceae bacterium | reverse complement strand
ACCCCGGAGAGTTTTCTATACGTATTTGGAAGCGGGATGATAGCTTTTTGCGCTATGATACTTCCCGGTATCTCAGGCTCCTATCTGCTTCTGATCCTTGGAAAATATGACTACGTACTTCACCAGTTCTCGCTGCTCGGAAATGAAACAATCCCGGCTCTGGCTTCACTATTGCCACTCTTTTTAGGCGGAGGAATCGGGCTGGTTCTCTTTTCACGAATCCTTACCTGGCTTCTCAATTCCCGGCCGGCTGTAACAATGATGGTGCTCATCGGTTTTCTGATCGGCTCTCTCTATGTCATCTGGCCCTATCAGGAACGGGAGTACCGCGAGTATGTACGCAGTACAGAGGTGCTTGGCCGCGAGGACCCGCTTGTCCGGGAGTTACTTCAGAATCCGCCTGACAGGAACCGTCCGGAGTACAGGCGGTTTGCGGAAGACCCTGGTGAGAATGCGGATATACCCACCCGGGTAACGGTTGAGCGGGTGTCCCGCAAGTTGGTCGGTTCTACCCCGTTTCTACCCGGGTTCGACAGGCCGGTGAGGAGTGATGACTATGAATTTCGGAGCGGGTTGTTCGGTATAGGGGCCGGGTTCCTGATGGTATTGGGAATCGGTTATCTTCGAAGGCAGTCCTGACCTCTACCCCAGCAAGAGCTCTTTCCCTTTCCCCTGTGCAATCAGGGAGCGGTAGCTCTCCAGTTCTTCCTTGACCTTCCGGTCCGTCAGATCGAGGGTAACTCCTTTTTCGGCAGCCATATAGGCAGCCTGCACCAACCAGGTGACCTCAACACCATACTCCCAGTCGTAGAGGGCATCTCTCTCCTCACGGAAAGCATCCACGGCATCTCTCAACTCCGCGACGTAGCCATAGAGATCAGCTTCATTGGGCTGCACAGCCAGTAACCCGCGGGAGGCGGTTGACTTTTCAAGTGCCGTTTCAACATCAGCCGCAGCACTTGCGGCTTCATCCCCGATAAAGATCTGAAGCGGTGAGATGAGGGTATTTACCTCCATAGCGTATCCTGGCCCCATCCCCTCCATCGAGAGCAGCATCCCCTGTTTGTCATACATCCAGGAGTTGGTAAACTGGCCCTTGACGAGCTGGCCGGTCTCCGGATTCCGGTAGGTAATGATCCCGGTTGTAAAATCTTCCGCCGGTGTTTTTGCGTAGTCGACGCCGAATTTCTCCTTCAGCTTCTCCCGATAGACAGGCTGTCCCCATTTAAGCAGTGAGGTGTCCGCTTGTACGGCAACCGGCTGGAGAAAGTCAGCCGGCTTGTCGTATGGGGTGAGGATATGGCGACAGGCGGCAATACTGTGACAACCCATATCGGATAGAACTCCGCCGCCCTGGCGTACGGGGTCCCAGAACCAGCTGTTGTGCGGTCCCGCATGTTCTTCGGTACTCCTTGCGAGCGTAATAGGCCCCATCGATTCCATCTGGGGTCGGAGCTGGTCAAGTGCGTTGTTGATGACACTCATATGGAGCTGATTCTCAAAATAGGCAGTCTTCAACCCGGCATCCCGGACTACCTGAACCATCTGTCTCGCATCGGCAACCGTCTGGCCGAGAGGTTTTTCACAGATCACCCCTTTCAGGGCAGCTCCCTTCGATACGGCATGGGCAATCTCTTCGACGGTTTCAAGACGCGTATAGTTTGGAGAGAAGATGGCTACGGCGTCACAGTGGTTACAGAGCTCCTCGATGGAGCTGTAGATACCGGGGTCTCCGAGCTCATTCTCTCTGGAAAAGGCCGCGAGTTCTTTTGCTCCGCCCCGTTTATAGATACCGGTTAATTCACAGTGCCGTACCTGTTTCATGGCAACGGCCAGGAATTTTGCAATAAAGCCGGAGCCGATAAAGCCCAAACGGAGATTGTTCATGGAGTTCGTTCGTATTAGAATTAAGATTTTGGAGTCAGGAGGGATAGGTGAGAGGGAATAGATGACAGTTCTTCCGGATTGAGAACTGTCCCTGTCACCTGTCACCTGTCACCTACCCCGTACTCTGCATGGCCGCCGCTACACTGTTGATGCTCAGGAAAAGTGCGTGTCTCATCTCTTCCTTCTCCTCCGGTGTATTGGCATCGTGCCAGCGGTTCAGCAGTTCCACCTGCAGAACATTCAGCGGGTAGGTAAAGAGGTTCCGGAAGTTGATCGAGTCCTGAATGACCTTCCGGAAGTCGAGGATCTCCTTCTGGTCGGTGATTTTCAGGATCATCTCCCTGGTTTTATCAAATTCTGAGGTCAGTGTCTCATGAAACCCGCCCGATTTCCGCTTTGCATAGAGGTCGGAGGTGAGCAGGTGGGTTCGTGCCATTTCGCGCTGTGCGTTGTCGAGAATGGAGCGGAAGAAGGTCCGTTCACTGTACCACTTCTGAAAGGTTTTCAGCCCGTCCGGGTTGCTCTCCAGAAAGTTGCTCAGGGAGGTTCCGATGCCGTACCATCCCGGCACGTTGTATCGTACCTGGGTCCAGGCGAAGACCCATGGAATTGCCCGCAGGTTGTCAAATTCGAGAGATTGCGAGCCTCCCCTGGAGACCGGGCGGGAAGCGATCGGCAGGTTTCCGATATGCTCAACCGGTGTCACCTCTTTGTACCAGTTCCAGAAATCGGGGTGGTCAATCAGGTCGCGGTAGGTCTTCATGGAGAGTTTGGAAAGGCTGTCCATGGAGGAGAAGAACTCCTTGAAATCAGCCGCGTCCCGCTCTTCGTCATGGCCGGCTGCCGTTACCTTTGCAACAGCGGATACAACCTGTTCGAGGTGGCGGTGGGTAATACTCGGCAGGGAGTAGCGGAATGAGATGATCTCACCCTGCTCGGTAAACCGGATCCGCCCGTTATTGCTGATGGGGGGGAGTCCCAGAATCGCTTTGTTCGAACGCCCGCCCCCCCGGCCGACGGTTCCTCCCCGACCGTGAAAGAGCCGGAAGTCGATGTTGTACTTTTCGAGTACAACGCCCAGTTCCTCCTGAGCCTTCTGCAGTGCCCAGTTGGCCATCAGATAGCCGCCATCTTTATTGCTGTCGGAATAACCGAGCATGATCTCCTGGAACTGTTCGCGGGCATTCAGATGCTTTTGATAAAGGTCATGATCCAGAATCCGGGTCATGATGTCGGCGCTTTTGTCAAGGTCCTCGATCGTCTCGAAGAGCGGAACCAGGTCGATATGGCTCTCCACTTTCTCCCCGGTGATGTTCCAGAGCCCGGCTTCCTTGCTCAAAATCATCACTTCAAGCATGTCACTGACTCCATGTGTCATGCTGATGATATACTCGCCGAAGGCATTTTCATCGAGTTTGATAACCTGATTCAACAGCAGGAAGACACTCAGGACACGGTCTGTGTCATCCGAAATCTTAGCGTTGATCGGAAGCAGCGGGCGGGGGTTGTTCAACTCCCTGACCAAAAGTTCGATCTTCTCCTCTTCATTCAGTTCGGTGTACTTCTTGTTCACTCCAGCCAGCTTCAGAAGCTCTTCAACTGCCTTGGCGTGGAGCTCGCTATGCTGACGGATATCGAGTGCTGCCAGGTGGAAGCCGAACGTTTTGGCACGGATCAGCAGGTTGTGAAACCGTCCGAACATCGCAACATCTTCAAGACGGCACTGCCTCAGGGAGTCCCGAATCAGCTCCAGGTCGTTGATAAAATCGCTGGCGCGGTATTCGTCGGCACTGGCCAGAATCTGCTGCGGGTCCCCCTTCGTATCAGCGATCAGCTTTCTCAGGCGGTGCATGATATGGGTAATTTTGCGGCGGAACGGCTCGTTCTGATAGCGCCGCTTGAAACGGTCGGAGAGTGGCGCCTCTTTCTCATCCTTTTTGATTGAGTTAATCAGCTCTTTGGGGATCGAAACCAGGTTCTGGGAGACACTCAGATACTGTCTAAGCTCGTCCAGCTCCTGCACGTAGAGGTCGAGAACCACACGCCGCTGTTCAATCAGGGTATTCCAGGTGATCTCACTGGTCACGTTCGGATTTCCATCCCGGTCGCTCCCGATCCAGGAGCGGTACTTCATAATGATGGGAGTGTCCCGCTCCTCATCGTAATAGGTTTTGAACGCTGTCCGGATATCGTCATAGAGACGGGGAATCGTCTGCCAGATTGAGTTGGTGAAGTAGAAGAGGCCATTCTCCACCTCATCTTCAACGGTCAACCGTTCCGACCGAACCTCATCGGTGGAGAGGAGAAGTGCCAGCTCATTAAAAATCTGATGGAGGAGCTGCTCCCGTTCATCCGGCGTCAGGTCATCCTTGTCCATGATACTGATCATGCCGGAAATCTGATCCTGTTTGTTCAGAATACTTCTCCGGCGCGCTTCCGTCGGGTGGGCGGTGATGGTCGGTTGAATATCGAGTTTGCTAAAGAGTTCGAAGACTTCATTGAAACTGTAGCCTTTCTCCCGGAATTCATGAACCGTATCCCCGATGCTTTCCGGCCTCGGGTTGTCCGGTTTGTTTGATTTGGCCCGGTCCCGGTTAATCCGGATGATTTCATGCTGCTCCAGAGAGTTGACAAGGTGGAAAAAAACGGTATAAATCCTCAACAGATCTACGATCTCCTGGTGCGTGAGGCGTTTCACCTGCTGGATCAGATCGGCATTGGCATCCGATCCATTCTCCTGAAAAACCTTTGCGGTTTTGACCGGTAACTCGCCCGCCAGTTTGTAGAGGGAATCCTGATTTTTGCTGGATAGCAGCTGTTCAATAATTTCCGTTAATGCAGTAATTCGAATCGTGAGTGGCTTGCTGATATTGGATTCTTCAGCGTACGTTTGTATGGCTTCCTTCCAGGTCATAGAGCAGTCTTTAATTAAGCTTTTAAGGTCTATCCTTTATAGATACCCATTATTTGGCTTAAAATCACCCTTCAGGCCCGGAAAATTTGGTGATTTTTCGATGCTGAAAAGACGCTGTTGCCCATATCGGGGTAGGCCGTCCCGTTATCTGCATTGAGGGAGGTGACTTATCAGTTGTGTCAACGAGTTTGATAAATTTCATTTCACAGTTTCTTGTTTAGAAACTTTTTGCCATATTATTTGCCACGTAATCAAGATGGGAGTTCGGGGCCGGAAGAGAGTGGCCTTGTCTCGGTACACCGGTTATCAGAGAATGGATGTGGTTGCCGGACCGATTCAACCTGAACTCCCACCCGATATAACAGATAATAATCATGGAGCAGAAATGAATAAAAGAGATCATTATTCTCTTCGGAAGGCTTTAATAACACTGCTGTCGATCCCGATCCTTCTCCTGTTGAACGTTGGGGGAGCCTGGGGGCAGAATCTGGAGTCGTTCGAAGAGAAAGTCACAGAGTTTACACTCGACAATGGATTGCACTTTATCATTATCCAGAGAGATATAGCTCCGGTGGCGAGCTTTGTCACATTCGTGGATGTCGGGAGTGTAAACGAGCCTGTCAACAATACCGGTGTAGCGCACATATTTGAACATATGGTCTTCAAAGGGAGCCGGGAGATCGGAACAACCAACTGGGAAGAGGAACAGGAGTTGATCGACTCGATGGATGAGGTCTACCAGTCCTGGCTGCGGGAGAAATACAGTGCCGATCCGGATGAAGAGAGAATGGCGGAGCTGATGAACCGGTTTGAGGAGTACAAGGATGCGGCATCGGAGTATGTCATTACCAACCAATTTGATGAGATTGTGAGCGGTGAGGGGGCGACCGGCCTCAATGCATTTACCAGCGCCGATGCGACCGGATATTTCTACAGCCTGCCGCAGAATCGTGCAGAACTCTGGTTCAGCCTGGAAGCGGACCGCTTCAAAAATCCGGTGTTTCGAGAGTTCTATGAGGAGAAAGAGGTGATTATGGAGGAGCGGCGGATGCGCACCGACTCCAACCCGGTTGGCCGCCTGATCGAGGAGTTTTTGAGCGTCGCTTTTTCGGCACACCCCTACCGGAATCCGATTATCGGCTGGCCGTCCGATATTACGGCAACAACGATTCGCGATCTGGAACGATTTTACGACGACTACTACTCCCCCGAAAACTTTACCATTGCTATCGCCGGTGATGTCGATCCGGAACAGATGCGTGAGTTTGCGGAGACCTATTTCGGAGATATTCCTGAAGGCGATCCGGCACCATTGGTTCGGACCCTTGAGCCGGAACAACGGGGAGAACGGAGATTCACCATTGAGGAGGAGAGCCAGCCCTATTTTCTGGCCGGCTACCACACGGTTGGCCAGATGCATCCGGACTACGCGGCACTTCAGCTTCTCGGGTCGATTATCGCCGAGGGGCGAACGTCGCGCCTCTACCGGAGAATGGTCCAGGATGAAGAGCTCGCCCTGGCAATCCAGGCGTTCAACGGCTATCCAGGCACCAAATATCCAGGCATGTTCATCACCTTTGCAGTTCCGAATATGGGGGTCGAGCTGTCGGTGATTGAAGAGACGATCGACGAGGAGATTCAGAAGGTGAAAGAGGGAGATATCCAACAGGAGGAACTCGACCGGGCGATCACCAATGCGAGGGCGAACCTGGTCCGGAGCCTCAACTCGAATATGGGGCTTGCATTGAGCCTCGCCGAGACCCGTGCCCAGCAGGGAGACTGGAGAAGGGTTTTCACCTATATGGATGACCTGCAGGCCGTTACTTTAGAGGATCTGGAGCGGGTCGCAAATACCTACCTTGTACAGGATCAGCGGACCGTTGGCATGATTGTGAACCGGGAGGCAACAGATGTTGCTGAAAACCGAGAGGAGGAGTAAAACAATGAATACGAATTGGAGAGAAATCATGAAAAACCTGGCACTGACATTTCTGATCCTGCTCTTTGCAGGAATTCCGATCCTGGAAGCTCAACAGCAGTGGGACGAGATCGACTACCCGCCACTCAATAATTTTGAAAAACCGGATGTAGAGATTTTTGAGCTGGAGAACGGGGTCACCTTCTATCTGCTGGTAGATGACGAACTGCCGCTGATCAACATCCACGGGATCATCCGGACCGGCAGTTTCCTGATCCCCAATGAGAAAGCGGGCCTTGCCTCGATCACCGGGACAGTGATGCGAACAGGCGGAACCACTTCAATCCCACCGGATGAGCTGGATGAGCTGCTCGAAAACCGGGCGGCCAGCATCTCGACCGGGATCGGCCTCACCTCGGGATCCGCCAGCCTGAGTGTGTTGAAAGAGGATATTGAAGAACTTTTGCCGGTCTTTGTGGACGTGCTTCAAAACCCAGCGTTTCCGGAGGAACGGATCAGTCTGGCCAAAACGCAGATCCGGAGCAGTATCTCTCGCAGAAACGACGAGCAGGCCGGGATTGCACAGCGTGAATTTCGACGCCTGATCTACGGGCCGGAATCTGTGTATGGAAGAAATACGGAGTATGAGACGATTGACAACATTACCCGACAGGACCTGGTCGATTTTCACACGCGATCTTTTGTCGGGGAGAATATGATGATCGGGGTGATCGGGGATTTTGAGCCCGGCCTGATGAAGCAGCTCCTGGAAGAGGCATTTGGAGGAATTCCGGCCGGTGAGGAGATCGAGCTGGATCTGCCTGAGGTCAATTATGAATTTGAACCCTCCATACACTTTGTCGACAAGCGGGACGTCAACCAGAGTTATGTTCTTCTCGGCCATATCGGCGGGATGCGGGATAACCCGGACTACGCCAGTCTCCAGGTGATGAACCGGGTCTTGAGCGACGGTTTCTCGGGCCGATTGATGCGAATCGTACGGAGCCAGATGGGGCTCGCCTATTCGGTTTTTGGTAACTACGGCAACCTGAACTTCTATCCCGGTACGTTCACTGCCGGGGTGATGACACAGAGTGCCTCTACGGCCGATGCGATCGATGCGATTATCGTGCAGATTGAGCGGCTCCAGGCAGAACTGGTATCGGAAGAGGAACTGCAGCAGACGATCGACCGGTTTCTGAACTCGCTCGTGTTTCAGTACGACAGCCGCGCCAGTGTACTGAATGAGTCGATGTCCTACGAGTATGCTGGTTTGCCGGCCGATACGTTTGACCGACTGGTGGAGGAGATCCAGGCGGTTACGGCCGAAGATGTGCAGGAGGCTGCCCGGCGGTATCTTCGTCCGGGCGCACTGCGGATCCTGGTCGTTGGAAATGGCGCGGAGATCGGGGATCAGCTTGAACGGTACGGGGAGGTGCAGGAGGTGGATATCACGATTCCGGAACCGGGAGCTGACGAGGAAGAGCAGGCTTCGGGAGATACCGTTGCCGGCCGGGAGTGGATGAGACGGATGTCAGAGGCACTCCTTCCGGCAGGAGATGCAGGTACCCTGTTGATCGAGAGTGAGAACCGGGTGCAAACTCCCCAGGGGGAGATGCAGCTCGAAAGCAGTGAAGAGGTTAATTTTGCGGAGAAGCGATTCATCAACCAGATCTCCATGATGATGGGGGAGATAATCTTTGAAATTGAAGAGGGTACCGGAGTGATGAAGATGGGAGGGCAGGAGCAGCAGATGCCGCCGGAGCAGTTCAGAGAACTAATGCAGCAGTACAACCGGCACTACGTGAACCTGGCGCTGCATCACGAAGAGATCGATGTAGAGTTTATCGGGGAGACCGAGAAGAACGGTATGGCGCTGGTCGAGCTGCGGGTCCATCTGGAAAACCCTGTTACTCTCTACCTGGCCCGGGAGACGGCGCTTCCCTATCTGCTGGCGGCAAATCAGCGCGATCCTCAGAGTGGCGAACGGGTTCTGGTCGAGAGCCACTATGAAGAGTGGGAGGAATCAGGCGGGGTGCTCTACGCATACCGCACCAGCACCTATGTCGACGGGGAAGAACAGGCATCCACTGTAGTACTCAGCCACTCGGTGAAGGAGTAGGGAGAGAGGCTTCAAACCTGACATCCCCTCGTGGTAATCATCTAATTCCGATGGACTCCTGGTCATTTACATACAGATCGATTACGTATGTTTACCATGGAGGTGATTCCGTATCACACGTAATGATCTGAGTGGTGTTTTCAACCCTGCACATCTGATACGGTATGGTTTTACTGACAATCCCTGCCAGGTAACCGATACCATTTTCGATATTGGAGACTCCTTCCGGCAGTGAGATAATTTTTTCATCGATTGTGGAGAAATCGAGATAATCGGAGCCGCCGACTGCAATAAAGATCTGCTGTCGGATCTCAGGTGTACTCAGATAATTTCTGGCACTGACCGGAAATGTCGTATAGTTCAGGAGCTCTTCATATTCCTCCAGGGATTCAATGACGATATGAATATCACCCGATGAAGTTCGATAATTATCATCAAGATATTGAAAAGTATAGATTTCGGATCCATCCAGAGACTGAAAAACCGTTTGAATATCAGCCAATGTTTCAACACTTTTATCGATGATTACGGTTGTTCGAAGAGGAGCTTCAGTAGGCAGGTTCCGCCATCTTTCAATATTCACTGTTGGGGTGGGGAAATCGGGAGGCAATGATACAACTGCCAGGCTTGAATTCCCATCCGAATCTTCAGCGGTTAACCGGTATGCCTCGCCCGGTTCCAGATCCATTGTCGTCCAGAAATTCCATGCATAGACACCATGTGCATAGGCAACCAGGGAGTCGTTCATGACGGTCGATTCCCCGGTTTCCACATGTTCCAGAGTTACAATTGCGTCAATGGGAGCTGGCTCAAGGATAAGATCCGCCCGAACCGGCATAACCCGTACCCACTGTGTATCTGCTGAAGCATCCAGGTAACCATAGATCGAGAAGTGGTATTGGTCGTTCACCTGGTGAGGTTCGAATACCTGTTGACAGGCGGTGACAGAAAATACAAGGCATACTACCGCAGGTATTGTCAGGGCTTTGACAATGTGATAACCAGGATACGGATTATCGGAAGTATGAATGGGTACGTTCATTATTTCTAAGACCAACTACTGACAAGAGGTAATATAGTAGAACCTTTAGAAAAAAAAAGGCCGCCCGAATACATGCTTTTTGGTCGAAATCTGTCAATATGTTCAATTAGTACGTCAGAGCAAAGTGAACGATGTACCTGAAGCCCTGGCCATTTTTGCTCGGCTCCGTTCTCTCCTTTTTGCAAACCGGATGATTTTATTGGTAACAGTGTCAGTATCGGCAATTTCCGGCAGTAGAATAGCAGGACTATTCCGGAGCCAGTTCCGGATGGCTGATTCCGACTGACGGCCCGGGTGTTCCAGAACGGAGACTCCCATCTGTTGCAGGGCGGCTGCATTGCAGAGCTGTTCGTACTGGTTCCGGATTGGCAGAACCATCAGTTTCTTGCCGAGGTACATGCTTTCGGCGCAGGTCTCGAAACCGGCGCCAGAGAGAACTCCAAGGCACTGTTCCAGGCTTTGGAGAAAGGGTTCATTTCCGACAGGGAATACGGAAACAGAACCATGAGTGTAGGTTTTGTCACAATAGGGAGAGAAGATCTCCCAGCGAACATCGTCGATCGGTTCAAGGATCGAGATGAGGGTCTGATGGTCAAAGGAGGGGAGATAGACGGTGATATGGCCGCCCGTCTCCGGAGAGAGGCTGAGTACCTGATCCCGGATGATGGGAGGCTCAATGAACCGGTCGTAGCGCTGAAAATGAAACCCGATCGAGCGGGAGCATGGGACAAACCGTTTTAGAAATGACTCGGCAACCGGAGAGATCTTTTTCGGGCGCGGCGTCCGGCCGGAAAGAAACGACGCCTGGTGGCTCATCCCGATGGAGGGAACGCCGGATGTGAATGCGGCCCAGGCTGTAATGGGCTCAAAATCGGAAACCACAAGGTCATATTCTTCAACCGGCAGTTCATGGATATCCCGGACAAGGCGGAACGGGTCGATCCCTAGGGCGGTTCCAAGGATTGAAATGCTTCCCCCGGCGTCATATTCAAAACTGATTCCCCGCTTCCGGATGATGGTTCCGGAATCCAGCCCCAGTTTGCAATTTGTTCCGCTCAGCAGAACATCGACCTGAGCCTTCTCCATGAGTTTCGGCAGGATCGCTCTCGCCCGGCTTATGTGGCCGTGGCCGGTGCCCTGTATTCCGTAGAGAATCTTCATCCAGCGAGTATCTCCTTTTGCCGGTTGTACCGCTCCAGCAACTCTTCCAACTCTCTGTTCCGGAAGATTTCATCCTCTTCGTACCGGTAGAGGGACCACTCTTCGCCGTCATACTCCAGGGCGGTCAGGTTCTCGATCCAGTCTCCCGAATTCATGTAGGTTACCTCTCCCATCTGGTTCCGGAACTTGCGAATTTTAGGCTGGTGGATGTGGCCGCAGATGACATACTCATACCCCTCTTCGATCGCCAGTTCCATTGCGGTCATTTCAAAATCCTCGATAAAACGAATCGCTTTCTTGACGCTCTGTTTGATCTTTTTGGAGAGGGAGAGTTTCCCATGGCCGAGTTTTTCTGAAACGTTGTTGATCAGCCGGTTCAACAGAATCAGCAGTTCGTATCCGTGGCTGCCGATCTTAGCAATCCATTTGCTGTACCTCATCGTGATGTCGAAGATATCCCCGTGAAAGACCCACACTTCATCCCCTTTCAGCTCAAGGATCAATTTGTCTTTCACAACCAGTGGCCCGAGCTGAAGGCTGGAGACCTTCCGGAGAACTTCGTCATGGTTGCCGGTGAGATAGATGATCTCGGTTCCATCCGTCATCATCTGGAGAAGGGTTTTGATTACTATCATATGGGAGTCCGGCCAGTAGTACTTCCGGAAGTTCCACATATCGATAAAATCCCCGTTCAGAATCAGTTGTTTCGGGCGTATGGAGTTGAGATATTGCGTCAGCTCCATTGCATGGCATCCGACCGTTCCGAGGTGGATGTCTGAAAGAACGACGACCTCGAGCGGCCGTCTCGTCATGGTGTTCGGTTTTCTCTTTTTCATAGTCTGACAGAAAGAAACCGAACTGTTGTTAGGGGAACATGACGGAGGTGTTACCTGTTTGTTATGTAATGGTTACGGAATTGTTAACCGGTATCTCTGAGAAACCAGTTATTTGCCCAATATTACTACACTATCGCTCAGCGGGCTAACAACAGAAATGCCAAACTGAAACATAATAAATTCCATGAAGAAGAAGATTGTACACGTCCATCTGGGAGATGAAAACTACAAGACGGTTCTGAATGCCGGAAACCATGAAGTCATAGCGGATGAACCGGAGAGTTCCGGCGGGGGAGACCAGGGCCCGGACCCCTATGACCTGCTGCTGATGTCCTTGGGAACCTGTACGGCTGTTACCCTCCGGATGTATGCTGAACGCAAGGAGTGGCCGGTGGAAGGGGTCTATCTGGAGCTTCGGCACTACCGTGACCATGCCGAAGATTGTGAGGGTTGTGACGACCCGAAAACGAAGATCGACAAGATTGAGAAAGAGATTATCGTGAAGGGAGACCTGACCGATGAGCAGGTGGAGAGGCTGCTGGAGATCTCCAACAAGTGCCCTGTCTACCGGACGTTAACCGGGCAAGTCGAGATCGATTCTGCGATTGAGAAGAGGTAGCTCAACCTGGTTTCGTTGCCAGAGATACGTACTGGGAAACCTACAGTTACGCCTCCGAATAACGAAACTCCGGATCTCCAAACTTTTTCAGGGTCCGGTAGTGCGAGGCGACTGCCTGGAAGAACGTGTCATGCTGGTTGTAGGGAATCCCGAACTCTTTCGCTGTTTTCTCGACAATCGGGCTGAGAGCGGGGTAGTGGACGCTGCACACCTTAGGGAAGAGATGATGTTCGATCTGAAAATTTAGGCCCCCTACAAACCAGCAGAGTGCCTTGTTGTCTCGCGCAAAATTATTGGTGGTGACCATCTCATGGATCGCCCAGTGTTCGTCAATCATGTTCTCTTCATCCGGCAGGGGGTGATCCGTCTCTTCCACTACGTGGGCAAGTTGAAAAATCACGCCCAAAATCAATCCGGCCGTCAGGTGAAACGTTGTAAAGCCGATCAGAAGCTGTACCCATGTGATATCGAGCAGCAGCATCGGAAGAACCAGCATATAGGTATAGTAGATCCCCTTGGTCACAAAGAGGATGATCCATTCGCTGATAGGATGGTTTTTATTGTTGTAAGGGCCGATGTTGGGTTTCAGGAAATTCTTGTAATCTTTGATAAAGACCCAGAAGAAGGTCGCCAGGCTGTAGGCGAAAAAGGCGAGGATATGCTGAACCCTGTGGATCATCTTGTATTCGGAGTGGGGAGAGAGCCGGATGAATTCTGCGACTTCCAGATCCTCGTCGTGGCCGTGTATATTGGTGTAGGTATGGTGGATGATGTTGTGAGTAATCTTCCAGATATAGCCATTGGCGCCAAGCAGGTCGAAGGTGAAGCCCAGTGCGCGGTTCACATGTTTGTTGGACGAGTAAGCGCCGTGAAGCGCGTCATGCGAGACGGAAAACCCGATTCCTGCCATTCCGATCCCCATCAGGAAGGTCAGGAACCACATGACCCCAAGGGAAAGCGTGCCCGAGATAATCAGGCCATAGGAGCCGAAATAAAGACTGAGAAGTAGAACGGTCTTCAAGACCATCTCTGCGTTCGCATGTCTGGAGATGCCATTCTCTTCAAAGTAAGCGTCTACACGCTCCTTTATGGTTTTACTGAACTCACGACTAATACGGTTGTTGAAGGTGACCCGTTCTACGTTACCCATAATGCAAAATTATTGATGTTTACCCTTGTTATGATGAACCCCGCTTATCGGGCACAACCCCGGAAAGTTACGAAAGTTCACATCTATATATATTACACATCTTTTTGGAGAGATTGTAATTTCAGTTAAAAAGCAAACTCAGTCCATCAACCATATAATCTCAGCCGGATTCCCTGCCTGTCAGCTTCAGTCGGATCCAGAAATGCATTACAATCTTCCATCTGTTCCTTTGCCCGTTCAAAATCACTCCAGTCGATCGATTGGGTAAACGATTGAGCAAAATCGAGGGTCCGTATTAACGGGGCTGAGCGCCGGTCGTTTGTGAGGGTTTTTAAAGCGGCCAGATAGTTATTCCGATACACAATGGGTATGATGATCTTCTGATCTTCAACCGCTACCAGCTCTGAATTCATCATGATTCGTGCTAACCGGCCATTTCCATCTGTAAAAGGGTGTACTTCACTTACAAGGAACATCATAAATACTGCTTTGTGAAAGGAAGTTTCCAATGCACGATAGATCTCAAAACCTTTTCGAAGTGTACCTTTCACCAGATCAGGTTGTACAAACTGGGTGTTGCCAGCTACATTCCTTCTGGTTTTGAATTGGCCAGGATGTATTTCTTTTCTGGCCGCCATGATTTCAGTATGACGACCTCTTAACAAAGCTGTAAAATCATCAAAATGATTTGGCAGCCGGCTCATTTCGAAATGGTTTGATACAACCTTGAATGTGCCCAGTATTTCGTGAGCATCATTCGGCCGGTCATGTGGGATCGCATTCCGAAATACGATATCAGCGGCTTCACTGACCTCAAACTCCGTGCCTTCAATGAAATTGGAGAAGTAGGCTTCAAAGAATGAGAGGTTGATTCGTTCCTGCTGAGACAGATTTTTCGCTGATCTGGAACCTGGAGCTGTGGATTTCAGAGCTTCATAAAGTGTAAGAAAAAGCTCTGCCCGATCCGGATCATAAGGCTCCTCACCTTTTCGTGCTTTTGCAACATCCGATTTTAATGTTGTGGTTCTTGTACCTTGAAGAGTGCCAATCAGATCATCCAGTTTCTTAAACTCTTCCATCATACTCAGCTTCCTGGCAACTTCTCTGGCTTTATCCCTGATCCGATTCACATGATCAGCCCCCTTTAAACGGAAAAGCTGATCCAGTTTTTCTTCCATCTCTTCCTGCGATAACGTTCGGCTGACGGAGCCTTTTCTTGTACGCGATGGCCGCATGTTTTCAAGATATGTCCGTGGCTCGGAACTGATCCAGAGATCATTGATAAAAGGCAGATCACTCTTTAGCGGGCCATGGCCTTTTCGTGGATTAAAGATTAAACCGGGCAGCTTCGTATTTCTCTTTTTTGATGAAATAATAAATACCGACCCATCATTTGCCGGGCTATTCTCAATCGCTGTACGGTCAGCAATCAGGGCATCCGGATAATATTCCTTTAACAGTTCATACCAGCGTCTTCGGACAATTACATTTGGATCATCAACCAGGTTTTTCGTGTATAACCTGGAAGCAAGCTTTTTAAGTTTGCCTTCCGCCACCGCTTTGGATACCTGGGCTGATATCTGTTTGTTAGACACAAATACTTCTGGTACAGAATCTAAAAAAGTGGGCATTTCGGGTGGTTTTCTTGCGAAAATAGTAAACTTTCGGGGTTTAAGAAAGGATATAGTTAACTTTTCGGGGTTTAGTAGATCCTGTCAAGAAGCTGGATCCCAATATAAAAACCGAAATACAGAAACCTTACTGCAATCCGGTTTACCCGGTTCAGGGCGCAACCGCCCACGCCAGGCCGTCCGGGTTACTGAAGCCATGAATCTCACCGGCTACCGTGAGCGTCTCCATGTCGATGGCCGCCACCTTGTTCGCCATACTGACGGCAATGAACGCTCTCGACCCATCCGGGGAGAACATCAACCCTTCCGAGCCGCCGCCAACATCGATCTGTTTGACGATGGTGCGGCTGTCTGTATCGATGATCAGGATATCATCTCCCTGCAGGTCCGCTACGATCACGAACTGTCCGTTCGGAGAGAAGCGAAGGCGGTTGGAGAACGTAGTCGGCAAGTCGATGGTCCCGGTAATCTCCCAGGAATCGACATCAATGATCGTGATCGTCGCATCATGGACGTTGGAGACCCAGAACTCCTCTCCATTCGGAGAGAGGCCGAGGCCCTCCGCCCGGTTTCCGGTATAGACCGTCCGGATCGCCCGGCCTCCGCTAGCGGTCCGCTCGATGATGCTCGCCGTTCCAGGGGCCATATTGGTGGTAAAGAGTTTGGACCCATCCTCATTCACAACAAGCATATGGGACTGCTCCAGGCCGGTCCCGAAGACCCAGTCGATTTCCCTGGTCTCCAGGTTGTAACGGCCGAGGGTGCGGGAGTTCTCATTGGCAAAATAGAGATAGCCGCCGGCTACCTCCAGTCCGTGGATCGGGCTCAACGGCTGCAGGTCGATCCCCTCAACCAGCTCTTGCGCTGTAAGGTCAATCACGGTAATCGCACTTGCACCGGAGTTAGAGATATAGGCATACTGCCCGTCGGTCGTTACTTCGTGCGGGTTCGGGTTTGCCGGTATACGGGCGACAACTTCAAGGGTATATGGGTCGACAATGGCAAGCAGTGCGCCATCTTTTTCTCCCACCAGTAGAGCGGGAGAGGGGGTCTCCCGATCCTGTGCTGTAACTGAGAACAGGGAGCCGGTGAAGAGGGTGAAGAGGAGGGCGAAGTATAGAGTGTGGATTTTCATGGGGGATGGATTTGGGGATAACGGTTGGACAGATATGTTGTTGAATCGGACCGACAGTCCTGGCAATATAGGTGATTATGCCGGAATGAAAATAAGGCGTTTTTACCGCTTCATGATACAGTCATTATCTCTGCACACCAAGCTCTTCTGCCGAGTAGACCGGTCTGTCGCAGGTGAAGTCCCGGCAGAGATATGCCGTGGCCCTGCCGGTAACCGGAAAGGGAGTTGTGTAGGGGGCGAGCTTCTCCAGCGACTCGCGGTTCATTTCAGTTTTCAGGAGGATAAGGGTCGGTTCTTTCAATTGACGGGCTTTCCGGATCATCCGGTGTACTTCAGTATCATCCGGGTCGCCGCAAATCACCACTTCGTTGGTAGGGTAGTGCGCCTGCAAAAGTGCCTGGGCTGTATAGGCGGCGCTGCCGGGAGATTGCTTCAGAAAAGCGGAAAAAGTACGAAAGAGTTGGTCAGCCTTCTCCGCCAGAATGGTCTCTCCTGTCAGCCGGGAGAGTTCAATCAAGTTCATCGCAGCGACGGAATTCGACGAAGGGAGAGCCCCGTCATAGATCTCTTTCTGGCGGCCGAGAAGCTCTTCACACTCTTCATTCGTGAGGAAGAAGCCGCCGTCAGCGGCATCCCAAAAAGAGTCAAGGAACCGGCTGTTCAGGGAGAGGGCTTGCTTCAGAACATCCGTGTCAAAGGTGGCCTGGTAGAGGTCAATCAGGCCACGAATCAGAAAGGCGTAGTCATTTGCCATTGCCGGAATAGCGGCCTCTCCGTCACGGTAGCGGTGAAGGAGGCGCCCCGAATTGTCCATCAGATGGTGGTTAATGAAGGTTCGCGCCCGTTCGGCAATATCGGTAAAGGAGGGTTCCCCCAAAACGGCTCCTGCGCGGGAAAGGGCAGAGATCATCAGCCCGTTCCAGTCTGTCAGAATCTTGTCATCCAGCAGGGGTCTGACCCGTTTTGAGCGTGCTCTTTTCAGGGTTTCCCGGATTTGATTGAGCCGCTTTCCGGGATCTACTGTAGGGGGACGTTCAGAATGGGAGGTGTGAGACTCCTCTCCTGATGTATTCGATGCCGGGCTCTTATCGCCAGCCCGGCCGCCAGTTTCATCAACTGGCAGGTTGTCGTCTTTCTGCAAAGCCTTCTCCGGCCGGTTCCGGAGGTGGGGGATATTTGCTCCTGTGAGCTCTCCGCTCGCCTCCTCCCGGAAATTACCGCCGGGTCGGATCTGGTAGAGATCCACAAAGAGTTCGGCATCCTCCGGGCTCAACAGCTCCCGGATCTCTTCGAGTGTCCAGAGATAAAACTTCCCCTCCTCCCCCTCACTGTCGGCATCCTCCGCCGAGTAGAACCCGCCCTCCGGAGAGGTGAGCTGTTCCTGAACGTAGGCGGCAATTTGATGGATGGTCTCCTGAAGCAGGAGATCTCCCGTCTCCCGCCACCCTTCGGTATAGGCCAGCATCAGCATTGCCTGGTCGTAGAGCATCTTTTCAAAATGGGGAAGAAGCCAGGTCCGGTCGGTTGCGTACCGGTGAAACCCGAACCCGATGTGATCCCAGATTCCCCCCAGGCGCATCTTCTCGAGGGTGTGGAGGCTCATCGTTCGTGCCCCGGGCTCTTCCAGGGTTCGGGAGCAGGCGAAGAGAAAGGTGAGGGTATGGGGCGACGGGAACTTGGGGCTGGCTCCGAAACCGCCATGTTTCTCGTCGTAACGGTCCGAGAGCTCTTCCAGCGCTTTTCGGATTACTGTTTCACCGGGAGCATCGCCGGGCCGGATCTGCAGGGTCTGTGCGAATCCTGCCGTAATCCGGTCTGCCGACTGAAGTACGTTCCCGCGTTCATTCTCCCAGGCATTCCTTATTTTTGGAATCAGCTCCACCATCCCGGTTCGGTTGAACCGGCTCTCCCTGGGAATATAGGTAGCAGCGAAAAAGGGCCGCTTGTCCGGGGTCATGATTACGGTCAGTGGCCATCCGCCGTGGCCGGTCAGCAGTTGGCAGACCGTCATATAGGTGCTGTCGATGTCGGGACGTTCCTCACGATCTACCTTGATGTTTACGAACGCCTCGTTCATCAGGCGGGCGGTCTTCTCATTCTCGAATGACTCGTGGGCCATCACATGGCACCAGTGGCAGGTGGCATATCCGACCGAGAGGAAGACCGGTTTGTCCTCCGTTGCCGCAATGCGGAATGCTTCCTCCGACCAGGGGTGCCAGTCGACCGGGTTCTCAGCATGCTGGAGCAGGTAGGGGCTCTTTTCGTCTTTCAGTCGGTTCGGCATAACGGTCGCTGCCTTTCAGTTGGTTTGGGTGAACACTCACTGTTGGAAACGTCCGGAATGCAGGGTTATGATTCTGGCTCCGGAACTCTCTGCAGGCCGCCGGGCGTTCCTGTTTCGGTTTACCCCTGATTTTGTGTCTGTTAGAAAACTCATAGTGTCCTAAGAAAACGTCAAGGTCAAGGCGGGCGAAGGCCAAAAAAACGCAGTGTACAAAAGTGTACATGAGTATTTTTTGGACGAGTCCAACGCAGAGATTGACGTTTTCTTAGAGACACTATTTCAGTTCGTTCAGGCGCTTTCCATAGTCGACCAGAAACCGTTGGTACGGCTTCTCCATCAGGTCGGAGGAGATGATGAAATCGGCAGAAGAGCGGTCGCAGGCAACCGGGATGTTGTAGACGACGGCGATTCGAAGAAGGGCCTTTACATCCACATCATGCGGTTGTGCGTGGAGGGGATCCCAGAAGAAGATCATAATGTCGATTTTCAATTCGGCTATCATGGCGCCGATCTGGAGGTCGCCGCCGAGCGGCCCGCTCATCAGCCGGTGGACGGTCAGGCCCAGTTTGTCGGCGATCATGCCGCCGGTCGTTCCTGTACCGTAGAGGTCATGGTTTTTGAGGCTCTTTTTATTGTACTCTGCCCAGTCGAGGAGGTCCTCTTTTCGGTAGTCATGGGCCACAAGGGCAATTCTCTTTTTGGAGGACATGCTGATAGTGTGGTCAACAATCGAGGGATCAAACGTTTTAGCCATGATAAAGATCAGTCGGGGTTGGGGGTTTGTCTGTCTTGCTATGGAGTACAAATTGGGGGATTCGGAGATGAAATCCAACAAAAAACCGGGGAAGGGCTTTCATAAGGAGGAGGTGTGCGCTGGCGGAATATCTGCCCTGGAAGTGGTTTGGCCTGCCGTCCAGATGGAAGATGCGTGGTTTCGGAGACGGCCTGAAAGACTCGATGACAGCATCGTTACCGCCGCACTGCATAGAGGTCAAAATGAACCGTCAGTTCATTCTCTGCGCGGACCAGGCCGAGCAGGCCGGTGGGCGGTGTGACGTCGTAATCGGTCATCAGAATGGTTTTGTTTCCGGTCGCATGGTAGCGGCCGTTATTGAGCGCTGTGCCGTTCACACGGAATGTAACGTTACGGGATACCCCGGCAACAGTCAGAGTCCCGGTCACTTCCAGTCGGTAGTGTTCCCCGCTACCCTGGAGGCCGGGCTCCGGTTCGAGTGCGACAGCTTTTATTAATTCGAATGTGATGAGAGGGTGACGGTCCGCTTTCAGCGCATCTGTCAGGTCTCTGTTCATTCGGCTTCTGCCACATTCAAAACTGTGGACGGGAATCTCTACACGGAGGGATGGTGCCTCTTGTTGTGGGGGGCTGCCGGGGGAGATTTGCTCACTGTTCTCTTCCGGAAGACGGGCCTGTCCGTCGTACTCTTGTGCGTCACAGCGAAACTGATTGATGTTGGAGCGACCTTCGATCCAGAGTCTGCTTTCGTCATCCGGCTGGTAAAGTACCTGTGCAATGAGATCTCCCCCGCCTCCGGGCAGGAGCAAAGAAACTACGATCAGAAGCATCGTCCATTTGCGGGGAAGATTCATAGGTATGATGGGAAAAATGTTCTATTTCCGAAATCGGATATTGTAGAGAATGGTAACGTCGTCAACCGCACGAACCGTTCCAAAGACGGCTGTAGGGGGAGAGATGCCAAAATCGGTCATCTTCAGGGGTTGCGAGCCCGAGAAGACCCACTCTCCCTCGCTGTTCGTTGCTGCATCGACAGACATGGTGACTTCTATGCTCTCACCGGCTACAAAGACGGTTCCTGTTGCAGTGAGGGTGATACCGTTATCGGTTTGGGTAATCTCACTGATCTCTCCCAGTTCAAACCGGATATTGGGTTGCACATCAGACTTCAGATATTTGTGCATGTTATTGTTCAGGCCACGGGTACCGGAATCAAGGCTCTCCACCGGCAGGCTCAGGGTCAGGCTGATGAACTGCTCAGGCGAGAGGGATTGCAGTGTGGTCTCCGCGCCTGCCAGGATCAGCTCTGCATCAAGAGTGGTAGTGGTCGCGTCCCAGTCACGTATGTTGGATGTTCCGTCAATCGTCAGTTCGGAACCGGTGACAAGGTCCAGTGTTACTTCCTGTGCGAAGAGTGTTCCCAAAGAGAGAAAAAGAAGCAGGATCGGAGTGATAATAATTCGTTGGTACATAATTGACACCTTGAAGTATATGAATTGGCAGGGCACGAATGCCCTGCCAATCAAGATTAGAACGGTTT
>JBBDRW010000089.1:0-1120 GCA_040905265.1 Balneolaceae bacterium | reverse complement strand
GTATCCGGTCGATCAGCGTGATGAACAGCAGTGCTGTAGATGCAATACTGGAAGCCAGGCTAATTCTCTCCTGGGGTGTCATCTCACGCTGGTCAGGAGCCCGCGGTACAATGATTGTCGCCCCGGGTTCTACATGCGGATTATTTCTGAAAAAGAGAAACTTTCTCGTCCGGTCTACCTCGCCATTGGCATAGACAATGTAGGCACGGCGGCGCTGGGCATCTTCCGTGACTCCACCGGCAGCATCGATATAATCCCGAAACGACCGGTTATCCCGGTATCGAACACTTGTAGGAGAGAGTACCTCTCCCTGGATCCGGACCGTCTGTAGTTCTTTCGGAATATGAAGCTCATCGCCGGCTTCCAGGATCAAGTCAATGGGAGAAGCCGGGCTGCCAAGGGCGTCTGCCAGACGAATTCCAACGGAAGTTGTGAGAGTATCCACCCGGGTTATTGTCCGTTGTACTTGCTGTTCTTGTTGTTCTTGTTGATCCCCATCCCCATCTTCACCGTTGAGAATATCACGGCGTTCCGACTCGGTGATTTCAAGAACACGCTGAAGTGAAGCTCCCTCTGGATAGGCATAATCCGACAAACCCCCGGCCCATTCAATCAAATCCGAGAGACGAGCAGCCCGGTTCGAGAGTACATATTCACCGGGAAACTGAACTTCACCGGTGATAGTTACTGTCTGTTGAACCTGGTAATTGGGCTTGGTTCTGACATAGATTTGATCAAAAGGCATAAGTTCAAATTTAGAATCTTCCGCTTTGAAACCGAGATTCTCATCAACTTCAAATCTGTAGACTTCCGCAATCTCATTGACCTTCATACGCTCATCACTACCGGTTACCCGGCGGGCGACTTCCACCCGATAAGCGGCGGCCCGGTCCCGGAATCCATCCGCCCGGAAAATTGCATCCTCAAGAGTCATCTTATTGCGAAAATCAAAGGTAGACGGGCGGTTTACCGCGCCGCTGACCCGCACTGTATATTCTTCCCGCATGTCAAATATAGAGGAAATACGAACCACATCCTCTCTGCGCAAGGGCACATCATACGACTCCGGATTATTCACGACATCCTGTACATTAAACGAAATTGTCTCGGTATCCAGGTT
>JBBDRW010000088.1:0-6606 GCA_040905265.1 Balneolaceae bacterium | reverse complement strand
TGGTGAGCTGAAGTGGGAGGTACAATTGGCTTCAGGTATAGATTTATATGAAATTAAACAAGATAAAGCCTACGGCATAAGCCGTACACATAGCGGATTTTCGACTGTTATACGGTACTTGATTAAGTAAAACTGTAATTTTAACAAATTCCCCTTCCGTGTGAAGAGGGTTTATTTCTGACCCATATTTGCAATCATATATCAAAAAGAAGTTATTAATATTATCAATATTGAGTCATGAAGGTCGTGGAGGGAATCAAACCCTGAATACCTGATCGAACCATTTGCTACTTAACCGTCCCATAACAGCGATAATTCTCATTCTTGCGACTTTCATTTTCGGAGGTCTCGCACTAAATGAACTCTCGGTGGATCTTCTGCCGGAAGTGGATACGCCGAGCCTGGTGGTTCGCACGGAGTGGCAGGGGGCTTCGCCCCGTGAAATCGAGAGCCGTATTAACGAACGTCTGGAGGCGGTACTGAGCACCATTCCCGGAATCGATCGGGTGCATGGATTTGCCCGTCAGGGACAGAGTGTCATCTACCTCCGGTTCCGGTGGGGTCACAACATGGATCTGGCTTTCCTTAATGTTCGCGAGAAGCTCGACCAAGTACAGTATATGATCCCTCAGCAAGCGAGCCGGCCCCAGCTTGTTTTCAATACAACAGCCGATGAGCCGATCGCCGTTTTGGCCGTCACCTCCCGCAACCGCTCCAATGAAGATTTCGAAACCCGCCTCTCCCTGAAGCGGTGGGCCGAGCAGGTGCTCTCCCGCCGCCTTGAGCAGGCGGAGGGGATTGCCCAGGTGGTTGCCGTAGGAGCAGTGGAACCGGAGGTTCAGATTCGCTATCTACCCCGGGAGATCGACCGGTACAGGCTGGGTCTAAGTGAGGTGCGATCGATGGTGAAGCAGGCCAACCTGTTCAGTTCCCCAGGCGAATTGCGGGACGGCTGGTACCGTTACTCGATGAAGATAGAGAGCCGCATTGATGAGCTGGCGGATCTCGATAAAATACCCCTGACGCGACTTGGCCAGGGTCGGGTGCTTCTCCTGGGGGATGTGGCTGAAATTGAACTCGACGAGACAGATCCGACTTCATTTGCCCTGCTACAGGGGGAACGGGTGCTGAACCTGATGGTCAAAAAGGAGTTTGGCAGCAATACAGTAGAGGTCTTCGATACTCTTTTACCGCTGATCGAGGAGATGCGGGAATTGTATCCGGACATCCAAATTGAAATTCTACGAGAAGATGCCACATTTGTCCGGAAAGCCATTCAGAATCTGCTGCAAACCCTTCTGATTGGGGGAATCCTCGCCTTTATTGTCCTCTTTCTTTTTCTGAACGACGTCCGAACCCCATTCACCATCGGAATCGCAATCCCGGTCTCGATCTTCCTGACCTTTTTTGTTATGTACGGGTCGGGCATTCAGTTGAATATCATCTCCCTCAGCGGCCTGACCCTCGGGATTGGACTGCTTCTGGATAATGCTATTGTGGTACTTGAGAATATCAACCGTCATATGCCGCTGGCGCCGTCCGTAAAGCGGGCAGCGGCTGTGGGCACCAAAGAGATCAGCCTGGCCGTGACGGCTTCGACTTTTACCACCATTTCGGTTTTCCTGCCTTTAATCTTCCTGGGTGGATTTGAAGGAGCTTTTTTCCAGGATCAGGCGTATACCCTCTCCATCAGCCTCCTGGCATCCCTGCTGGTCGCATTGGTGCTGTTGCCCGTTCTGGTCGTACAGATCCTGGAGAGCCGCAAGCGGAAAGATATAGAGAACCTGGATCGTACCCAGTCACAAGTCCGGTTAGAGACAGGCATGGAAAGTGCCGAAGCGGACGGGACGGAAGGAATGAAAAATTCCCCGGCAAATCAAACCAGGCGGCCACTCTCCGGCCGGTTGAACACCCGGCGATTCTTTGACCGGATGCTGGAGGGATACGAGCAGAGCCTGCAGCGTGTTTTGGCTCGGCCGGGTCCGGTCTTTCTCGCGGCGCTGATACTGGCCGGCACCGGCGCCTGGTTTTTTGTGGCCGTTCCCAAGACGATGCTGCCGGAAGACGAGCCTTCCACCATAAGCTATCGCATCCAACTTCCGGGGAATACATCCCTGCTTTCTACCCTTCAGGCTGCCGATGCCCTGACCATACGCCTGGTAAATGTGGGGCTCGGCGCCGGACGCATCCAGATGGAGGGAGGCTATACGGATCAGACCAACCTGTCGAATCTTTCGCGTGAAGGACTGAATAAGTTCAAGGTGGTCATTCCGGTTGACGGCTGGACACAGGCCGGACGGGTGAGTGAAATCATGAACCGGTTCGACTCGGATTTTTCCGGCTGGACGGTGGAGCCTGTGGCGGACATTCAAAGCTGGAGTGCTCTGATCGGGGCCGACCAGCCCCCTGTACTCTTTCGGATCATCGGCCTGGACCGGGATTACAGCGAGAAAATGGCGGCAAAATTGCAGGAGCATCTGAGTGAGTCGAAACTTCCGGTCAGTTTTCGCAAGCAGTTCGACCAGACGGTAGATACCTGGAATATGACGTTCCGATCCGATCGTATGCTTCAACTGGGGGTAACCGAAGAGGAGGTGATCAATTATCTGGAATCCATCACCCGGGGCAGCTTTGTCACCGACTGGAGCCGGCAGGATGAACGGATCGGGATCCGTCTGGTGGGCAGCCAGTCGCGGATTTACGATCCCGCCGACATTTCCATGCGGATCCGGAACAGCGAGATTCCACTCAGCTATCTGGCAGGCTTTGAACGATCAACGGAGGCCGAACAACTTGAACGGGTCGATCAGACCCCGGTGCTGAGCTATGTAGCTGACTGGAATCTGGCTGACTGGTGGTGGAACCGTGGCGAGGCTATGAATGAGGTTCATGAGTTCGTTCGTGCTACCGGAATGGAAGTCGAGGTTGCCGGAAATGCCATCATGGTGCAAAACCTGATGACGGATATGGTACGCCTGCTGGGCCTCAGCATCCTGGTGATCTATATCATCCTGGCCATCCAGTTTGAAAACCTTAAGTATCCTCTGATTATCATCCTGGCGGTTCCCTTTGCCTGGGTGGGATCTCTGCTGGCCATGTACCTGACAGGTACCGGATTGAATGTCCTGTCGTTTATGGGGGTGTTAATCCTGACGGGGATAGCCGTCAACGATTCCATTCTGAAGGTCGATTTTATGCGCCGTTATCTGCTGGAGTCCGGGAACCTGAAAGAGGCAATCGAGCTGGCAGGCAGGCACCGGTTCCGTCCGGTGGTGATGACCAGTGTTACGACCATCCTCGGACTGATTCCGATGCTGATCCCTTTTGGAGAAGGGTATGCTTTCCGTCAGTCCCTTGCCTTGGCATTAATGGGGGGAATGGTGACCAGCACCCTGTTAACGCTGTACCTGGTTCCGGTTATATTTGACTGGGTGGAACGGGGATTTAAAAAGGAGCCGGTATGAAGAGCACGCAAGACTCACATTTATTCTCAATGAATCGGTGGAAAAAAGGCAGATTGACCTGCAGGCTGGACATGAAAATAAGTGAGCTGGTAAACGTGACTGAGGAAATAAGAAACCGGTCATGCTAACAGAGAATCCATAATTCATCAGAAGTAATATATTGTATCTATGAAACCTGACATCGCAAATTCACTCAGACTAATAACCATGCAAGCCGGGACGATTCTTTTGCTAATCGGGGTGACACTGACCATGACGATGGCCTGCACGCCGGGTGAGGAGGAAGAGCGTCCGGAAAGACCTGAAGATGTCGATGTGCGTCCGGAGGTGATCTTCACTATAGCCGATGACCGTCCGCTTCATATTTATATCGAGAGTCACGGAATGGTCGAAGCCAGCCGTGAGATTACCATACGTCCACGCGTCAGCGGGTTTGTAAAGGCCACTTCCTTGGAGGATGGAATGTATGTGCAGCAAGGCGATACACTGCTTTCATTTCTGGATGAGGAGTGGCGGTATCAACTCCGTCAGGCGGAAAATGAAGTTGAAAGTGCACAGGTAGAGTATACCATCGAACGGCGTCAGCGCCAAAGTCGAAATGATGAGAGAGAAGAGGACGGGTTGTCGGATGACAGTATGTTGAGGATTATTACCGGTCTTGCACAAGCAGAGCTGGATCTGGAACGGGCAAAAATGGATCTCTCCTTTACCGTGATCACAGCGCCTTTTTCCGGGTTTGTTTCCTCTCCGGAAAGGGTCAGCTCCGGAGCCTTTATCAGCAGCGGCACAGAGCTCGGCCGTTTGATAGACGATGTAACAGTCCTGGTCAGGCTGGATGTTCTCGAAGCAGAACTGAATTTGCTTGAGAGGGGGATGCCCGTACAGATCACTTCGCCCGACGGCGACCTCAAAGAAGGGAGCATCCGCTCGCTCTCCCCGGTAGTAAATGCGGAGAGAAAGACCGGCCAGGTAATTGTGGAGGTCGATAACTCAAACAGGAATCTGAGGCCGGGAATGACGGTCGAGGGGAGGATTCAGATCCGGTCCCACAATGGCACAGCCCGGATTCCAAGATCGGCCATTCTGGAGCGGGATGGCGGCCGGACCCTTCTGTTTAGGCTGATTGATGAAAGAGTGGAATGGGTATACGTTGAACCGGAATTTATGAATTCGGAATGGGCGGTCATCAACCATGAGGAGATTGCACCCGGGGATACAATTGCGGTCGACCGGCATTTTGCACTGTCTCATCTACAAAATGTGCGGGCAAGAATGGCCGGGGATATCGAAATGCAGGATCCCGAAAGGGTTAATTAGGCATCAAAATGGTCACACTTATTCGTTAAATGAATTAAAGAACATTTTATTCGACAAACTGAACGGTTCAGCGTTATCAGGTTGTGGCAAGGCATAAATTTGATACTTTTGATACTATAGAGTCCTTTCATCAGAAGCAATCTTGTTGAACGAGCCCATTCGCCGGTTATATTGCTTTTTTAGTTCCCCCGATAATTCTGTAATGTACCTGAGAGATTCTCTTCGGCAATGAAAAATGAGTGAACTTTCAGCACCTGTTGGGAGGTTCTTGAAGTCGCCTGAAAAATAAATCCGTAACCGTGACTGAAATTTTCCGCCGGCGATATTTCATCTCTTTAAGCTACATGCTGATCGCAGTAGTCGGGGTGGTGGCATGGCTGAATATCCCGCTGGAGATGGCCCCGGATTTGCGGTTGCCGTCGGTCACCGTCAGCTATTCCTGGGGAAGTACCTCACCCGAGGTGATGGAGCAGGAAGTGACCCGCCGGGTAGAGCAGTCGGCCAACCGGCTGAGAAATGTCGAACAGATCCGCTCGGTCACCCGTGAAGGCCGTTCCCAGGTAACGATCACGTTCGAAAAGGAGACTCCTGTCGAGTACCGAGTTTTGGAGCTGCAGGAGTATCTTTACGCCCTCAGAGAGACCCTACCGCCTCAGGAACGCCAGCCCTCGATTAACCGGTCCATCCCCCAGGAACTTCAGGAGCAGGAGACATTTATGGCCTGGTCTATCAGTGGAAACCGGACCAGTCGTGAGCTCTACCGGTTTGCCCGGCAGCGTATTGAGTTGCAGCTTCTGGGATTTGAGGGCCTGGCGGAGATCGAGATTCAGGGTGCGGAAGATCCGGCACTGACGATACGCTTTAACAGGAAGTTGATTGAGCAATACGGAGTTGAGCCCGGTCCGATTCTTGATGATATCCGGAACAGGCTCAACTGGCGGTCAACCGGATTCGTAGAGGAGAAAGGATCCCGCTACAGTTTGCTTATTCCCCCGCGGTTCGCTTCCCTGGATGACATCCGGGAGATGAATATCTCCCTCCCCGGAAGTAACCGGCAGGTTTCGCTGCGTGAGATTGCTGAAATAAGTGTGGAAGATTATCCGGTCAAAAGCCTGAAACGACTGAACGGCAAACCGGCTCTTTCCATGACGTTCGTCCGGGAGAGTGGCTCGGATGCCATGAAGCTGGCGGCCACCCTGCGTGCTGAAATGAAGAGAATAGAAGCGACACTACCGGATGATATCACTCTGCAGCTCGAGCGTGACTCGACGGAGGAGCTTAGAGCCCAGTTTGATGATCTCCAATACCAGTCGGTCTTCAGCATTCTGCTGGTTTTTATCATTCTGCTGCTGTTTATCAGAAGAGTCCGGGCACCGTTTGTGATTCTTGGAAGCATCCTCTTCTCGCTTTTGATGAGCATCAGCATTCTTTTCTTTCTCAATTACACTATGAACGTTCTGACCCTTGCAGGGTTAACCGTTGCTCTGGGGATGATCATTGATAATGCGGTGGTAGTGTTTGAGCAGCTCAACCCGGGCCTTCCCGCTGATCGGGAGAGGCGGATGGAACATGTTAAAAAAGAACTTCCCTATACATTTGTACCCGTCCTCGGAAGTACATTGACAACCATCGGTATTTTTGTTCCCCTCTTTTTTGCCATGGAGGAGTTGCAGCTATTTCTGGTTCCCCTCGCCGTGGCCCTCACCCTTACTCTTGGCTCCTCGGTGCTGGTTGCCCTAAGCTGGATACCGTATTCACTGATCTGGCTGGTTCCGGCAAAAGCGACGGGGCAGGAGAGAACATTGAAGAAGCGATTGCGGAAATG
>JBBDRW010000087.1:0-1128 GCA_040905265.1 Balneolaceae bacterium | reverse complement strand
GCCGACGCCTTCAATGGCCATCGGGATTGAGTATATTCGCCTGGCCGCCGAACAACAGCTCCGGGACTACTATCCTGTGGCGGATTTCATGTACTTTTGGGCCCTGTCGGATGAGGCGATGAAGGGAGAGTTGGCCGGGGAGAATCTGCCCGTCCTTGAGGATGAGCTGGCACGACTAGAGCCGTTAGTCGATCCGGAAGAGTATGTTGAATGGCAGGGGATGCTGGATACAACAGACCCGGCCCTGATGGAGGAGATCACGACGTTTTGGGAAACAGTGGACCTGTTACCGGACCACAGTTTCAATATCCGTTTGCTGGAGTATTGGGAGCGAATAGCCTTTGCAAGGGATCAGTACAATCGGGTCGACGAGCCTCCGTATGGTACCGATGAGAGAGGGCGGTATTATGTTGCGTATGGAGAGCCTGACATGAGTACAGCCGACACACTCATGCTGAACAGCAACCAGATCCGGAGGGCCTTGACCAATATTCTTTCGAGAGAAGATCCGCCGGGGGCCAAGGAACTGGATGTAGTCATGACTGTCATCGATATGTATCTCGACGAATCATCGCTTGCATATGAACTCTGGGATTACAACAAGCCGGACGAAAATATGCAGTTTGATCTCACGCTGATGTTCGGATTAAAAGCGGACGGTACCTATGGACGGATATTCACTTTATCTGATTTCATACCACGGGATCTGTTTCTTTCCCCCGGCCAGATTCTTCCAGGGATAGGTAGTCTTGGAGGGGGTGCATTACCACCGCCAAGTATCTTTCTCCACTGGCTGTTTTATGATCAAATGTCTGCAAAAGACGAGTTCTATCATCAGATGATATCGGAGCTGGACGTTCGTATGAGAAGTGAACTCGGCATCATTGTAGAAAGTAATGCCGGTGGTGGAATTCCCACCTATGTTTCACCTGTTGCTACGTTGACGGAGTTGAATCGCATCCTGGAAGACGATATCTACTGGAAAACATACGAAGTTGACGAAGAAGCTCCTGAGGAATTCTCCACCGAGGAGAAGAAGCTACCGGGCATCCCGATCGAGATCTACCAGTACAGGATCCTGGATGAGCAGAATCGTCCGGCTCTGCTGAGTTTCGTCGAGAGTTATCC
>JBBDRW010000086.1:0-37795 GCA_040905265.1 Balneolaceae bacterium | reverse complement strand
GCGCGCGAAGGCCAAAAAAGCACAGTGTACTAAGCGTACATGAGCATTTTTTGGATGAGCGGAACGCAGAGATTGACGTTTTCTTAGAGACACTTATTGGAATCCGAAACAGAGGTCAATATAACAATGAATAAGACGAATCGTTCCTTCCGGGGAGAAAATAGTGAATCGTCACACCAGTGCCGTATAAACCCTGCGATGTGGCGCAAGTCGAAGAGGTTGGTTGACATGACACTAACATTATGTGAAATTTTCCAATTCCCCTATATTCCAAACCCGGAGAGGATCGGATCGTCATAAGATCAGAACGTATCAGGCCCGGGCGAATTGCAGCAGGGCGGCAGATGTATCTCTCCGCAGATCAACAATCAATCGTTTCAGAAATTTCTCACTATGGCAGGACATTCCAAATGGGCGAATATTCGCCATAAGAAAGCAAAGGAAGACGCCAAGCGCGCGAAAGCTTTTACAAAACATATCCGTGAAATCACTGTTGCCGCAAGGGAGGGAGGAGGCGATCCGGATACGAATCCAAGACTGTCCCTTGCAATTGAGAATGCAAAATCGGTCAATCTTCCCAAAGATAACATCGAACGGGCAATCAAAAAGGGGACCGGAGAACTTCAGGACGGTTCCGGCTCCTATGAGGAGGCGACTTATGAAGGGTACGGACCGGGCGGCATCGCCTATTTTATTGAAGTCACTTCCAACAATGTGAACCGTACCGTGGGAGATATTCGCCATATCTTCTCCAAACATGGAGGGAACCTGGGAACAGACGGATCGGTTGCCTATCTCTTTGAACAGAAGGGATCCGTACAGGTACACGCGGATGAGTTTGACGAAGAGGAGCTGATGCTGGCCGCGATTGATGCAGGTGCAGAAGATTTCACCAGAGAGGAGGAGTTGTTTGTGGTCACAACATCACGGGAAGACCTATTCAAAGTTCGCGCTGCCCTGGAGGATAAAGGAGCCAGAATTGAATCAGCCGAATTGGTACGGATTCCCATGACGGAGGTGAAAGTGGAAGAGGATACGGCACGTTCCAACTTCAAACTGATGGAGAAGTTTGAGGAAAATGACGATGTATCCAATGTATTTACCAATATGAAAATGGATGATGATACCCTGGCCATTGCCGAACAGATGGAGTAGCGGGTGGTTCTTTGAGAGGGCCGGGGCCGAACCGGAGTATAATCTATTCCACTCTCAGGCGTTAGGTGATAGGTGGAACATCCCTTTTCAATCAAGTGTCATATCAACCTTGCGATAAGGGGGTTGCCGAAAAGATTCCGACGGCCGGCGAAGCCCCGCAAGAGGCTGGTTGACACGACAATAGAACGTAAACTTCAGAACCAATATCGATTCATGAGACCGAGCATACTCATACTTATTTTCCTGTTTGGGTTTGCAGCGACTGATGCAAAGAAAGCGAACGAGGCGTTTCGTAATGGCGAGTACGAACGTGCAGCAGAGCTCTATCAACAAGCTATTCAGGCAGATCCGGAGAATGCGCGTCTCTACTTTAACCTCGGAAATACCCTGGCCAGGCTGGGCCACAAAGAGGAGGCTGCAGAGGCGTTTGAGACATTTAAGTCACTTTCTGACGACCCGGCCCAGCATGCAATGGCCGATTACAACAGCGGGAACCTCTACTCTGAATCGGAAGAGTTTGAAGCTGCTGTAAGGCACTATCGAAATGCGCTGATCAATAACCCGGATGATCCGGATGCCATACACAATTATGAATTGGCGATGCGGCAGTTGCAACAGCAACAGCAGGAGGAACAGCAACAGCAGGATCAGGGGGGAGATGAAGAACAAGATCAAGATCAGAACCAGGATCAGGAGCAGAACCAGGATGGAGAGCAGGATCAGCAACAGGATCAAAACCCGGGACAGCAACCGGAGCCCGGTGCTGATGAACAGGAACCACAGCAGCCACAGGCTGAGATGAACCTCGAAGAAGCAGAAAGTATTCTGGATGCCCTGGAACAGCAGGAGCGGGAACTCTTGCGGACACGAGAAAAAGAATCGGCAGAACCCGACAGAAATGAAAATGACTGGTAGACCCCTGTTCCACCACATGTTTCTGCTGGTTATCAGCCTCTTTGCCTGGGCTGCTTCACCAGTTCTGGCTCAGGAGGTAAATCTGAATGCAACCGTTTCCGAAAATCATGTCTTTATCGGAGAGCAGTTCAGCCTTACAATTGAAATCAGCGGTGAATCCCTTCGGAATGTAGAGCTTCCCGTTCTCCCTGAACTCACGGGGATCCGAATCCTGAGTTCAACCCCGTCCAGAGGGCAGAGCATTTCCATTGTCAACGGACGAACCAGCACAGCGACCACCTACCGCTATACACTCATAGCCCAACAAGAGGGAAGTTATCGGATTCCGCCGATCACCGTTGTCATTGACGGCGAGGAGCATCAGACGTCTCCCATACAGGTAGAGGTATTGAGGCCTGGCACGATGCAGCAGGACTCTACGGACCGGATGCCGGATATTTTTACAGAGATTCAGCTGGATGTCGAGAATCCGGTCGTCGGGCAACAGCTTGTAGCAAGCCTGGTTATCTATTTTCGTGAAGGGATCGAAATAACCTCCTACCAGCCGTCACCCGGATGGCGAACCGACGGATTCTGGAAAGAGCAGCTTGAGAATATTGAGCAACCCCGTGCTGAAACCGAAATAGTAGGGAGTGTCCGGTATCGGAAAGCGACCCTTCTTCGGTATGCACTCTTCCCCTCACGGAGCGGAACCCTGACTCTCAGCCCGTTTGAGCTTCATGTATCGATACGGTCGGAACCCAGGCGAAACGACCCTTTTGGAAGCATCTTCGGAGGGTTCGGTACCAATCAGCAGAGAGTGACCGTCCATTCGGAAGAGATGGATGTGACAGTGAGCCGGATCAACCCGCCTCAAAGCGGCGTCTCTATCGGAGCCGTTGGCAACTTTCAGATCAACCGTTCGATTTCAGATACCCGGATAACGGTTGGGGAGTCCGTTGAACTGACCACCACGATTGAAGGAGAGGGAAACCTCCCCCTTATCAGCAAACCGGAATACACTTTTCCGGAATCGTTTGAATTGTACCAGCCACAGGAGGAGACGAATCTGAACCGACGTGGAACCACCATCAGCGGGAGCAATACCTATCGTGAAGTTTTCATCCCCAGAACGGCCGGTACATATACCATTCCCGAGAGCCTGATCGGTATCTACAACCCGCCGCTCCACGGATACGACTTCAGGGTACTTCCTGCAATTACCGTTACGGTTGAACAGAACCCGGATGAACAGTTTGCCCGTACATCCGATAATTTTGTCCTGCAGCCTGTATCCGGCCTGGCTCTCTGGGAAGAGGCGCAGACCGGCTGGCTCGCGGAAAAACCGTGGGTGTGGCTCGGCTTTCTACTGCCACTCCTCGCACTGCTGATCGGCTATCGAAAAAAACGATTTGTGGAGCGCCTGCAATCGGACTCCGATTTTGCCCGCGCACACCTTGCAAGGGAAAAAGCGGACTCCATACTGGAAAAAACGAAGCAGGAGATCCCGAACGCCCCGGTCAAACAGACCTATCATTTTCTACACAAAGCAGTAACCGGTTTTATTACCGACCGGCTCTCGCTTCCGGCAGCCGGGCTCTCGGACAGGGAGGTACTGCAACAGGTCGAAAGCCGATCCTGTCCCGAAGACCTGCAGCGGGATTTAAAACGGTTTCTGGACAAGTGTGCATCGATCAGTTACGCGCCGGTGGAGAGTGAGGAAGATCTGTTTGCCGACCTGAATCGGGCAGAAACGTTACTTAACAAACTGGATTCTCATTTGTGAATCATCTGCTCAAAGCTTTGCTGTTTCTTATGATATCCACCCTCGTCACGCTCTCTGTGGAAGCGCAGCAGGTGAGGTTCGACCAGGCGAACGAACTGCTGGAGCAGAATCAGGCAGGTGAGGCGCTGGAACTCTATCGATCTATCGAAGCCGGCGGACAGTACTCCGGAGAACTCTTTTATAATATGGGAATTGCGGCGATTCACCAGGACTCTCTCGGATTGGCCAAATATTACTTCCTGCGATCATCCGGGTATTCAGTAATCCGGAATGATGCAGAAGAAGCCCTCCGGTATGTAAACAACCAGTTCAGCCGGCGATCTGCCACTCTCCCCGCGCTCCCCTGGGAACGATTCTTTCTCTGGCTGGACGGCCTCTTCGGCCCGGATGGCCTGTTGACCTTCGGAATGATCCTCTTCAATACCGGAATTGCCGGGGTGATCGCCTCCTGGTTCTATCCTCGCTTTGGAAGACTCCTGTTCCGGGGCGGGCAGAGTGTCATTATCCTCTCACTGCTGTTAGCTGCCACCTCCTTTTACCTGCACTATCTCGACAATCGGTTTGACAGAGGAGTTCTTACGGACCGACAGGCGACGGTCTACGAGCAGCCTTCCACAGAGTCCGCATTGATCAGCACAGCCTATGAAGGGTATGTAATGAAGGTAGACCGGCATCGGAGTGAACCGGAAGAGAGCTGGTACTACATCCGGCTGGAAAACGGGATGTATGGGTGGATCAACCGCGAACATCTTCTGACCTTCTGACGGCAGTATGGACAAGAACAGAGTAACGTATATGAAAAGAGTTCCGCACACAGCTTCATGGTTCAGCGATAAATCGGAGATTCAACCTGTGGAGCCTTTGAAAAACATGAACCGGAACAGGAAGCAGGAAACCTGTGTTATGACACTCCGGATCATCCAATGTAAACCGTACCGATATGTCTGACATACAAAAATTTATTGACGACCAGATCAATCGTTTTCAGGACGAGCTCTTTCAGCTGCTCCGCATTCCGAGTATCAGTACGGACTCCGGTTTCAAGGCCGATATTCGGAAAGCAGCCGATTTTCTGACAAACCATCTCCGTCAAATCGGGTTGGAGACGGTCGAGCTGCATGAGACACCCGGCCACCCGATCGTCTTCGCCTCCCATATGGTTCAGAAGGAGCTTCCGACTGTGTTGATTTACGGACACTATGACGTTCAACCGCCAGACCCTGAAGAGGAGTGGAAAACCCCTCCGTTTGACCCGGTCGTTAAAGAGAAGCGAGTCTATGCCCGGGGAGCCAGTGACGACAAGGGGCAATCCTTCACCCATATCAAGGCGTTGGAAGCTTATCTGTCAACCGGACAGAAGCTGCCGGTCAACGTCAAAGTAATTCTTGAGGGCGAAGAGGAGATCGGTTCACCGAATCTGGTCCCCTTTCTGAAAGAGAACAGAGAGAAACTCTCCTGTGACATGGTTCTCATCTCCGATACTGCCATGTTTGATGAGGACCAGCCATCGCTCACCTACGGCCTGAGAGGACTCGCTTATCTGGAAGTGGAGGTAAAAGGGCCAAACCGGGATCTGCACTCTGGTGTCTACGGCGGTGCGGTCGTCAATCCGGCCAATGCTCTCTGTGAAATGATCGCCCGGCTCAAAGATGAGAAGGGGAGAGTTACCATCCCCGGCTTCTATGAAGAGGTAACAGGCCTGAGCAGTGATGAGAGGGAGGCTTATCGAGACCTGCCCTTTGATGAACGGGCCTATAAGGAGGCGCTCGGGCTCGATGTACTCTCCGGAGAAGAGGGTTATTCAACCCTTGAACGCGCTACTGCCCGGCCTACACTGGATGTTAACGGACTTTGGAGCGGATATCAGGGGGAGGGTGCCAAGACCGTCCTGCCGGCAAAGGCCGGCGCCAAAATCAGCATGCGCCTTGTTCCGAATCAGGAACCCAAAAAAATTGCCCGTCTCTTTACAGAGTATATGAACTCCATCGCGCCGGAAGGTGTCAGGATAACCATAACAGAACATCACGGCGGGTCACCCGCAGCCACTGACCTCAATTTTTACGGCCTGAAAGCAGCTGCAAAAGCATTTGAAGAGGTTTACCAAAAAGAGGTTCTCTTTACCAGAGAGGGTGGTTCCATCCCGATCGTTGCAGACTTCAGAAACATCCTGAAAGCAGACTCTATACTGATGGGCTTCGGCCTTACCAGGGATGCACTCCACTCTCCGAACGAGAGTTTCTCATTGAAAGATTTTCACCGGGGTATCAAAACGTCTGCACGATTTCTGGAACTATTGCCAGAATACACAGAGTAGACCCCCTCCGAGAACCCGCCATCTTCATTCAACAACCTGAGGGTATGGTTGACGGTTCACTAAATATCATACGAAATCACCTCGTCACGTTCAAAATCGTAGAGCGTCAGACGGCGCAGGTTATAGATACCGACCCAGTAGTTTCGAAGTGCCTGAATATAGCTCTGACGGGCAGAGTCCCTCTGATTCTGTGCAATAAAGAGGTTGGTAATATCGATTCTTCCGATCAGGTAGCGGTTTCTCGCAACTTCATACCGCCTGTCGGCAATACCATCAGAAAGCTCTGCCAGTTCCACCTGCTGCTTCAGCTGCCGGAACTCATCGACCGCGTTCTGGATCGAAAGATCAAACTGCGCCTGCTGATAACTGATTTCATCCGTCACACGGCGGTGGTTATTCCGGGCGGCATTTACTTCCGCACGCTGTTTTCCCCAGTTAAAGATCGGAACCTGAAAACTCAGAGAGACAAACTGTTGGCTAAGGGGATCATCATAGAGGCTCCCAAATTCGGTGGAGGTCTGGTTTAACCCATAGGTTGCCGTTAACTCCGCAGTAAAAGAGCTCTGTCTGACCGCCTGATCCAGAGACTGTTCCGCCTGTGTCTCCTGAAGCAGATAGTTGAGTGCTGTACTGTTATTCTGTCTCGCCATCTCAAGAGCTGTTACCTCATCAACCTCTATGTCCGGAACCTCTTCCGGCACTTCAACATCGACCGGAGTCTCTGAATCCAGGCCCAGCAGGAGGCGGAAATTGCTCAACTGCTGATCATAGCTGATGTTAGCCTCCGTAACCCGGCTCTGTGCCTGCCGAAGTTCCAATTCCGCTTGCAGCAAATCATTTTCAGCTATGCTTCCAACGTTGTACCGGCCCTGGGATATGTTGTAGATTGAATCGTTGACCGCAAAGTTGAAATCTGCAATGTCAAGATTCACTTTGGTTAACAGTACATCAAAATATCTCTGGGTAACCCTCCAGGATAGATCCTCCATCCGCTCCACATACTGCTTCTGAGCAATTTCAAAGCGGAGTGGTTCCAGACGGTTCCGCCACTTCAGGTTATTATACTGAAACAGCGGCTGCCGATAAGTAACCGCCATAGGAGTCGAACTCCAGAGATAGGTGTTTTCATCCGGAAAGATGCCAAGTCGCTGGATTCCGGAGGAGAGGCTGAGCGTCCCCCCCGTATAGAGAATCGGCTGCGCGATGGAGAGTGAAACATTGGCGTTCGACTGCTGGGTGTAGATCTGGGATGTGCTTCCATCCGGATTCAGCAATTCCCGGAATTCTCTGCGGTAATTGGGTGCATTTCCGGTCAGACTCAGGCCTGGGAGGAGATCTGCACGAAACGACTGAAACGCCCAGCGGCTTGCAAGCAGCGCATACCGAGCTGCCCGCGCTTCCGGGCTGTTTTGTTTGGCCATTTCGATCGTTTCCTGCAGCGAAAGATTACGAACATCTTCCTCCGTTTCCTGTGCGGCCAGAGTCGATACCATGACACATGTAACAACTATCAATGTGAGAATCGCGAATCGTATTGTATGCATAATTTTGTAGAATTCAGGTTTTGGCCACTCTATTGTAAAATCTTTCAACAACTGTGCCAAAAAACAGACCATGTCTGAAATCTGTACAGTGTCGGTACAACCCCTGACATGTCCGGTTCAGAACAAATGGTGTCCGTTACCGGACGGTGCGGATTGTGCACTATTCATGCCTCAACCCCTCCACCGGATTGTGCTGTGCAGCCCGCTGAGCAGGAAAGTATCCGAAAATGATTCCGATAGCAGTTGCCACACCGAAGGAGATCAGGATAGAACTGATGGTAACTATCGACAAGATCCCCGCTGTTATTTCGACGACATAACTTAATCCAATCCCAAGTAAAATTCCTATAAAACCACCGGTTACACTGATCGTAAGTGCTTCGGTCAGAAACTGTAGTTTAATATCCTGCTGTTTGGCGCCTACAGCCCTTCGCACCCCGATTTCCCGATATCTTTCAACTACGGATGCAAGCATGATATTCATAATCCCGATACCCCCGACTATCAGGGATATGGAGGCGATGGAAGCCAGTACGATGTTGAAGATCCGCTTGGTTCTCTGCTCCTGCTGAAGCAGAAGTTCCGGTACGATGATCTCAAAATCGACCACATCATTATGCCTTCTCTGCAGCATTCTGGAGATCAATTCTGCAATGGATACACTGTAGTTGCTGTCCGAAACCCGAACAATGATCCGGTCCAGCTGATTGTAGTTCCCGTCGCCCTGGTCTACCCCCTGTCCGCCGGCTGCCGAGATCATTCCGCCGCTGAACACGACCACACCACCGGACGAAGCGGACTCCTCCTGAATATCCCGGGGGGTAATGACTGCGCGGTTTCCATACCTCATTAACACACTGGTCGCCGGTGCAAATACATCCATGTTGTAATCCCGTATTCCAAGGTTTTCAATCTGGCTGACCGACAGATTCTTCTCCTGCAGAACGCCAACGACCTTGAACCAGACATTCCCGGCTTTGATCCGCTGGCCAATCGGATCTTCCCCGGAAAAGAAGCGGGTTCGAATGCCGTGGCCGATGATCACAACCGGCATCGACTCTGAAAAATGTTCTTCGGTAAAATTGGAGCCCGATACCACGTCAAAATTGTTGATATCGAAATAATTGCCGTTTACACCGACCAGTTTCCCCGTTCTCATCCTGCCCGCACGGATAATCTGGGTATCATAAATGATTTCCGGAGAGGCTGACTCTACATTCGGTACATACTCGACAATGCTGTCGATATCTTCCAGTGTTAAACCGGGAGTATACCGCCGCTGGCGCCTGTTTCCGCCGGCGCTCTCTTCACTCTCCTCCACATCGCCCTCTCTCTGTTCAACCACCGGCTGTATGATCACATTGTTGGTCCCCAGCACCTGCATATTCACCAGAACCTCCTGCTGCGCACCGCGGCCGATAGCCAGCATGGCAATAACCGAGGCAACTCCAAAAATAATCCCGAGTGATGTGAGAAGGGAGCGGAGCTTATTTTGCTTGATCGCTTCAATAGCGATGTCGAGATTGTATAGGATGATTTGAATCAAGGGAGATTCCTGTAATTATCGGTTTACATTCCTGTCTGTCCGCACTGTACCTTCACCTCCGGGTACCCGCCCGGCTGAAGGGTTCTGCTCACCCATCCGCTCTCGCATCAGAGCGCGCAGCGAATCTCTCTCCGACTCCGGGATCTGCTCCCAATCCACATCTCCCGGCTGAAGAACAATGTCTGCCTCCTCATCCTCTGTGACCTCTTCCTGCTCTTGTTCACGATATCGGTCCAGTACGTCCTCCGGAAGCATCATCCGCCTGACTCCGGCCGTATCCGGAGGCATCGTGATCAAAACCCGGTCACTGAGGGAAACACCCTCCCGGATAACGATATCATTTTCATTCATCGGGCCTAATACCACCTGCTGCATAACCATTTGCGACCCTGACTGTGTAAAGACATAGTTGGTAGCATCATAGGTATGGATCGTCTCCAGGGGAAGATAGATGGCTGAAGGCACCGTCTCTACAAAGATCTCATTACTGGTCGTCATGGCAGGACGCAAAGTCGTATCCGATTCGTTGACTTCAATGATCACCTCAAACACTTTTGAATCGGAGTTGGGGCGCTGTTCACCAATATTGGCAACAGAAGTGACGACTCCGGAGAGCTCTTTGTCCCGAATGGCGTCCAGGCCCAGTTTTACATCCTGGTTCCTGCGGATTTGCTGGATATCGACCTCATTGACATAGGTAACAGATTCCATGGTTGTAAAATCGGGAAGTTCCGCCACGACCGGGCTGAAGGAGTTGATAGTACTCCCAGTCGTTGTCTTCTGTCCATTCCAGAGCCTGTTGTAGATCACCATCCCCCGTTCCGGAGCATGGATGGTAAAGCCATTCATCACCTCCCTGATCTGCCCCAGGCTGTTTCTCTCCTTGGTCAATTCGGTTTCAATCTCCCGGAGCCTGGCGGTCGCCTGTCGGACCCTGGTATCATAATTTTCTCTCTCCTGTTCAAGCTCGCGCCGGACCCTCAGCAATTCAATCTCTGCCTGACGCTGAACAGCCGGTGACTCATAGATCGACTGCTCCACTGCAATCTCCCGCTCCTCCACCTGAAACACAAGGTTCTCCAGGTTGTTTCGTGCCTGCGTCAGAGTCAAAGTACTGTCCAGCTGTGCCTGTTCGAACTGGGACTCTACACTCTCAACCTGCAATTGTGCTGTCTGCAGACGGGTCATTATTTCAGACCGGTCCAATTCGGCCACAAAATCACCCGGCTCTACTACGGTTCCCTCCGGTATCAGATTCTGAATCCGGAGATTGTAGAGCTGAATATCTCTGGCTCCTCTCGGGCCCATAATCTGGGTTGAGTTTTTGGCACGAAGCTCTCCGGTCGTCGTTACAGCTACCTGAAAATCTCCCTGGCTGGGTGAAACAAAGAGTGCGGATTCGTCGCCTGTATTTCCGCCCAAAAAGGCCCATGCAAGCAGCAGTAACAATATGGCGCCAACAGGTAATACTATTTTTTTATTCATAGCAGATCGTGGTATCCCGGTAATTTTCTTTTTTTATTGACCCCGGGCCATTGCTATCGGCTCCGGTTGCGGATATGCATTTCTTATCCGCATAGTATTATGGAAGTTACTATAAGACGAGCGAAAATGAAAAAAAGTTGTACGAAAAAAGTAAAAAGGGGAGAAAAAATCGATCAGGGTTCCATTAACCCACTGGCGAGACTAAATTTACGGGCTGGATCACTCTCTGTCAGTACCTGCTTCGGCTCGTTGTTTTCATCGACAATGACTACTTTGGGCGTATGGGCTTTGGCCTCCTCCGGAGTCATCTCGGCATAACTGATCACGATAATCCGGTCATCCACCTGAGTCAGGCGCGCTGCAGCTCCGTTCATGCAGCAGACTCTGCTGCCGTGTTTTCCGGGAATGGTATAGGTCTCCAGGCGGGAACCATTGGTGATATTGACGACCTGCACTTTTTCAAACGGAAGCAGGCCAGCCATCTCCATCAACTCTTCGTCGATGGTAATGCTCCCTTCATACATCAGATCCGCTTCGGTAACCCGCATCTGATGCAATTTCGATTTGAACATGGTAAGCTTCATGGACAGTGTCTCTTACAGATCTATCAGAATATTGTCGATTAATCTCGTTTTTCCCAGAATAACCGCTCCTGCGATCACATAACTCCCATCCGGATCACAACGTTCAACCGGTTGCAGTGTATCACGGGAAAACACTCCAAGATAATCAATTTTAAAACCTTTTGCCTGCAGCTCGTTCTCCTGATGCTCTATCATCTGGTCCGGAACATCGACACCATCCAGGATCAACTTCTCCATATATTGCAGGCTGCGGTAAAGTGATGGGGCCAACAGCCGTTCATCGTTACTCAGGTAACTGTTTCTGCTGCTCAGTGCCAGGCCGTCATTCGCTCTCTCGATCGGGTTCATCACTATCTCCACCGGATGGTTGAATTCACGAACCATCTCGCTCAGAATCCGGAACTGCTGAAAATCTTTTTGGCCGAATACCGCAACATCCGGCTCAATGATGTTAAAGAGCTTATTCACAACCAGTGTGACCCCCTGAAAAAATCCTGGACGGGTTGCGCCACACATCTGTTCATGCAGGGTATTGATACCGATCGAAAAGTAGGGCGGCGACGGATACATCACCTCATCTTCCGGGGCAAACAGTGCAGCTACCCTGAGCTTCCTGAGCAGTTTCAGGTCGGCCGACATGGTTCTGGGATACTCTTTATAATCTTCTCCCGGGGCAAACTGCTGTGGATTTACAAAAATGGAGACAACGATACGGTCTGTGGTCTTACGGGCAGTACGAATCAATGAAAGGTGGCCTTCATGCAGAGCACCCATCGTCGGAACAAACCCGACACGCAGCTTCTGCCGCTTCCAAAGCCTGACAGCACTTCTGATCTCCTGTATCGATCCGGTAACCAGCATGTTGAATTGGTTGGATTACGATTCGTTTAGGCAATGCAAAGCCGCACTCTATACCGGCCTGCCTGTATCAAACCCTTCAAGCAGATCTTTGATCCGGTTCAGGAAAGCTCCGCCATGAGCACCATCGACAATGCGATGGTCATAACTCATGGAGAGATACATCATGTGCCGTATGGCGATCACGTCACCATCCTCTGTCTCCATGACAACCGGGCGCTTTTGAATCACACCGGTACCGATAATCGCTACCTGCGGCTGGTTGATAATTGGAGTTCCCATCAGGTTTCCGACACTTCCATAGTTGGTAAGTGTAATCGTACCCCCGACCAGGTCGTCCGGATTCAGGTTCTTGTCCCGGGCCTTGCCGGCAAGTTCACTTACCGAACGGGCAAGGCCGGCAAGATTCTTATCCTGTGCCTGCTTGATTACAGGAACGATCAGCCCCCCTTTACCACCCTGCCCGAGAGCCACTGCCAGGCCGAAATTTATATCACGCTTCACATGGATCTCATCCCCATTCACAGAGCTGTTTACAAGGGGAAACTCCCGGATCGCCTGTATGATCGATTCGATAAAGATCGGTGTATACGTCAGTTTCGTCCCGGCCTTCTGTTGGAAATCACTTTTGTTCGCTTCTCTCCAGCGTACAATATTAGTCACGTCCACTTCGGTGAAGGTCGTAACATGGGCTGACGTCTGTTTGGAGCGGACCATATGCTCAGCAATAGTCTTCCGCATCCGGTCCATCTTGATGATCTCTACGTTCTCTGCAGGGCGTTGAACATTCAGCTCACCGGCAGAAATTTTGTCTTTCGCCTCCGCCGGCCGCTGTCCCGAAGCGTCAGCGGGTGCTGCTGTTTTGCCTGTCTTACGGCTCTTGATATAACTCAGGATATCCTCCTTCGATACCCGGCCGCCCTGGCCGCTCCCCTCAATCTGTTCCAATTCACTCTGCCCGATCCCCTCCTCTTTGGCGATTGACCGCACCAGCGGCGAGTAGAACCGGCCGTCACTGCCTGTCCGGGAGAGATCACTGCCCGAAGCGGTCTCCGGCTCTTCTTTGACTGGCCCGGCCTCTTTTTTCGGGCCGGACGACTTTGAAGACGGTTCCGGGGATGATCCTTTCGTATCAGTACCGGATGAGCTTCCCGCCGCCTTGCCGGATCCGATCACTGCAATCGCCTGGCCAACCTCCACTGTATCCCCGGCTTCCGCCAATATCTCCAGCAGTGTTCCTGCCTCCGGTGACGGGACTTCTGTATCCACCTTGTCGGTAGCAATCTCCAGGAGGGCTTCATCTGCTTCAACCTGGTCGCCGACGCTCTTCAGCCACTCAATAATCGTCCCTTCCATGACCGATTCGCCCATCTGGGGCATGACCACTTCTATACGCTCCCCGTCACTCACTTCTTCATCAGAGGCAGCCTTTTTTTCCTTTCCGTTCGATTCATCGTTCACTTCGCCAGCAGCCTTTTCAGAAGCTTCTTCAGTCTCAGCCTCTTCCGGCTCAGAGCTCTCCGGTTCATCGGCATCCTCCTCACTCTCCTGTTCCTCTTCTCCGGCATTCACATCCGCTTCATCCGGATCAGTCTCGATCACCGCAATCGGATTTCCAACCTCAACGGTATCTCCCTCATCCACCAGGATTTCAACAAGAATACCCGCTTCGGGAGAGGGGACTTCTGTGTCCACCTTGTCTGTCGCAATTTCCAGCAGAGCTTCATCCACTTCCACCTTGTCACCGACTTTTTTGGACCACTCGATGACGGTTCCTTCCATAACGGATTCACCCATCTGCGGCATTACCACTTCAACTCGAGCCATGTGTCAACTCTTTGATTTAATAAATAGAGGTTTCCAGATTTTGATGAAGGTACTCTGAATCGTAATCCGTTTGAGGCCTCCACAGTTGTAACCGTTTCCTTCACCGCCGGGTTCATCTGTTTGTATTTCTTGACCCTCATCAAGAGTGCTGATGCCTGTAAATCCTGTCAAATGCTTACTTCAGGCCAATTTTAAACTCCTGCAAAATCAGATGGTTTCAGACGTTCTGAAAGATCAGAATATTCGCTATGAGATCAAAATAGTGTCGTGTCATGTCAAACTCTCTTCAATGCCTGGGAAATATCCTGAATCAGGTCGTCCGGATGCTCCAGGCCGACACTGAGGCGGATCAGGTTTTCCGGAGTCTCACTCTTCGGGCCTTCACTCCGGATTCTATGCTCCCAGAGGCTCTCAACCCCACCCAGGCTGGTTGCCGGTATAATCAGCTTTGAACCGAGAAAAACCCGTTTCGTGGCAGCACGATCCCCCTTCACAAGAAAGGAGAGCATCCCCCCGAATCCATCCATCTGGCGGCGGGCGATTTTATACCCGGGGTGATCCTCAAGGCCTGGATAGAAGACCCCGGAAACAGCCGGATGGCCGGCGAGATAGCGGGCAACCTGCATCGCATGTTCGTCGTGGCCGCGCATCCGCCAGGGGAGCGTACGAATGCTTCTCAACATCAGCCAGCAGTCATCCGGTGATGGCACCGCTCCGCTGACGCTCTGGTTTTTCCGGATCGATTCAAACAGGCCCTCCGCCGACCGGGCGATGACCGCACCGCCCAGCAGATCACTGTGGCCGCCTATATATTTCGAGGTGGAGTGGAGAACAAGATCTGTACCCAGCTCTATCGGACGCTGCAGAATGGGGGATGGCCAGGTGTTATCCACAACCGTCAGGATTCCCCGCTCCCTGCAAATCGAGGTTATCGCTTCAATATCGGTGATCTGCAGCAGCGGGTTGGACGGAGTCTCCATCCAGACCATCTTCGTTTCGGGGCGAATCGCCTTCTTCACCTTCACCGGGTCGGTCATGTCAACAGCATCCACGGCAAGATTCCACGGTTTCAAAAGGTCCCGCGCCAGAGTCCGCACACCGTGATATAGATCCAGCGGAATCAGGAGATGGTCGCCCGGCCTCAGGGACTGCAGGATCGCACTGCTTGCCGCCATACCGGAAGCAAACGCGGCACACGCCTCTCCTCCCTCCAGCAGAGCGAGCATCGTTTCAAGCTGCTGGCGGTTGGGATTGTCATGGCGGGTATAGATCGGCCCGACGTTCTCATCCTCTCCCATCCGGAATATGGTACTGCCTTCCTTTGGATAGACGACTGGATCGCCGGAAGAGTGGGTACCGGCCATTCGTTCTCCATGTATGGTTAGGGTTTCGAAATGGCGTGTTGATTCAGACATAATTCTTGCCTCTGTTCCTGTTGAAAACCTGTTTCAGTTCCCGTTCATCCAGTATTCCCTCTAACCGGGTGGCTGGCTGAAGCACGGAATGGAATATACGGAAATGTGCGCTTTTCACTTTTCTCTATTCACATTATACTGTTTGATGGTTAGAATAACCCCTGTTGCAGACGTTTCTATTAAACCCCGAGAAGTGTGAGCAGCCAAATATTTGTGTTCAGATATGCTGCCTGTGATGGTCTGTATACAATAACAACACACCATTTCAGCCGGGCTGAAACCTGCTACTATTCCTCCATTTCCGGACTGTACCGGATCACACGATGACCCAACAGATATGAGTGAGAATCCAAGCCTCAACGACCCCAACCCACCGGCTCCCGAACAGGGAAACAAGAACTGGTTCACACGCTTTCTCGACTTTGTAGAGTGGCTTGGAAACCTACTGCCGCACCCGGTTACCCTCTTTGCCCTCTTTGCCGCCGGAGTCGTTCTTCTGAGTGGAGTTGCCGAATGGGTTGGCTGGAGCGCCGCAGATCCGAGGCCCGAAGGGGCACCGGGCCGGGCACCGGACGGCATCATTGAACCGGTCAGCCTTTTGAACGGAGACGGGCTCCGGATGATCGTCGAAAACCTGGTCACCAATTTCACCGGATTTGCACCACTCGGTGTCGTGCTGGTCGCCCTGCTCGGCGTGGGGGTCGCGGAACACTCCGGCCTGATCAGTGCCTGTATTCGCGGCATCGTACTGAAAGCCGCATCGTTCAAACCCTCCACCGAGAGCGGCGGAAGCCAGCTGCTGGCTCTGCCAAAGCGAATCCTCCGGTTTATTCTTACACCCAAAAATCTGGTTACCATTGCGATCTGCTTCTCGGCGGTCGTCTCCAATACCGCCTCCGAGATGGGGTATGTGGTGCTGATCCCGCTTGCCGCCGTCATCTTTCACTCCATGGGCCGCCACCCGCTGGCCGGCCTGGCCTGTGCTTTTGCCTGTGTCTCCGGCGGATACAGCGCCAATATCCTGATCGGCACTATCGACCCGCTCCTTGCCGGGCTGACTCAGGAGGCGGCCAACATCATCTCTCCCGGATACAATGTCCATGCAGCAGTTAACTACTACTTCATGTTCATCAGCACCTTCCTGATCACCGCACTGGGTACGTTTGTAACCCTGCGAATTGTGGAGCCAAAGCTGGGTGGTTATGACGAGAGCATGGCGATGGAGGATCTTTCCGACGAAACCTCCATGAACCCGCTCACCCGGAATGAGATCCATGGCTTGAAAATGACCGGGATCTCCGTTCTAGTCATGTTCGGAGTCCTTGCCATGACTATCATCCCGGAGAACGGGGTGTTGCGAAACCCCGAAACCGGAGAGATGCTCAACTCCCCGTTTCTGAACGGCATCGTTGCTCTGATCTTTATCTGTTTCCTCATCCCCGGCTTCGTCTACGGCCGTGTTACCGGCACCATGAAAAGCGACCGGGACGTGATCGAGGGGATGTCTGGCGCCATGTCTACCCTCGGGCTCTATATCGTGATCGTCTTTTTTGCCGCCCAGTTTGTCGCCTATTTCGGATGGAGCAACCTGGGACAGATCTTCGCCGTCAAGGGAGCGGAATTTCTGCAGAATATCGGGCTGACCGGGCCGGCCGTCTTCATCGGCTTTATTCTCGTATCGGGGGCGGTCAACCTGATGCTCGGCTCCGCCTCCGCGCAGTGGGCGGTGACCGCACCCATTTTCGTCCCGATGCTGATGCTGATCGGCTACAGCCCGGAGGTCATCCAGGCGGCCTACCGGATCGGAGACTCGGTCACCAACATCATCACCCCGATGATGAGCTACTTCGGCCTGATCCTCGCCTTCGCTAACAAGTATGACAAGGATCTCGGAATCGGCACGATCATCAGCATGATGCTCCCTTACAGCATCTTCTTCTTTCTCGGGTGGATGGCTCTCTTCTACCTCTGGGTCTTCGGCCTCGGCCTCCCCGTCGGCCCGGAAGCACCAACCTATTTCATGATCGGGGAATAGTCAACGAAGATTTTCAAAATCTCGCCTTTTACCTTTTGATCAAAATCCGTAACTTGTCCGGAATTTGAAATTAAGTTACATGGCAGCGCTGAAACCAGGCTACAACTCTTACGAATTGATGACAAAAAAAATCCGACGCGGATCCCGTAGTCGGATTTTTTTTGGTTTCCAATCTCCTCCTGAACTTTTCAAACGACTCCTTTCACTATGACCATCTATCCCAAACACAGAGCAATTCTCGCACTCTCTGACGGAACCGTTGCACGCGGACACGCAATCGGAATTCAGGGTACAACCGGGGGCGAACTCTGTTTCAACACAAGCATGACCGGGTACCAGGAGATCTTCACAGACCCCAGTTACTACGGACAGCTGATGATGATGACCTACCCCCATATCGGAAACTACGGCACCATGTCTCGGGATGACGAAGCCGGGAAGGTGATGATCGCCGGATTGATTGTCCGGGCCTTCTCCCGGGAGTACAGCAACCCGATAGCAGACGGCAGTCTGCAGGAGTACCTGGAACAGCAGAATGTAGTCGGCATTACAGGAGTCGACACACGCAAGCTGGTTCGACACATCCGGACAAGCGGGGTGATGAACGCGGTGATCTCCTCCGAGATTGACGACGAAGAGGAGCTGGTAAAGATGGCCAAAGAGTGGGCGCCAATGGAGGGGCTGGAACTGGCAACGAAAATTACCCGAAAAGAGGCGCAGACCGTCGCATCGGACGGATCGTATAAAATTGCCGTGTTCGACTACGGAATCAAACAGAGCATTATCGACAATTTTGTGAAGCGAGGATGTACACTCCGGATCTTTCCGGCCGAAACCACTGTTGACGAAGTAAAAGAGTGGAAAGCGGACGGGTACTTCTTCAGTAACGGGCCCGGTGATCCAAACGCTTCGTCCAGATATGGCCTCCCCATCGTGAACTACGCCAAAACAACCGGAAAACCGCTCTTCGGAATCTGCCTCGGGCACCAGTTGATGGCACTCTCCGAGGAGATCCCTGTCCGTAAAATGTATGTCGGGCACCGGGGAGCCAACCATCCGGTCAAAAACCTTGATACCGGCCTTGTCGAGATTACCACCCAGAACCACGGGTTTGCGGTCGACGAGAAGAATATCGACAAGAGCAAAGTGGACGTGACTCATATCAACCTGAACGATCAGACCATTGAAGGGATCCGGTTCAAAAATTTCCCCGGCATGTCGATTCAGTACCACCCGGAAGCGTCACCCGGGCCGCACGATTCACAATACCTCTTTGACCAGTTCATGGAGATGGTGAGCGAGGCGAAAGGAGAACCGGCCTGACACCTCTATTCTGAATCACCTGAACTCACAGATTTGACTGTAACCGATACTCAAAACCGAACATCGACCTTACACTATGCCTAAACGCGACGACATAAAGAAAATCCTGATCATCGGCTCCGGGCCGATCGTAATCGGCCAGGCTTGTGAATTTGACTACTCCGGAACCCAGGCGTGCCGCTCACTGAAAGAGGAAGGGTACTCGGTCGTATTGATCAATTCAAATCCTGCCACGATTATGACCGATCCGATCATGGCGGATGCAATCTATCTGAAGCCCCTTACGCCAGAATCGATCCGGGAGATTGTTGCCAAAGAGAAACCGGACGCCGTTCTACCCACCATGGGAGGGCAGACAGCCCTGAACCTTGCCCGGGACCTGCAGCAAGAAGGGTTCTGGAAAGAGAATGGCATCGAGATCATCGGGGTTGATATTGCCGCTGTGGACATTACCGAAGACCGCCAGCAGTTCCGTGACCTGATGGAGTCGATCGGAGTTGAGCAGTTGCGAAGCAGAACCGCTCAATCGCTTCTGGATGCCAAGGAGATCGTGGAAGAGCTCGGGGGCCTGCCGATCGTAATCCGCCCTTCATTTACTCTCGGGGGAACCGGCGGTGGAATCGTCTGGAATGAAGATGAGTTTGAGAGGAAGATATTACGGGGCCTGGAACTGAGCCCGGTCCACCAGGTTCTGATTGAACGGAGTATTTTCGGGTGGAAGGAGTTTGAGCTGGAACTTCTCCGGGACAAGAACGATAACGTCGTTATCATCTGCTCCATTGAGAATGTCGACCCGATGGGTGTTCACACCGGGGATTCTGTCACCGTCGCCCCCACTCAGACTCTCACCGACAAACAGTACCAGAAGCTGAGGGATGCCGCCATCAAGATGATGCGTTCCATCGGTACATTCGCAGGCGGTTGCAACGTCCAGTTCGCTGTTGAACCCGGAACTGATCGGATTGTCGCCATTGAGATCAACCCGAGAGTGAGCCGATCCTCCGCCCTCGCCTCCAAGGCAACCGGTTATCCGATTGCAAAAATTGCCACCAAACTTGCTGTAGGGTATACCCTGGATGAGCTTCCTAACCCGATTACCGGTGTCTCATCCGCCTGTTTTGAACCTTCCATCGACTATGTGGTCGTCAAGATACCCCGATTCAATTTTGACAAATTCCCGAATGTAGACGAGGAGCTGACGACCCAGATGAAAGCGGTTGGTGAAGTGATGTCAATCGGGCGAAACTTCCCGGAAGCACTCAACAAGGCGTGGCAGTCGATGGAGGTCGGCCGGTCCGGCCTGGGAGCGGACGGCTATGATGAGCCGAACCGGAAAACGGTTCGGGAACGGCTGCTGAAACCTTACTGGGATCGCACACTTCAGATACGAAACGCGTTCAAACTGGGCTCATCAGTAGAAGAGATTGCCGACATCACCAAATTCGACCCCTGGTTTCTGCAGCAGATCAACTACATGGTCTCCCTGGAGAACCGTACCGAAGGGCAGACCCTGAACTCGATCCCGAAAGATGACCTTTTTGAACTGAAGCAGGCCGGTTTTTCAGATGTGCAGATCGCATGGCTGCTGAGCAAATCAAACTCCAAAATTTCCGAAGAAGACGTCCGGAATAAGCGCAAGTCACTGGGCCTGATCCCCAGTTTCAAACTGGTAGACACCTGTGCGGCCGAGTTCCCGGCCGAAACGCCTTACTACTATTCCTCGTACGAAGGTGAAAATGAGAGTGACGTATCCGACAAGAAGAAGGTGATGATCCTTGGCAGTGGCCCGAACCGGATCGGCCAGGGAATTGAGTTTGACTACTCCTGTGTACACGCGGTACTTGCCACCCAGGAGATGGGGTATGAAGCGATTATGGTCAACTGCAACCCGGAGACTGTCTCCACCGATTTTGACATCGCGGACAAGCTCTACTTCGAACCGGTCTTCTGGGAGCGGGTACTCGACATTTTTGAACATGAAAAACCGGAAGGGGTTATCCTGCAAGTTGGCGGCCAGACAGCACTCAAGCTTGGAAAACGGTTTGTCGAAGCGGGGATTAAAATCTTCGGTACCTCGATGGAGATGATCAACTTTGCAGAAGACCGCGGCGCTTTCTCCAATCTGCTAAAGAGCCTCAATATCCCTTTCCCGGAGTATGGAACCGCCCGAACTGCGGATGAAGCGGTCAGCATCGCTGCCCGGATCGGCTACCCGGTTCTGATCCGGCCCAGCTATGTCCTCGGGGGCCAGGGGATGCGTATTGCGGTCAAAGAGGAGGAGTTGCGCCGGTATGTACAGCGAATCCTTGAAACCCACCCGGAAAATGACTTCCTGATCGACAAGTTTCTCGACAAGGCGATCGAAGTAGATGTCGACTCTGTGTATGACGGAACCGATCTTCATATTGCAGGAATCATGCAACACATCGAGCCGGCAGGGGTGCACTCCGGAGACTCAACAGCCGTCCTCCCCACCTATTCACTCAGTAAGAAAGTGTTGAAGGAAATTGAAGAACATCAGTTGAAGATTGCCGACGCGATGAACATCGTCGGATTTCTCAATGTCCAGTACGCGGTGAAGGATGAGAAGGTCTATGTTCTGGAGGCGAACCCCCGCTCCACTCGAACCATCCCTTTCCTGGCCAAAGCAACAGAACGTCCGGAAGCCAAAATCGGAGTGAAAGTCATGCTCGGCACCAAATTGAGCTCATTTGACCTGACATCCAAACTAAAGAACTGGGCGGTCAAAGAACCGGTCTTCCCGTTTGACAAGTTTCCGGAAGTAAAGAAGGAACTTGGCCCGGAGATGAAATCGACCGGAGAGTCAATCTACTTTATGGAGGATTTCAACGACGAGCACTTCAAAAAACCGTACGAGTTCAAGAATCTCTATCTGAGTAAGTGACGGCATTGGTAGGAGTCAGGAGCCAGGAGTGCGGCGCTCACAGGAAAAAATCCACTCCGGCCCGGCCCCTCTCATAAGTCCCGAACCGTGATGGACCTTTGGATTCTTTCCAGGGAGAGCTGCACTCCTGGCGGGTAAAACGGTACATTGAAGACTCTGAAATGCCTATTAACCGGGCAGAGGAGAAGAGGTCAAAACGTCTTCTTGCGGGTCATCTCCCCCCACTGCTTGTCCCCTCTCAGAAAATCGATGAGGCCGCGCAGCCGCCACCAGGAGTGGATCTGCCGGTATCCGAAATTTTCAAGAAAGGCGTAGAGCGTCAGGATCAACACATCGTTTACCCGTTCGTACCGCTTCATGGTGAGCTCCTCCAGCAATACTGCCAGCATCGACATCACGACGCCCAGCAGCACACAGACGGCAAAAAAGAGGAGGAAAAAAGGCCAGTTGATGATGCCCAGAATCAGAGAGGCCGTAAAAAAGAGGTATCCGGAGAGTTCGATAATCGGAGACAACAGTTCGACAAAGAGAAAAAAAGGCATTGCGAAGAAACCGAGCCGGCCATATTTCGGATTCATGAACATACCGCGGTGGCGGAAAAGGGTATCCGCCAACCCCCTTTGCCAGCGATTCCGCTGCCGGCCAAGGGCACTCCAGCTCTCAGGCACCTCCGTCCAGCAGACCGGTTCCGGGAGAAACCGAATCTTGTATGGAATATCGTGATCCCTGCAGTAACGGTGCATCCGCACCACGAGTTCCATATCTTCACCAACCGTATCATGCAGATAGCCACCGACTCTGATTACCATTTCCCGGTCAAAAACGCCGAACGCACCGGAGATAATCAGCAGGCTGTCGAGATAATCCCAGCTGGTTCTCCCGAAAAGGAAAGAACGGAGGTATTCCACTGCTTGTATCCGCCCGATTACACTCTTCGGAACAGAGACTTTTTCGACCACACCATGGCGGAACGTACACCCGTTAGCGACACGGACAACCCCGCCGACTGCGATCGTCTCCTGATCAAGAGTAAAAGCGATCAGCATCTTCTTTAATACATTCGCCTCCAACAGTGAATCGGAGTCGACAGCAAAGATGAGATCTTTTCTGGAGACGTTAATCCCCGCATTCAGAGCGTCCGCTTTCCGGCCGTTCTCTTTATCAACCACAATCAGGTTGGGGTGTTTTCGGCTTCCGTAAATCGCTTTTATCGGAGCTGTATCGATACGAAACGGAACATGTCGCTCCATCTCTTTCAGTTCAAAGTGGCTAATCAACTTCTCCAGCGTTCTGTCTTTGCTTCCGTCATTGATAACGATCACTTCGTAGTCCGAGAAATTCAGATTGAGCAGTGAGCGTGTCGACTCTATGATCGACAACTCTTCATTGAAAGCAGGCGCAAGTATACTGGCTGACGGATAGAGGGTGGTACCAAACAACCCGGAGAGTTCAAAGATATTCTCCTTCTCTTTCGAGTCCCTCACCTGAAAATAGGAGAGGATAATCAGTGTGATATAAGAGCCATTGACGATCAAAAAATAGATGAATACCAGTATGTTGATCACCAGCAGTATCTCGATAAGGAGTCCCGTCATCTCACTGCCTCCCCGTGATTTCACCGATCAGTTCCGCCATCTCACTCTCCCCTATCACTACCGACCGGATCTGCTCCGGTTTGATATCCGGATAATTGCAGAGAGATGTAACAGCCTGAAACCGTACCCTGAAATCCTGGTCATTGATCATCCATTTCAGGATAGGGAGTGATTCCGGATGAAGAAAAAAACCCATCGACCAGGCCGCCGTTTCCCGGATTCGAACATCGTCTGAAACAGCATAGATTCGATGTACATCTCTCAGAATCTCCTCCACTCCGAACTTTGTCAAAACATGGATAAGTGCCACCAGTACCGGTGGCGAGGCGTTGGCCTGGTCCAATTCCCGGTAAAACCGGGTCAGAAAATCCACGCTGTGAAAATAGTCAAGCTCATCCAGAATCCGGATCAGAAGTGCTTTACGTTTCGAAGGAAGGGATTCTTCCCGAATCAGTTCTGTTATAACCCGCATCTCTTCCTGATGGTATTCATCCCCTTGCTTGGTAAACCGGACAAAAAGGTCGCTGATTGCCATGTCAGACAGCCCTTCATGGTAAATAGAGGTACGAAGTGCCTCTGCCTTCTCCTCCACTCTGCCGTGAACAACAACAGCCATCGATGCCGCATAGGCAAGCAGGGGTTCACTCTCCAGGGTAAGCGAAACCAGCGTTTTCCGTATACGCTCCTTTACGAGTCTCTTCCGGGAGAAATAGAGACACGCTTTTGCCTGCTGGGCAGAGTTGCCTGATTCAAGCCGCTTTAAAAAATGGTTCCGGACACTCTCCAGATCCATCAGCTCTTGCAGCCTCTCCTCCTCCTTTCCCTCCAGTGCCTCTCCAAGAGATTGTATCATTTTCATCATCACGATATAGTCCATCCGCTTCTTCAGCACCTGCCGGATAAATTCTATGGAGAGGTCACCGCTGATATAACTGATAATCAGTTCCCCCAACCTCTCTCCGATTTTATCCATCTTCTCTTCCCTTCGGGCCAATCTCCAGCGGCTGAAAAATGCGAGAGAGAGAATAGCAACCGTCATCACTGCCAGAAGCATCAGTATGGCTGTGATGATCTGTATCGCCTGTTGGTCTAAGGATTCTATCAACGGTTAGTCGGCTATGATTCGATTCAGGCGGAGCAGAAACTCTTCCATTTTGAACGGCTTGGGCACATATTCGAGTGCACCCAGGTTAAACCCTCTGGCAATGTCATCCGGCCGGCTTTTTGTGGAGAGCATAATGACGTTTACATCCGAGAGGTCGAAACTCTCCTGATCATTGAGATTTTCCAGAATTTCGAAACCGGACATCCCCGGCAGCATCACATCCAGAACCAACACATCCGGCCGGTGCTCCCGAATAAAATCAAGAGCGTCAATCCCGTTAGACAGGTGGGTTACCTGATGCCCCAGTGCTTTCAGACGGTAAACCAGAAGCCGGGCCGTCATCTCCTCATCTTCCACGATTAAGATCTTTTTCTGTGACATCTCTATATTCCAGTTTCAGACTCTGTATAATGTACCTGTACAAACAATTCCAGGAGAATCACTGCCAAAAACAGCGTTCCGGCCATGTGTCACAATATATAGGTTTTTCAAGTGTTGGCGACGCACCCAATGTATCCGCAGGGAAAAAAGAGAGTTAAGAAGTATCAGTCAAAAAGATTACAGATAGAAAAGCTCTCCAGCCTATTATACAAGAAAATGAACCAACACTTAAATGCCAAACGCAATTCTCTCAAAAGCTGTTCTAAAACAGTGGCCGGTACCCCCAATCTGGACCGGCAGACTGTGAAAGAGGCCTACAATTTGAGAAGTGATCTTTGTATCATAGCAAGCGGTATAATCACCTGACAACAGCCTCCGGACTGCCGGTATACCCGGCCCGGATTTATATCACATGCACAATCAAACTATTCTTATCGCTTTCGGCGGGGTATCACCGGAACATGAAGTATCCGTACTCACCGCTATGCAGGCATTCTCTGCACTGGAAGCCTCTCCGTTCCGGCTGGTTCCGCTTTACATCTCCAAATCGGGCAGTTGGCATACCGGGGATTACCTGCTCAAACTGAATCATTATCAGGATCTCGACAAAATCGAAGCGAACGGGCTCCCCTGTACCTTTGCCCGAAATGAGATCGGCCAGCCGGTTCTTCAGGAGTTAAAGCACTCTTTTTTCCAAAAACCGGCTGTACACCCACTCCATGCCGTCTTGACCGCATTCCACGGAGGCGCAGGTGAAAACGGCAGTTTCCAGGGAGCCTGTGAACTGTTCAACCTCCCCTACACCGGGTGTGAGGTGTTGGCATCTTCCATAGGTATGGACAAGGTAACTACAAAGTCCATTTGCAGGGCGAACGGGATACCTGTAGTGGATGACGTCCATTTTCCGGAAGAGGAGTGGCTGAGCCGCCGGAAGGAGTTACTGTCAGAGATCGAGAAATTATCCTGGCCGGTCATAGTAAAACCGGTCCACCTCGGAAGCAGTATCGGGGTAACCATGGCCCGTTCCCGGGATGAACTGACGGGAGCGATTGAACTTGGGTTCCGCTATGATGAACAGATTCTGGTTGAGAAAGCGGTGACTCCTTTGATGGAGATCAACTGTTCCGTTCTCGGTACTCCAGGCAGCTACCGGGTCTCTGTTTGTGAACGGCCCCTGTCCGAGAAGGAGCACCTCTCGTTTGAAGACAAGTATCAGCGGGAGGCGGGGAGCGGAAAGGGGATGGCTTCTGCAGATCGGGTGATCCCGGCGGATATCTCTGATGAGTTGACAGCTGCCATTCAGAAGACGACGAAAAAAGTCTTCGAAATCTGCCGCGGCAGCGGGCTGGCACGACTCGATTTCCTGGTCAATCGCGATACGAATCAATTCTACTTTAATGAAATCAATACCATACCCGGTTCATTCTCTTATTATCTTTGGAAAGAGTCCGGCCTCAATTTCAAAAACCTCCTGGAGGAGCTGATTGAGATCGCGCTGAAACGTCACAGGCAGAAAAGCGGAAGGGTTCAGAGTTATGAAACCAACCTCCTGAGCCAGAAAGCTGCTCTCGGAATGAAAGGATTAAAAGGATTGAAAGGGCCCAGACAAGGAGGAGAATGAAGTTTTCAATCATTGCACATCCGGACAAATACAAGGTCCATTCATCCCTGCGGACCGTTCTCGAATGGTGCAAGTCACACGGAGCAAAAGCGTATGCAACGGAGAACATCTGTAAATCGTTTGACGGGTTTTCCAACGATATACTGGTTCCGGTAGGCTCGGAAAAAGACGCTGTATCCTATTCAGACGTTGTCATCGCAATCGGCGGTGACGGTACACTCCTCTATACTGCACAACTGACAAAGGAGTCGGACATCCACGTTCTGGGCATCAACTCCGGACGACTTGGTTTTATGGCAAACATTCAGGTGGAGCAGATCGTTACGGCCCTGAATGCAATCCGTAACAAGGAATACCGGATCGATGAACGGGCCATGCTGCAGGCGGAAATCAATGGCAATCAGACATTTCATGCGCTGAATGAACTCCTCTTCACAAAAAAGGATACAACCTCACTGATCACCCTTACGGCCAGTTATGATGATGTTTTTATTAACCGGTACTGGGCTGACGGGTTAATCGTTGCAACTCCCACCGGCTCCACCGCCTACAATCTCTCGACCGGCGGCCCGATCGTGATGCCGGGTACCCCGGTCATGGTTCTCACCCCGATCAATCCGCATACCCTCACAACGAGGCCGCTTGTATTGCCGTCGGACAAGACCCTGACCGTCGAAGTGGAGGAAGATCCCGGCCATATGCTCTTCTCCAACGATGGGAAGATCACAAATGTTGAGTCTGACAGGGTTATTGTCAAAGTGAAGAAGTCCGATTATACCGTCAAGTTGATTCAGCTTGAGGGGCAGAATTACTTTGACACTCTTCGGAATAAACTGATGTGGGGATTGGACAACAGAAAAAAATCGTAGAATCAGACTGGTTCTAACGAATTTTAGAGGTTATTTTACAGGCTCCGAAAAAATTTTAGACAACAGAAAGCTAACCAAACCATACAGAACAGATGAAAGTAACAGTTGTAGGAGCAGGAGGAAACGTAGGCTCCACGGTCGCATTGACGATTGCCCAGCGCGATTTCGCCAAAGAGGTGGTCATGGTCGATATTGAACGTAAAGAGGGAGACAAAACATTCTATCCATCGAAAGGCCGGGCACTGGATCAGTGGGAGTCCTCCCCGATTCACGGTTTCGACACCCGGTTAACCGGAACCATCGACTATGAAGATACGGCAGGATCAGATGTCTGTGTGATTACGGCCGGTGTTCCGAGACGGCCCGGTATGAGCCGGGATGACCTGCTCGGCATCAATGCAAAGATTGTTCAGGAGGTAACAACAAAGCTTGTCCGTCACTCCCCGGAGACCATTCTGATTATCGTCTCCAACCCGCTGGATGTGATGACCTATTTTGCACACCAGACGAGCGGATTTGACTCCAGCCGTGTGATGGGCATGGCCGGGATACTCGATACGGCCCGTTACCGCTCCTTTCTGGCTGAAGAATTGAATGTCTCGCCAAAGGATATCCAGGCCCTTCTGATGGGCGGCCACGGAGATACCATGGTTCCGCTGCCGCGCTATACAACGGTCTCAGGAATTCCGGTCACACAGCTGATCGACGAAAAGAGGCTTGATGAAATTGTAGAACGGACCAAAAAAGGGGGCGGAGAAATTGTCGGGCTGATGGGCACGTCTGCCTGGTATGCGCCGGGCGCCGCCGCCGCACAGATGGTTGAGGCGATCATGCTGGATCAGAACCGGATCTTCCCCTGTTGCGCGCTTCTGACGGGTCAGTATAACATCGATGACCTTTTTGTCGGAGTTCCGGTGAAGCTCGGCAAAGGAGGGATCAAAGAGATTTTAGAGGTTGATCTTGATCAAAAAGAACAGCAACTTCTGAATGAGTCAGCTGGTCATGTACGATCCGTACTTGACGACTTCAAAAAGCTGATGGATACGTAAACACAACCGCAAACAGACGAGGGCGAAAAACACCTCACTACTTGCAATGGAAACCCGGCCGGAGTTCGAAACCTGCCGGGTTTTTTTATACAGAAACGTTCAACGGATCACTGCTGGTGAAACCAGAAAAGCGGAACTGCACAACCTGTAAAGAAAAAAACCCTGAGTTTCAGGGATACCGATTACGGCTGTATAATGGTACCGCGTGCTCCGACCGCAATCACGAAGTCGGGGAAAGCCCCCCAAACATCTACGAGCGTTACCGGTGTATGAACCGGGCCGGTCACTTTCCAGAATTCACCGTTATAATGAACGACAACCCCGTCTAACCCGACAGCAAAGATATTGCTATCCGAATTACCCCAGATCCCATACAATCCCCGTTCGGTTCTGCTGATATCACTTGTCCATTCAACTCCGTCAAAGTGGAGAATCGTACCTCCCGACCCTACAGCATAAATATTCTCTTCAGAGCTCCCCCAGATATTATATAACGGAGGCGTTCCACTCTCTATCACCGTCCATTCAGTGCCGTCGTAAAGGAGGATTGATCCTGAAAATCCTTCCCGGGTCACTGCAAGAATAAAATTCTCCGACAAACCCCAAACGGCTGTAATCTCCTGGGAGACCGGGCTATCCATTTCTCTCCACTCCACTCCGTCGTAATGAAGAATGGCCCCCTGTACACCTACGGCAAACAGATTGGTACTGCTACTACCCCAAATACCATTCAGTGTATGAGTGGAGGGGGTCTCCATAACAGACCACTCCGAACTGTTAAAGTTCAGTATGACTCCGCTCTGGCCTGCAGCAAAAATATTATTGGGTGCGGCACCCCAAATAGCATGGAGATGCCTGGTATCCATATTCTCACTCTCTCTCCACTCTGTGCCATCAAACCGCATAATGATTCCGGAGGAACCCACAACATACAGATTACTGCTTCCAGTACCCCATATTGCATGAAAGTCCTCTTCCGGCCAATTCGGATCTATGATCAATTCCGATGCTTCTCCTTCTTCTCCAAGATCAAAGCATCCAACACTCGTAACGATCAAAAAAAGTGATAGGCACAACAGGTGTAAACTGAGGCGGACCGAATCACACGAAACTTTCTCATACTGAATTGTTTGATCAGTTTTGACACCCCTGTTAATACGAGTCAATAGGTCCATAAACATTGTCAGATTGCCTTGCATCCAGCGGCGGGTGGCAGCAAAGCCTGTTTCCACGAATACAATTTATATGTTGACATTACGAAACCCGACTCTTTAATTCAATGAATACATTCACATAACTACCAGCCATGCACAAGATTCCTTTTATCACACTTTTGGTCATCTCTTTGAGCTGGTTCGTCCAGTGTACAACACCCGGCCAGGATTCAGACAAGCTCGTTTTAAACGAACTCGACGATCAGATCCGGGAGATGCTCTCTGAAGTCTCGGCAGATACACTTGAAAAAAACATACGAAGGCTGGCAGAGTTCGGAACCCGCCATACCCTTTCCGAAACAGAAAGTGACACATTTGGAATCGGGGCGGCCAGGCGGTGGATCAAAGCGGAGATGGACCGCTACGGCAATGCAACCGCAGGCAGGCTGGATGTAGAGTTTCACCGGTTTATCCAGGAACCGGGTGGGCGGATTGTCGACCCGGTTGAAATCGTCAATGTCGTTGCTACACTTCCCGGAAGTGATCCGAATGATGACCGGGTCTTCGTAGTCAGCGGGCACTATGATTCAAGAGCTTCCGACGTAATGGATGCAGAAAGCCTCGCCCCCGGTGCCAATGACGATGCATCCGGTACAGCGGCCGTACTTGAACTGGCACGAGTGATGTCCCGGCATGAATTCCCTGCCACACTGGTTTTCATGACAGTAGCGGGCGAAGAGCAGGGGCTGCTCGGTGCCCGGCAGTGGGCAGAAGATGCTGCTGCAGAGGGGATGAACATTGCCGGAATGATTACAAACGATATCATCGGCAATCATGCTGCGGAAGAGAACTCCCTTGTAGCGCCCAATACTGTGCGAATCTTCTCCCAGGGAATACCACTCCAACGAGAACTGGACAATGAGACTCTGCAGTATATTCAAACCGGGGGTGAGAATGATCTGCCTCCCCGTCAGCTTGCCCGAACGATCAAGGAGGTTTCGGAAAGTTATCTCCCGGACACAGATGTCTGGATGGTCTATCGCCGGGACCGGTATCTGCGCGGTGGAGACCATATTTCGTTTCTGGAACAAGGGTATCCGGCGGTTCGTTTTTCCGAACCAAACGAAGAGTTTCGATATCAGCATCAGGATGTCCGGGAAGAGAACGGATTGCAGTACGGGGATCTGCCGGAATTTGTTGATTACCCATACGTTGCCAGAGTTACCAGAATCAACCTGGCCGCTCTGGCGAACCTTGCCCGTTCACCAAAACCCCCGCGAAATGCCGGCATGGTTGTCACCAACCTGGAAAATGACACGCGGCTTCGATGGGAATCGTCTGAATCCGCTCATCTGGCTGGCTATGAAGTACTCTGGAGAGAAACTTCAGCCCCCGTATGGCAGCAGAGAGTCTTTGTAGGTCATGTTACAGAATATACCGTCGAACTGACATCCAAAGACAACTACCTTTTCGGCATACGCTCCGTCAGTGAAGGGGGGCATGTCGGCGTACCTGTCTATCCGGTGCCGGTCCGGTAAGTCCCTGGATTCGACAAATAGAACCACCCGGATGTCCATTGCCGGCTGTTCTCACAGGCCAGCTCTAACCCCTTCCCCACACTCTGGTTCAAACTGAATCCGGCTGCGGCAGCCAATACAGCCGGGCAGAACTCCCAGGGCGGGCAGTTTCCAGGACTTCCACTCTTTTCCCCGCCATCCGATCCTGTGATAACTGCACAACGGAAACGTCAAAACCTGAACGCCTGTCAGATTAAAGGAAATAATAGAAACCAATATTTCCTTTAAACTTTCATCATGCATGAGCCCATTTTCTATTAATTATTTTATTGATTTGCTCACTCAACTCTCAAAATCCGGTACAGTTTCGGTAGAATTAAATTCTCCCCCGACGATTGGTAACGCTTTCAAGTACTTCCTCCTTTCTTAAAAAAGCGCTTTTCTGACTTATATTTAATAAATAACGAGTTTTATTATTTTTACTTAAAAAAATATTGACAAACGGATCGTTAAGCTTGAAATTAGAGGCGTTCAATGTAACAGGAACCAAAACGCATCTTATGAAACCAACAATGAAATCGGTTGTGCTTTTTCTTGGGCTTGCAGCTTTTGTTCTGTTTGCAGCTTTTGTAGCTGTTAGTGCAAACACAACAGAGCCACAAGTAATAGAAGAGTCAACCATACAGGTAGCGGAAACCACAACTGTAGCAGCCATCGCGCAAGATCAGGCATATGGCTCTATAGAAGAATTTGAAGCTACAACGGACTATATCAAGTTTATCATCGACAACCTCTGGATACTGATCGCTTCCGTGCTGGTATTGATCATGCACCTCGGCTTTGCCTCTGTAGAGAGCGGGCTAACCCAGGCGAAGAACTCGGTAAACGTCATCTATAAAAACGTATTTATACTGACAGCCGGGATTCTGACGTACGCATTTGTCGGGTTCCAGATCATGTATCCGGGTGATTTTAACGGAATTATTGGATTTGGGGGCTTTGGAATTGGTTTCGACGCTTCCGATCCCGTCGGAATGTTAACTCCCGGATATGGGATGGATATGACCATCTGGTCTGACTTCATCTTCCAGGCGATGTTTGCTGCAACGGCTGCAACCATTGTCTCCGGTTGTGTGACAGGCCGAATCAAGTTATCCGCTTTTATGATCTTCGGAGTTCTGCTTGTCTCCATTTCGTATCCCATTACCGGCAGCTGGGTATGGGGAGGAGGCTGGTTGAGTTCCCTCGGATTCCATGACTTTGCCGGTTCAACCCTGGTTCACGGAGTAGGTGGTGCTGCAGGCCTTGCATGTGTCATCTTACTGGGCGCCCGGAAAGGAAAGTATGAAGATGGCAAAATCGGGATGATACCCGGACACAGCATTCCGCTGGCTACCGTTGGTGTATTTCTCCTCTGGTTCGGCTGGTTCGGTTTTAACGGGGGATCTGTATTGAGTGCAAGCCCGGCTGATGTCTCCTATGTATTTGTGACAACAGCGCTGGCTGCTGCAGCAGGAGCCCTTACCTCTATGGTTGCGACACAGCTCGTCATGAAGCATCTGGACGCGCCGATGGCCCTGAATGGTATTCTTGCCGGACTCGTCGGGATTACGGCGGGGGCGGATGTCATCTCGCCGCTGGGAGCTGTCGTTGTAGGCGGTGTTGCAGGACTTCTGGTTGTCTTTGCCATCACTATGTTTGACAAACTCAGAATTGACGATCCGGTCGGCGCAATCTCGGTTCACGGAGTCTGCGGTGTCTGGGGAACAGTTGCGGTTGGAATCTTCTATTCAGGCGCAAGTTTCTGGACGCAGCTGATCGGAACAACTGCGGTACTGGCAGCTACCTTTGTCTTTTCCATCGTCGTCTTTGGCGCAATCAAAGCGATCATGGGAGTCCGGGTCTCCAGTAAAGTTGAAGGAGAAGGGCTTGACCTCTCCGAACACGGCAACGTTGCCTACCCCTACTTTGCAGGAATTGATACCGTCTTTTCACCAGCTTCTAAAAAAGCTGAATAACCACTGGCATGGATCTGCCCGGGTACAACTGCCCGGGCTATCCAAATGCCAACCAACATTATTCACTCACATACACTCTATAACCCAACCATTGAGATAACAGTATGAATAAGAACTACTTCAAAATAACAACCCTTGCAATCATCGGACTCTTTTTTGTAGCCGGTGAAGTAAAAGCCCAGGTAGACCTGGGTGTGGATGTCATGAGCCGGTACGTATGGAGAGGCTTTGACTTCGGAGACTCCCCAAGTATTCAACCGGCACTTACCTTTACCGCCGGTGGCCTGGAATTTGGCTTTTGGGGCGCATATGCAACAAATGGCAACCCGGCCGGTACCGAGCTGGATATCTGGGCTTCCTATACATTCGACACGGATGCCGGGAGTTTCTCACTCTATGCCACGGACTACACATTTCCAACCCATCACATGGGCGGAAGTGAAACCTGGTTTGACAGTGATGCTCACTTCATAGAACTGGGAGCCGGATACGGAGGTACCGATGCATTCCCGGTCTCGGTTTTTGCCGGAATGTTCGTTCAGGGTGATGACGACAACTCAGTCTATGTGGAACTGGGGTATGACGCAGATCCTCTCAGCTTCTTTTTAGGGTTTACTCCATCCGAAGCCGCTATGTACGCAACAGATGGTGCCGGTATTGTAAACCTCGGAATCAGTGGAGCCAAAGATCTGGAGATCACAGACGCATTCTCACTGGGCCTCTCGACCAGCCTCGTCGTGAACCCGTATCATGAAAATGCTCACATGCTCTTTGGCATCAGCTTCTAACCAATCAGGAATCGTTCCAAGAACGAGCTGCCCTTTACCTTTTCGGTAATTGTCAGTTTTGTTTCCTGTGCGCCCCGGTCTCTTCATTGAGGCCGGGGTGTTTTTTTGAGGGAACAAGGTGAGAGAGGATAGGCAAGAGGGAATAGATGAAAGGGGACAAGGGATCGGTGAAAGCAAACACCGTGACTCCATAGCGTTTGCGTTCGGACCTTTCATTTCAAGTAAGAATTGATATCAACGATTATTACCGTTAGTTTATCACTGTTTTACAGTAGCAGAGTAGAAAAAATACCATCTTGTACAGACAGCAAATTCCAGCAGACAAGTAGTAAGTGCCCGACAAAAGACCGGTCATCATACATCCAATAAAACTGTCCTCAAATAGAATCCTTTTATGACGAAGAAGCTACTCTCCACCCGCATTCATGAATTCATCCCTGCCGACCTGTCAATTCTGGTACTCCGGATCGGTGCCGCTGCACTGATCATGACCCACGGTTATCCGAAACTGATGCGGATTTTGGATGGAAACTTTGGTTTTGGCGACCCGATCGGGCTGGGACCTGAAGTGTCTCTGTTTCTCGTAACCTTTGCAGAGTTTTTCTGTGCATTGTTACTGATGGCCGGTTTTCTTACCCGGTTTGCCCTGATCCCATTGATCATCAATATGTCTGTGATTGCGTTCATTGCCCACGGAGACGATCCATTTTCACGACAAGAGTTGCCGCTCTTCTTTCTGATCGCATTCGTGACTCTCTTCTTTACCGGAGCCGGACGGTACTCTCTGGATCAGCTCTTCTTTAATCGAAGAAGAATATCATAACAACAGAAGAGACAAGCTCGTATCTCTTGCAGAATGCATATAAAGGAGGCTTTGTAAACAATATATGCCGGGTTCCACTCGTGTCCTGTCAACCATGCGATGTGGAAGTTGACGAAGAAATTGGCTACCACCCGTTTCGTTCCCGCAGAGACGTAATATGAGCGATGTGATGACGTCCATGCCAGGCGTAAAGCCCGATAAACCGGTCGAGAGTGACTATTCCCTGTTCAGGATGGTTGAGGCGGCGGGTGCACTCACGATCGCTCATCGATCTGAGCAAGAGAACCCATCGCCTGTGCAAGGCCTCCAGAAGATCGAGTGAGATCCCTGTTTCCGCTGTACGGGCATCAGGCAGCTCCGCCCATTTCGCCTCATCATAGGGTTTGATCGTTGGAAGATCCTCCGTAAGTGCGAGTCTGAATCGTATGTACGCGTTTAAATGACTGTCCGGAATATGATGCACTACCTGCCGGACGGTCCATCCGTCCGGACGATACGGAGTGTCAAGCTGTTCAGGCGTCAACCCTTCCACAGCAGAGCGCAAAGCGTCTGGCGCCTGTTCGATCTGCCCAATAAACGTCTGGCGTTCGGCCGAAGTGAGGGGTTCTTTCGGTTTAAAATGTCCAATCGGATAACGCAGGTCCATACTGTTTTTTTATTATTTATAAATAGTATGAAAACAATATATTCCGGAATCTAATGGGGAGATATTGCTCTCACAGTAATCGGATAATGTATGAATTTTTCCTGTCCGCGAACAACCCATTGAAACTCCCGGAAAGAGACGATTATCGTACCGATCAGGAATACCTCTCACCGTAAACCAACCATCAACCCAACAATGACTGACAAATCCAACCGCTGCTCCTGGTGTCTCGGGTTTCCTGAATACATTCATTATCACGACACAGAATGGGGAGTCCCCTCCTACAACGACCTTCACCAGTTCGAAATGCTGATTCTTGAAGGGGCTCAGGCGGGCCTGAGCTGGGCGACCGTCCTGAAGAAACGGGAAGGCTACCGGGAGGCATTTGAAAGGTTTGATCCGGAGAAGATCGCCCGATACGGCAGCGAAAAGATTGAGTCGCTACTGCAAAACCCTGCCATTATCCGGAACCGGCTCAAGGTGGAATCGACCGTCTCCAACGCACAGGCATTTCTGAAAATCGTAGAGTCGGGCCGAGATTTCAGTGACTATATGTGGCAGTTTACGGATGGAAAGCCGTTGGTAAACCATTTCCAATCACTTTCGGAACTCCCGGCCAAAACAGAACAGTCCGACCGGATGAGCAAGCAGTTAAAAAAAGACGGGTTCAAATTTGTCGGCTCTACGATCTGTTATGCCCATATGCAGGCAACCGGAATGGTGAACGACCACCTGATCGGCTGTTTCAGATATGAAGAGGTACTTCATTGAACTGTTTATGAGCGGGTGTCAGCCCGGCCTTTATAGGGATTTTCCTTCACTACAGCTCCATCTTTCAGGTTGATAACACGATTTCCATAAGAAGCCATCTTCTCCGAATGAGTGACCTGTATAATCGTCACTCCCTCTTCATTCAGTTTCTTGAAAATCTCCATGATCTCCTCGCTCTGTTCGGAGTGGAGGTTGCCGGTCGGCTCGTCGGCCAGCAGCAGCTTCGGGCTCCCGATGATCGCCCGTGCTACCCCCACAACCTGTTGCTGTCCTCCCGACAGCTGACTCGGAAAAAGATCCTTTTTCGCCACAATATTGAACTTGTCCAGCATCTCGGCCACCATCGCTTTGCGCCGGCTCCCCTTCACCTTCCGGTAGAGGAGCGGCATCTCGATATTTTCATAGACCGTCATCTCATCGATCAGGTGGTACGCCTGGAATACAAACCCGATATAGCTCCTGTGATACTCCGATTTCTGCTTCTCACTCAAATTGTGAACCGGATCACCCAAAAAAAGATACTCACCATCCGACGCATCATCCAAAAATCCGAGGATGTTTAGCAACGTCGACTTACCCGCGCCACTCGGCCCCATTACAGTGATGAACTCCCCTTCGTCAATCTCCAGGTCGATCCCTTTCAGGATGAATGTACGGTTGAATCGCTTGTCAATGTATTTGTCGATGTTAGTGAGTCGGATCATGGTTGCTGATCATTGGATGTTGCATGTTCACGTTGCCACTATGTACTGCCCTTTTACTTCAAATAACAAGCCAAAATTGAAACTGGCTTCTGTTCGCTGTAAATACACACATAAATTGAAAATTTGACCTGATTCGGACATCTGGTGTTCGATTTCGACCACTTGACACAGGTGCTAAAAGATATCGTACAAATCAAACGGTGCTACACCTTGCCTCTTGAATTAAACAAGAACAAACTGGGCAGAAATCGTTACCTCATTGAAGTGGCAGCATACACCCTTCCAGCAGGGAATGAAGAAACTGTGGACAAAACAGGTACAGAACCAAGAACGATTGAATATCCACTTTTTGGTGAAACCTATTCAACAGTCACGATCCTGGATCATACATTAAAGGGTGTAGTCTTTTACCTGAAAGACTACAATAACCGTTCCAACTGTAAAGTTCAGCATTCCTGGTTAAGAGAGCCTGTTTCTGGGGGAATTTATGTCCGATATTGAACAGAAATGTTCAAACGCGGTCACTTCCTGATTGACGGTATAGCCCCTTATTCTCCGTCTCAGGAAAGGAAATATAAATACTACCGAGTCTATCCGGGAATAAATGTTGAATATTATCAACGTATTTTCTATTTTTGTTGAAAGTAATCAACAATTATGAAGTCAAAAAAACAGCGTCTCTTTCCACAGCATCAGCATATTCTCGAGCAAGTAGGCGAAAACATCAAACTGGCCCGAAAGCGCAGAAAACTGACGACCACACAAGTAGCGGAACGGGCGAATATCGATCGCACCACTCTCTATTATATTGAACGTGGTAAACCCAGTGTTGCCATCGGGGCTTACTTCAATGTTCTTCGGGCATTGAATCTCCATGAGGATTTTTTAAAACTGGCGGCCGATGATGAGTTTGGACGTAAACTTCAGGATATGGATCTGTAACCATGGCCGGCAAAAAAACAGATATTCTTGTATACGCAGACTGGAGAAGTATTGAAGGTCCGGTAAAGATGGGTCTCTTATCCGCACAAGAGGCGCGTGGACATCTGGCATGGAGTTTTTCCTATGATAAAGAGTGGCTGC
>JBBDRW010000085.1:0-6812 GCA_040905265.1 Balneolaceae bacterium | reverse complement strand
ACGGTTTTTCCCGGGAATTCCTCACGGTAATTTCCGGGAATTCGATACGGTAAAAAACTGGGAATTATGATTGACGATAGTCACTCTTATCTCCAAGAGACTAATGCATCTCGCTGTCCGCGCTCAGGATTCCGGGCCGGTAGTAGTTGAAATGGACATTTGGATGATCCGATAGAAGAGACATGGGAACGCTCGAATCAGCAATACCCTTGGAAATCATCAGCGCGGTTAGTCGAATGCCGAATTGATTGTCATGCCAACCAGGATGCCATATCGAAACCTTCTCACTCTTCCATGTCTCAACTGGACCCACGGTGAGCGCGTGCGTCGGTATACCCGAAATTCGCCCCGCAAACGAAGTGCGTGCGTTCTGGACAAGGGTCAGGGGATGGAGCTCAACTATCCGTGCGGACCATTTGCGGTACTCTTCCGGTGGAGGGGGCGCGTCCTTGTAGGGATGTTCTCTCTTAACCGGATCGTTGAAAGCCCAATGCTTGACTTCGCCTTGGCCCCCCTGCATCACACCACAGACAATCTCATCGAAACTCTCCGTGTACTCCTTCAGACCTTCGACGGTCGGAAAGTGAATGTTCTGCTTAGGCATCCGTAGCTTTTCGTCGATCCGATTGAAGCAGAGCTCCATGGCCGTTTTCGCAAAACTCAATGGGTGGTCCGTAGAAACCTCTACGCCCGTTTCTGGGTCATACCATTCGTCCATTCCCCAGAAATGCGCAGCGTGAAGATCTACCTCGAGGGCATTTACGAGATCCGCCACCAGTGGAAGTTGTTCAGTCGGACCAATTGGCCCGCATATGCCGACGGGAGCGCTGTCTGTCGCCCTCCGCCACGCCTTAATATACTCTAAAGCCTCCGCCATCCAAAAAGACTCGATAGTATCATACATATTGACCGTGAAGCCTGTCCGAGACAGCTGTTCGATATCTTTTGTGGTTAGACGCGATGCATCCTCAAGAAGCTCCTCGTCTAGGGTCGTGTAATCCCACCAGTGACTATTAATCTTACTTGTCAGTCGTTCCATTTAACACCTTCCTTTCAACGAATGATATAGCAATACATTCACCCATCACCCTACGGAGAAGGGATATTTACCAGAGAGAAGAGACTCCGTAGCGAAGAGTGCAGCTCCACGAATACACGCTTCGGCTCCCAGAGAGGACAGATGAATCTCCGGAGGGACGAAGGGCAACGACGTTTCCAACCAGGACGTCAAAGGGCTGAGGAAAAGCTGTTCAACTCCGGGCATATCACAAATATCACCGCCAATCACCACTACCTCGGGATTGACAGTCAAAATGAGATTGTGAAACACTACTCCGAGCTTATCAACGCTTTTGCTCACAAGCGAACTGGCATACGCGTTACCCTTTAGCGCGGCCGCAAAGACTTCTTTAGGACTGATCGGGACAGTTGCGCCTTTTCCTATCGTTTCTAGAATGGTTCGACCCGCGCCGTCGATCTCCTTTGTGGCTGCGCGCCCAATAGCTTCAATAGAAGCATAGTTCTCCAGGTGTCCGCGAGGGCCTGTACCATCGAGTGCTTCATCAGATGAGGACAACGCATAACCGATTTCACCTGCAAGCCCTTGAGCCCCACGTAGAATTCGATTATCCATTATGATGCCTGCCCCGATACCGTCATTAATATCAACATAAACAAGGTTTCGGTGTGCTTTACCTTCGCCGAGACGATTCTCGCCAAAGGCAGCAAGCTTAACATCGTTCTCCACGAAACAGCGCACATTGAACTTCTGCTCTATCTCTAACTTAATGTTGATACGTGAAAGCGACTGAAACAGTGACGCTCCAGTCACCTCACCGGTCTCCGAATCTACCGCCGCCGGAACGCCTACGCAAATGGATTCCACGGGAGGCAGAAGTTTCGACCCTTCCTTTCGCCGGCGTCTTTCTGCGTTAGTCAGCAACCGTTCAATCTCCGCAAACAGGAAACCCGTGATGTCACTGTCGCCCTCTACGCGCCGACTCTTCTGCAAATAAAACTGGTTTCCAACCAAGTCATACAACCCAAATTTGGGTTGTCCTTTCAATAAATCTACCGCAATCACCGCGCCTTTTTGCGCGTTAACGCCAATCTGAGTAACTTTTTTTCCGCTTTCTGTTGTCGCTATTCCACTCTCGACTAGATATCCCTGCTGCAACAGCTGTTCCACCGAACGTCCCACCGCGGGAGCACTTAATCCGAGTGCCCGCGCTATCAAAGCCTTGTGTGCTGGGCCGTTATTCCGAAGAAAATGGAAAACGATCGATATATTTATCTTATTCTGGAAGTTGGCGTTTGCCGTTCCTCCCAAGGAAACTGTATTCATCCTCTATCCCTATCTGACACCGATTTTTGCTATGAAGTCGATAATGCGGTTTCCATTATTTTACTCTGCGATGCCTCCGCTCGGGATAACACTCCTTTGATTCGTCCCTCGTGCATCACCACTACCCGATCACTCATTCCGAGTATCTCCGGAAGCTCCGACGAAATCATGATAATACCTACCCCCTCTTGCGCAAGCTTACTCATCAGTAAGTGGATTTCTTTCTTAGCTCCAACATCAATACCGCGGGTTGGCTCGTCCAGTATGATGACTCTCGGTCGAATCTCCAACCACTTGGAAATCACAACTTTCTGCTGGTTGCCCCCGCTTAGGCTGACTACCTTCTGCTCTACGCCCCGCGCTTTTATGCTCATCTTCTCCAGGTAGCCAAGAGCTGTCTTGCGCTCATGCGCCGTTTTTATCACGCCGAGCTGACTAAATCTCCGGATGCTAGGAAGCGTTATGTTTTCTCTAACGGACATATTGAGCAACAGCGCCTGCTCTTTGCGATCTTCAGGAACCAACCCAATGCCGTGGGCAATGGCGTCTTTGGGCGAGCTTATTTCTATCTGCTCACCGTTCAGATAGATATCTCCGGAGTCACGTCTGTCAATGCCGAAAACCGCTCTCATCACTTCTGTGCGGCCGGCCCCAACCAGACCGGCGAATCCTAGAATCTCTCCTTTCTTGAGTGAGAATGATATATCACTTAAAAATCCCCTAGTGGAAAGCTCTCTAACCTCAAAGACAGTCTCACCGATTTCGGCCTCCTCTTTGGCGAAGAGATCCTTGATGTCGCGTCCTACCATCAGGTTTACTACTGTTTTTTCGTCTACTTCGCCTTTCTGATATGATCCGACCAACCTTCCATCACGCATCACGAAGATGTTGTCAGCGATACCGAAGACTTCTTTCATCTTATGGGAAACGAAAACCACACCGATGTCCTGCTCCGCGAGTGATCGAACGATATTGAGAAGTATCTCCGTCTCCGATTCGGTCAATGATGAAGTCGGCTCGTCCATTATTATGATTTTTGATTCAACCGAAAGGGCGCGAGCCACTTCCAGCATCTGCTTCTGGGCGGTCGACAACCGGCTGGCTAAGACACTAGTCCTTACACGCAATCCGACTCGGTCAATAAGCTCCGTTGCGTGAGCACGCATGGAAGCAAAATCGAGTACCATTCCCTTCCGCCGCTCTCTTCCTATAAAAATGTTCTCCACGACATTCAGATCGGGTAGTATGTTCAGTTCCTGGTAGATTGTACTTATGCCGTATCGCTTTGCCGACACTGGATCGGTGATTTTCGCAGGCTTTCCTTGAACGAATATCTCTCCCTCATCCCGCGTATACACACCGGATAGTATCTTCATGAGAGTCGATTTACCCGCTCCGTTCTCACCTACGAGAGCCGTCACCTTGCCCTGATAGAACTCCATGCTGACTTCGTCAAGGGCTTTGACTCCAGGAAACTGCTTTGATACGCCTGAAACTCGTAAGAATGGTTCCAACTCTACACTCCCTGGTCAATAATTGTGTGCTTCGACACGGTACGATTAGTTCCGTGCCGAAGCGAAAGCTCTAAAAGCAATATCGAACGCTAATCCCAAGGTTCCTTCTCGGCACGGACGGATTCGTAGTTCTCAGGAGTCACGATCTCGATTCCTGTGTCGATGTACTCTCCTTCGATTTCCTCACCGTCAAGGAGTCTCACAAGGTTCTCGACGCTCTTGTAACCCATGGCGTAGAAGTCCTGACCGATAGCCACGTCAATCATTTCTTCATCGAAATAGTCCAGCATCGGATAGAAGGTATCGATAGTCACCAGCGTTTTGTTGGACGTCTTCCATTCCTGCAAAGTGGGCAGGGACGAGGGAGGCACGAAGAAGGGCCAGCCTCCGAGAAAGAACCATGCGTCAATATCCGGATTAGATCGGGTATACTGTTCTACCAACTCTACCGCTTTGTCGATCTCATCATCGCAGGCAAGTAACTGAGCGATTTCGATGTTCGTTCCTTCGATCGCATCTTCAAAGCCTTCAAGCCGGGCTTGCATATCGTATGCACCGACAAGACCGGTTAGGAGAGCAACACGGGCTTCGCCATCGGTAAGCTCTATTAGGTGCTCTCCCGCAACCCTGCCTGCAGTGTAGTTTTCCGTGCCAGCATAGAACGCTCGACCGCTGTCGGGTGAGTCGGCGTCGAAAGTACTGACCTCTATTCCGACCTCGATAGCTCGTCTGAGGGTCGCTTCAAGTGCGTCAGGATCGTTAGTACTAATCGCTATGCCGTCAACCTGTTTCTCTATCAATCCTTCCACTACGCTGACTTGAGCAGAAGCGTCTGCGTCCACTGGGGCGACCCACTCAATTTTGACACCAAGATCCTCACCAGCCTCTTCAGCGCCAGCCTTGGCGTCAAAAAAGATGGGATTCCCCAACTGCTGAGGAACGACAGCGATGACCCGTTCCTCCTCTCCCTCAGCGCTGCCCGATGCGCTCAACGCCATGGCTGCAAAAACCATCATGACTGCTACAACCAAAGATAACCTTTTCATTATTCTTCTCCTTTTGGATAGGCCCTTTTACGCCATACACCTCGGCAGAACTCTGCTCCAGTGAACGACTCCATTCCTTATGATGCTCTTGCATCTGTATTTTTAGTCAAATCATTACAAAGTCCCTCCTTCTCGTCCCTTTCGACTTCTTCATGTCTTCCGAACCGAAAGTACGAGCAACGACAGCAAAGCATCCATCCCATAGTCTGTGGCCAAACCTCAGGCGTTGTTGTGTTTGCGCAGTTGGTCCACCGACACTGCAAGTAGAATGACGGAGCCAATTACAATCTGCTGCCAATATGCAGATACGCTGAGCAGTACTAAGGCATTCCGAAGAACCCCCATTATCGCAGCTCCGAGTACTGCACCGATCACCGATCCAGTTCCACCTGAAAGACTTGCGCCGCCGATAATCACTGCAGCTACCGAGTCGAGTTCCCATGAAATGCCTGCTGTCGGTTGCCCAATCCCTAGTCGCGAAGCTGAAAGGATTCCGGCGAAGCCGGCCAGAGCGCCCGCCAGAGCGTAAACAACGAATTTCAGGCTTACGGTATTGATTCCGGAAACCCGTGCGGCCTCTTCGTTACTGCCAAGTGCAAATATTCTCCTTCCGGTCACTGTCCGTTTAAGAAAGAACGTGAAAGCCACCGTAAGAATTACCAGTATGATCACAGGGTTCGGTATGAGACCGATGTATCCTTGGCCAAAAACAAGGAAAGAATCGGGAAGCCCAGTAATAGGGTATCCTTTAGTTACGACATAGCAGAATCCCCGTGCAACGCTAAGGTTGCCGAGCGTAGCTATAAACGGTGGGAGTCGCGCTTTAGTAATCAGAAGTGCATTGAATAGACCAAAGAGAACACCCACTCCAACACCAAGCAGAATAGCAGATGGGATAGCCATTCCCAGTCTACCCATCACAAACGCCGCCACTACTCCACTCAGTCCGAAAATGGAGCCAACCGAAAGGTCAACGCCGCCGCTAATGATCACCAAACACTGTCCTATTGCCATGATAGCGATGAAGGAAAAAGCGCGCGCAACAGAGAACAGGTTACTGGAGGAGAGAAACTTATCCGATGCGAAGGTCATGACAACGCTCATACCAATAAGCACCAGGAACACATTGAACGACGTTGATCCCAACACCGCTGATAGATACTCCTTCGCCAAACTATCGGGTAATGCAGTTCTGTTCCCATCACTTCGATTATTCGACGCCATATCACCTCCCACAAAAGAGACTCTCACCAACTATCACTCAAGCAGACTAACGATCCTTACTTACTGTTAGTAACAAAGATCTTATACCCGCGCTTCTGCACTGTCAACTTTTTCTTGCTCGACAGTTCCCATTATGGGGTCAGCGCGGAGGTTGGCATAGTGTTCCCCGCCCGCGAGTCTTTCCGCGCCGTGCCACGGATGATTTCCGCGCCCTGCCAGGCGGAACGTCTGTCGGATAACCGCTGGAAGTTCCGTCGGCAAGACGGGGAATCCGGTTTGGCAGAATCACCCCGTCTCCTGAGGGATGTCGGCGGTATCGATGATCTGTTTCCGTTCAATCGCGCCGTTCACAATTGCTTGGTAGCATAGTGAGTTGATTGCACGAGCGATGCCGGCGGTGCGATGAAAGATCTCCATCTTGGCGTTATCGGAGAACAGGGAGCCGGTGTAGTTGGCTAATGCAAGCCCGTGGTCGATATATTTGATGGTCTCTTCGAGCGTCATCGGCACGAGGGTGTGAGATAGACGAATTCGTGCGCGCAGCGCATCGAAGTGGGTAAACTGCAATGTGGTTGCCAGTTCCGGCTGTCCGGCAAGGATGAAGGTGATCCGATTTTGTGTTCTGTCAACCGACATCCGTGACCTCTTAACCCGAAAAATATATTTTCTGGTAGGCTGACCCCA
>JBBDRW010000084.1:0-6859 GCA_040905265.1 Balneolaceae bacterium | reverse complement strand
GGGCTCGTCCGGATCTGTGGGGGCTCCGGGGCGTAAGCCCCGGTTCTACCCGGAGGACAATGAGAAAAAAGTTGACAGATCTCTTATCCGGGTTTACGGTAAACGTTGTCGACAAGGTTTACCAAATCTAAATGGTAAGTACCAAAGGTTGTCGAAATTAGGAGGTGTGACATGCGCAAAGTAAGTATGCTCGCGCTCGGGTTGGTACTGATGTTTGGGGTTGCAACCACAACCCAAGCGGCTGGATCCCAAGAAGATGACGATGTGATAACGATCGCCACCACAGTCTACACGACGCAGCATGAATTCTATGCAGATATAATTGCTGGAATGGAGGAAGCGGTCGAGAGACACGGGGCCCGATTAGTTGTTACTGACGCAAATGGGTCGGCAAGTGTCCAGAACGATACTATCGAAGACTTTATCGTTCAGAGTGTAGATGCAATTGTAGTGTTCGGAGTCGATCCTGTTGCTATTGTACCAGCGGTGAACGATGCTGCAGCGGCGGGTATTCCTGTGATTACTGGAGATATGCGCCTTGAGTCAGACCAAGTGGTAACGTTTATTGGATCCGACAACTACGAATTGGGAATGCGAGCAGGTGAGCACGCCGCAGCACATATACGCGACAACTTGGCAGACGGAGCGCGGATTGGTGTTGTTTCCTGGCTGGCGTCGGTGGCGCAGCAAGAGAGATTAAAGGGTTTCGAAGACCAAGTGAAAGGGATCTCTGGAGTCGAATTTGTAGCCCTTCAGGATGCGGATGGGCGTGATGCAGCGATGTCGGCTGCGGAGAACATTCTCCAAGCTAACCCTAACTTGGACATGTTCTTCGGGACTAACGAAGGAACAACTATAGGGATCCTCGCCGCAGCGGAATCTTCAGGGCGCTTAGGTGACCTAACCGTGGTAGGAATTGATACCAGTCAGGACATTTTCCGTGCGCTGGAAGAAGGGGACCTATTGGCTACTGTTGCACAACAGCCTCGTCTGCTCGGAGAGATGGCGGTGGACGCTGCCATGGACGCAATTGCCGGACGTAGCGTGGACTCGGAGATCGTCGTACCAGTCGAGACGGTAACGTCGGAGAATGTTGATCAGTTCAAATAGGATGAATTGATTCCACTGCACGGACTGTCCGAAATTCATATTTCGGGCAGTCTAACCGGGTAATTCGTGATTCACGATAGCTGTTATTTCCAAGGCGAAAATAATGAATAGCCAACACGTTTTGAGATTTGAAGGTATCACCAAAACATTTCCCGGGGTGGTCGCCCTCGATCAAGTGAGCTTCGAGGTTGATGCTGGAACAGTACATGCGATTGTCGGAGAAAACGGCGCGGGAAAATCGACCCTAATGAAAATTCTCGGTGGAGCTCATGTTCCAGATGCTGGAGTACTGCACCTGAATGAAGAACCGGTACGGTTCGCCGATCCTTTGGAATCGATCTCTTCCGGAATTTCAATAGTCTACCAAGAACTGAATCTGGTCAGCGGATTAACGGTTGCCGCCAATATGTTCTTGGGAAAAGAAGGGAGTATCATACTCGATGACCGACAGGCAGAACTCGAAGCCTCGAAGGTTCTAGATGAGCTTGGGATTCCTGTAGGTGCCGAGTCTAAGATCCGTGACCTAAGTATTGGACAGCAACAACTGGTTGAGGTGGCAAAGGCTGTAAGTACTCAACCGAGAATTCTGGTCATGGATGAGCCGACATCGTCCTTATCCGATAAGGAGATCCGAATACTGTTCGATATTGTTCGGAAGCTGCGTGATCGAGGTACAACAATAATATATATATCGCATAAATTAGAAGAAATTTTTGAATTATCTGACCGAGTTACCGTATTGCGCGATGGCCGTCACGTAATCTCGGACGAAACAAGCAGATTCTCATCTGGCTCACTCATTAAGCATATGGTAGCTCGCGATTTGAGCGAATTCTTTCCTACAAGAACACCTCATATCGGTCAGGAGGTTTTGCGAGTCGAGAGGATTAGCAGGTATCCAGTTGTCCGTGAATCTAGTTTTACTCTTCATGAAGGGGAGGTAATAGGGTTTGCGGGGCTGATGGGAGCAGGCAGAACGGAGTTGATGAGACTGATATTTGGAGTTGATCAGAAGGATTCAGGTGAGATATGGATCAACGAAACCCATTTTCGAACGATGACTCCGCAGATTGCATTGCGAAACGGAGTTGGATTCGTTACCGAAGATCGTCGGAAGAACGGGTTGGTGATGTGCCGTAGCCTACGCGAGAACACGACACTTCCCAATCTGGACGACGTATGCGGGCTTTTTGGCGTCGTTAATTCGCGTCGTGAGAACGACGCTGTTTCCAGGCAGATGGATCGGCTATCGATCAAAGCTGCCAGTAGCGCTCAGTTGGTTCGATACCTCAGTGGGGGCAATCAGCAAAAAGTCATTCTGGGAAAATGGCTGCTTGCCAATACTCGCATTCTGATTATGGACGAGCCAACTAGAGGTATCGACGTAGGGTCTAAGCGAGAGATTTATACCCTCATAAACGAAATCAGCGGTCAAGGTATAGCCATAATACTCATTTCTTCAGAGTTGGAGGAAGTTATGGCTTTGTCGGATCGAATTCTAGTCATGCATGATGGAGGGATTGTGGCCGAGATCCCTCGGGATGAGGCAAAGCCAGAGGTGATTATGGAACTAGCATTTGGGAGGCAGACTGTATGAGTACTGTAGCTGGGACCGACGATAATGCTCTCCGAATGCGGAACAAAAGGAGAGAGCTCTCCATCTTCCTACAGCGCTGGGGCGTGTTCATCGGGCTTATAATGCTCGTGATCATTTTTTCTTTTTCATCTCCGCATTTTTTGAACGCTCGGAACTTGATGAACATCGCAAGGCAGACATCGATTAATGCAATAATCGCTGTTGGAATGACGTATGTGATTATCACGGCGGGAATCGACCTGAGTGTTGGTTCCGTACTGGGGCTGTCGACTGTCGTGGTAGCCACTTTGATCACTGAATTAGGGATACCAGCCGTACCAGCTATCATCCTAACTCTCCTTGTAGGAATGACCATTGGCAGCACGGTTGGATTCTCGGTGGCTTACCTTAAAATTCCACCGTTCATTATTACGCTTGCCTATATGACAATTGCTCGAGGTTTGGCGATGCTTATCACCGGGGGGTATCCGGTACATATCGACTCGGCTGTCCTGCATTTCCTAGGACGAGGGTTCGTGTTTGGAATTCCGACACCAGTAATTGTGATGGCCATCATCTATCTGCTTGGATGGTTCACCTTGGCGCGAACCAAACTTGGACGACATATCTACGCGGTTGGCGGGAATTATCAGACTGCACGGCTCTCAGGAATAAGAGTAAAACTGGTGCTTGTTTTCGTCTATGTTCTCACCGGAGCTCTTGCTGCGTTGAGTGGAGTCTTATTGGCTGGCCGGTTGTCATCAGGTGTGCCCAACTCAGGGGTTATGTTTGAGCTCCATATTATTGCCGCTACCATTCTGGGAGGTACTAGTTTTGTTGGTGGTGAGGGAACAGTGCTCGGTACCCTAATTGGGGCACTCCTGATGGGGATACTTAGCAATGGACTGAACATCTTGAACGTAAGTCCATACGTGCAGCAGATAATCCAAGGTTTGGTCATATTTGGTGCAGTGTATCTGAGTGTTTTCAGCAGCCGAAACCAGACCGAGTAGCAAACTTTGGTCAACATCATACTATATAGAGGAGTGTAAAATGAACGAGATCGTCTCTATCCCAGAGAGTGAATACAAGGAACGCGTTCAACGCGCAGCTGAATTAGTGCGCAAGAACGATTTAGATCTACTGTTGGTAAACTCAAATGAGTCAGATTTTTCAAATGCACGGTACTTCAGTGGATATTGGCCCCTGTTCGAGACCGCTGGCGTAGCAATCAACAAGAGCGGAGATGCAGTGTTGATTATCGGGCCTGAGAGCCAGGCGTTTGCTGAAGATGTAAGTCGCATAAAGAGCATATTTCCGCTGACAGAGTACCGGGAGTCTGCCGATCCTAGTTACCCGGAACTGCAGACAAGTAGCTATCGTGACGTGTTTTCCGCTCTTGGTGTCCATAAAGATAGACCGAGAGTTGGAATTGGTGGATATTTGGTCACGACAGCGGTGATGATAGATGGCTTGCGTGAGGCTTTTCCTGGTGCAGAATTGATACAGGCTGATCATATCATGACCGAATTGCGTGCGAGAAAGTCTAAGAGCGAGCTTGCCTGTATGCGAGAGGGTTATCGAATTACCGAGATTGCACTAGATCGAGTCATAGCGAAAATTGAGCCCGGTATGACCGAACTCGAGCTGGTGGGAATCGCCCAGAAAGCCATCTACGAGAACGGAGCCGAGTACGAGGGTTTGCCAATGTACATATTCGGTGAGAAATCGACCCGCCATGCGATCTCTCGTTCCAGTCACAGGCGAATCGGCAACGGCGATCTCGTGCAACTGAACCTATCAGCTCGTGTGGATGGCTATTCGCCTAGCATTGGGATGCCTATTAGTCTCGGACCACTGAATGACGAGAAACGTAAAGTAGTAGAATTTGGCCTAAAAGCCCATAATTGGACGATCGAGCACTTGGGACCTGGAGAGAAGGCATCTCAGGTCGCACAAGAATACAAAGAGTTCTTTCGGGTCAATGGAATGGGTGAGAACTATCTCTATGGTCCATGTCACGGCACTGGAATGATCGAAGTTGAACGACCCTGGATGGAGACCGATTCTGATTACGAACTGGAAGAAGGGATGACCTTTCAGGTCGATACATTCACATCAGAGGCCACTTTTGGAGTCCGATGGGAAACCGGAGTTGTCATCACTTCCGATGGGTGTGAGATCTTGTCCACTCCGTTAGGAAAGATTCATGAACTCGAACGGTAGAAGCGGGCCAGGCAATAGCGCCGGTAGAAAGTGTTGGTTTTTCCCGGATGGAGAAAGACCACCAGTAACCACTGGTGCCGTTAGCGCTCACGAGTCGCTAATTGTGTTTAATCCCAATGGTGAATCAGCTTCGGTGCAGTTGACTTTGTATTTCTCGGATCGAGACCCAATCGACGGTATTGTGCTTAACGTGCCCGCTCAACGCGTAATTAGTTTCAGGATTAACGAGCCTGATGAGCTCGGTGGAGTAGAGATTCCCGAAGAGACGCAGTACGCCATTTCGCTGAGATCCGACGTGCCGGTGATTGCTCAGTATGGACGGGCAGATACTCGACAAGAGAATCTAGCATTTTACACAACAATGGGTTTCCCAGGAGAGATCTAATGAAGCAGGTAGAAGTAGTTCTCGGATTCGACATGGAGACAGATGTTGGAAGTTGGACTCATGATTACCGAGGTGTCGCAGAGGGAACGGAACAAATTCTGCGGCTACTGCAGAAATACGCGGTGCCCGCGACCTATTTTTGGGTGGGTGAAACTGCACGTCGATTTCCTGGCCTCGTTAAGGATACAGCGGCTGGAGGGAATGAAGCTGGTTGCCATTCCTTGTTCCATGAAACGGTTGGCAACCCAATATTCGACATTCCGGGCGTGTATCCTGTAAGAACCAACGAACTCCAGGATAGACTGATAGAGAACAAAAGGATAGTTGACCAAGCCGCTGGTCGCCCAGCGGTTTCCTTTCGTGCTCCGCGGCTGTTCGGTAGTACAGAACTCGTCAATACCCTTTTGAAGATTGGATTCATCGCGGATGCGTCTTATCCGCTTTATCACTTCGGTAATCGTTTGTCTCCATACCGACCATCTGCCGATGATTGGACACAAGAAGGATCCTTGGAGTTGGTTGAAATACCGAACTTTGCTGACGTGACCATGCGTTCTGAGGACGCTTACGGACGTGATCGGGATCAATGGCCTCTCTTGCGTACTGCCGGTGCCGATGTTATGGGTGAGAAAATAGACGGTTTTGTTACTGAGCTCGGCCGGCGCGAGATCGAACGTCCTGTTGTGTGCATATACTTGCATCCCTGGGAATTTGTCCCGATGCCACAAGGAGAAGTATTCATCGGAGAAGGTTACGTGAGACCGTTGCCTTTTTTGGTGGAGAACTGTGGCGCCTACGCTTTGAATCAACTAGAACGACTTGTTCAATTGTTGCTTGAGAAGGATTTCAGATTCACAACCTGTGAGACTATCGCTGCGAGTCGTCTGCGCGAATGAACCCAATAGTTCGTCTCGATAGATCATGGTTCTCGACCAATACCGTGTCGGTATTATGTGCTTTTGATATTACGGTCGAGATCGGGCGTTTTGCTACTAACGTTGAGTTCATACGAGTCACGAATCCGCGTGGTCATGTCGTCCTTCTGCCGTTTCTCGGATTCCAGATATGGAATGCAACTTGGGACGACAAAGTCTGCGGAATGAAGTCTCCTTTCGAGTATCCTCGACCAGTCAACCATCTGTTAGACAGTTATGGAGCACTCCTTGTTCATTGTGGCATTACTGGAATGGGCAATCCGGGGCCAAATGATAGACACGCTCTGCATGGAGAGCTTCCGTTTCTACAATATGACGAAGTTTGGCTCGCGATTAATGGAGAGACTTCCATATCAATAAGTGGTAGACGCCGTCTCACTCGAGCTTTCCATTACGACTTTCTTATCGAACCTAGTTTCGAGATAGACCGAGTGTCTGCACTTGTCGTTAGTCGTATGAAAGTGACCAATGTCGGTGACGTGACTTCAGGCTATATGTATCTCGCGCACATCAACTTTGCGTTGGAGAATGGTGTCAAGGTATCTCATCAGAAACTCGGCAGTAGAGGAATCACGGTTCGTGAGAAACAGGTGGTGGAGGGCAATGGGCCTGGTCATGAAGAGGGCC
>JBBDRW010000083.1:0-38443 GCA_040905265.1 Balneolaceae bacterium | reverse complement strand
ACGTTGCTGTGATCGATTTTGATGAGAAATCAAAACGGGTTTCTCTCGGATTGAAACAGCTTCAGCCCCATCCGTGGGACGAGATTCAAGAGAAGTATCCGGAAGCAACCAGGGTACAGGGACGGGTTGTCTCTATTGCTGACTACGGTGCGTTTATCGAGCTTGAAAAAGGGGTGGAAGGGTTGATTCACATCAGTGAAATGTCCTGGACCCAGCACATCAAGCATCCGTCACAACTCGTGGACAAGAATGACATCATCGAGTGTGTGGTTCTGAGTATCAACGAGAGTGAGAAGAAGATCTCTCTGGGTGTCAAACAACTCGAGAAAGATCCATGGGAAGACCTGCTGGACCGCTACCCGATCGGGTCTACTCACACAGGTACAGTACGGAACCTGACCAACTTCGGTGTGTTTGTTGAACTGGAGCCCGGGATTGACGGACTGGTACACGTATCCGACCTGAGCTGGACGGAGAAGGTGGATCACCCGAATGAGATCGTTGAGAAAGGGGCGGACATGGAAGTCGTCATTCTCGCCGTTGATTTCGAGAACCGGAGAATTACGCTTGGCCACAAACAGGTCGAAGAGAACCCCTGGGAGAAATATGCGGAAGAGTATGGCCCCGGTACCAAGGTGACCGGCAAGGTCTCCAAGGTGACCGATAAGGGTATGTTTGTCAAACTGGAGCTTGGAGTGGATGCATTTCTCTCCGGAGACAAGCTGGCTGAACCGGTGGAAGACCTCAAAGAATCATTCAGTGAGGGAGACGAGATCGAAGGGTATGTAATCGAGTTCGATGAACCGAGCAAAACCATTGAACTCTCTCAAAGTGAGAAAGATACCAAGACAGCTAAAAAACCAAAGAGCAAGCCGAAGAAGAAGGATGAGGATGTCAAGACCGGAACACCGACCCTCGGGGAAGTTTCCGGACTGGCTGAAAAGCTTGCTGAAAAAGAGAAGAATGGAGACAGTGACGAGAAGTAGGACCTGAACCGGGTTCTGTTTCCTGCTCAAAGTCCATTCCGGATAGTAAAAAGCCCTGCTTCGGGAGGTTAACCCACCTGGAGCAGGGCTTTTGTATATCTGTCAGGTAACTGCTACGGCACCTGTACGGAAGAGAGGATCCGGGAGACGATATCTTCCGATGAAACCTCTTCGGCCTCCGCCTCAAAGGTCGGGATGATCCGGTGCCGGAGGACATCCATTGTGATAAATCGAACATCCTCTGGTGTGACAAACGCCCTGTGCTCCATAAAAGCGTGGGCTCTGGCCGCCAGATTCAGGTTGATCGTCGCCCTGGGAGATGCGCCGAAATTGATCAGGTTTTCCAGGTCTTCAATACCATAATCTGCCGGATTCCGGGTCGCAAACACCAGGTCGATGATATAGTTTTCAACTTTCTCATCAATATAGATCTCATTGACAACCTTACGGGCTTCCAGAATTTTTTCCGGAGTGACAACCGGCTGAAGAGATTCTTTTTCACCCGTTTTGGCCATGCGCCGCATAATCTCGAGCTCCTCTTTTTTGGAGGGGTAATCGATATTGATTTTCAGCATGAAACGGTCGACTTGTGCCTCCGGCAGGGGATAGGTCCCCTCCTGTTCTACCGGATTCTGAGTGGCCAATACGAGAAACGGCTCTTCAAGCGGGAATGTCGTCTCTCCAATGGTGACCTGGAGCTCCTGCATCGCTTCCAGAAGGGCACTTTGGACCTTTGCAGGGGAACGGTTGATCTCGTCAGCAAGAATGATATTGGCAAATATCGGTCCCTTTTTGACTGTGAATTCCGCCTCTTTCTGATTATAGATCAGGGTACCGATCAAATCAGCCGGCAGGAGGTCCGGGGTGAATTGAAGTCTCTGGAACCGGGTACTGATTACCTGAGCCAGCGAGGAGACCGTCAATGTTTTTGCCAGTCCCGGAACCCCCTCCAGCAAGACATGGCCCCCCGATAGTAAACCGATCAACAGGCGGTCAATCATACACCTCTGTCCAACGATCACCTTTTCAAGTTCGCGGTTGATGTCATCGATAAACGCACTGGTTTTCTCTATTTTTTCGCCCAGTGCCTGCATGTCGATCGTAGTGCTCATGAAGATTCGTTTTGGTTTATGTTTTGATTTATGTTTCAGTATCTTTGTGCGGAGCATTTCAACCGCTTGAATGGTGGTTCAGGCCATTGGCTGCGGATATGCCGCTCGGAACATACTGAAAATATGGAAGGTTTCCGTGAAGGAACCGTCTGACAGCTGGCAGAATGAACATCCGGCAGGCTATCCATCCGGATCCGGCATTGACGGTACCTGTAACGGTTCAGATTCAGTTTTTGTACACTCTTCAACACAGATCACCGAATTTTCTGTATATATGGAGTACTTTGAGTCAATACTTGTAGCTCTGCTACAGGGAGTAACCGAGTTTCTGCCAATCAGCAGTTCCGGACATATCGTTATCGTTCAGGCACTTCTTGGCCAGGATCTTACACAGGGTATGACGTTCAATATCGTCACACATTTCGGGACGCTCGGAAGTATTTCGATCTATTTCTACAGGGACCTGAAAGAGATGGTACAGTCTGCTATACAGACATTCAAACACCCATTCCGGATCGCGGACAGATGGGAGGAAGATGAGACTGTACGATTTAATATCTATCTGTTGCTGAGTATGATTCCGGCAGGTGTTGCCGGGTTCACTGTGAGGGATCAACTCGACGCGGCTTTTGCAAATCCTGTTGGCGTCTCAGCCATGTTTCTATTTACGGGTTTTGTACTATTTGCAACCCGGTTCTATCTGGATGGCAGACGCAGGTTAACGGCTAAAAATACGTTTATGGTTGGAATCGCCCAGGCCGTTGCATTGATTCCAGGAGTGAGCCGGTCCGGCATGACTATCTCAATGGCAGTGTTTCTCGGAATCAACCGGGAGGATGTTGTCCGTTTCTCCTTTATCATGATGTTGCCGGTCATTGCGGGTGCCACACTTGTTGAGCTGCTGGGGCTCGAAGCGGGCCAGTTGGAGAGTGGTTATGTTCCACACCTGATACTCGGTTTTTTCGTATCACTTGTCTCCGGATACTTCTCCCTGAAATATCTGATCATCCTGTTCAAGTCTAAGGGAATTCATCACTTTGCCTGGTACTGCTGGATCATCGGCCTGGCAGGCCTGGCCTATTTCCTCTGAAAAGTTCTCTTGATGGCATTTTTAAATTTCTCTACCTTTCATTCATACAATAACGAATAGAATTTGATGGTAACGTACGCATTTGTATTTCTTGCACTCCTGGCACTTGCATCAGCCATAGCCATGGTGTTGAACAAGAACACGGTAAACAGTGCTCTCTTTCTGGTATTGAATATGCTCTCGCTGGCCGGGTTATACCTGCTATTACAGGCACAATTTCTTGCCATCATACAGATAATCGTTTACGCCGGTGCGATTATGGTGCTCTTTCTTTTTGTGATCATGTTGCTGAATGTGGATCAGGAGGAGAGCCTTCTCAACCGGTTCCGCGTCTCCTATTTTATTGCATTTTTGCTTGGAGTGGCGGTACTCGGCCAGATTCTATACAGCATCGGTGGGGCCGCAGAATTATTGCCGGAGATTTCACCGGATATGTTGCAGGCAGGGACTGTTGAAGCGGTTGGAGATGTTCTGTTTACGGAGTACCTGTTCGCATTTGAAATGACAGCGATTCTGCTAACTGCAGCGGTTGTGGGTGCACTGCTGGTGGCACAATATAAAATTCAATCAACAAACCGGGAAGCATGATCGAAATTGACTGGTATCTGGCACTGAGTGCTATTCTCTTTACTATCGGCTTGATCGGTGTCCTGGTTCGAAGAAATGCGATTGTCGTGTTTATGTGTGTCGAATTGATGCTGAATGCAGTCAACCTGACACTGATCTCCTTTGCCAGTTTCCATGGGGACGTAAACGGCATGATTCTGGTGTTTTTTGCTCTCGCAGTAGCAGCGTCAGAAGCTGTTGTAGGGCTCGCAATCATCATTGCGATCTTCCGGAATAACCTTTCTGTGGATATTAGCCAGGTCAATCTTCTCCGCTGGTAACCGGCATTCCCGGGGTTGGCCTCTCTTTTTTCAACCCCTATTGATGCTGTCATAACAGAACCGGTCCGACAGATTGTGAATTTAAAATAGTTCCCGGTACACCTCTGTTCTATTTCCACATACCATTGCCAGAGTTCATATGGGGTTACAAAAGATTTGGGAGAGCTACAAGAAAACCGTTCATCGGAACTGTATGGTTTCCGATGATCAGTCGGAAGGATTGCCCTATTGGCGAAATTATCTGTTTGCAGCTACTCTCGTTTATGTTCTGCCATTTAGCCTCTTTGCACTGATTCCAAGCCTTTACGTCTCCTGGCTTCAGGGGCTCTACCTGATGATGGTTGTGAATGTTACCGGCGTTGCTGTGTTGGTGTTGGTATCGCTACTTCCTGGCCCGTCTGTCTACACACGCAAGATCATATACTGTTCCATCTTCTATTTCATCTCTGTCACACTTCTCTATTATCTGGGGAGTTACGGCCCGGGCCTGCTCTATCTGTTTGCCGGGGTTATCTTTGTTCTTCTGATACTGGATACCACATATGGAATAGCAGCGGCCGTCTTGAACCTGTTGATCTGTGTACTATTTGGGTTTTTCATTCACTTCGAGTGGGGGCCCGGATTGATCACATATGAATACGACCTTGAGAGCTGGATTGCGGTCTCTTCCAATCTGATACTACTCTGTTTTCTGACCGTTGTACTCCTGCCGATCCTCTTCAACGGGCTGCACTCGACTCTGAAGAAATCAGATCAGCTACGTCTGGATCTGGAGGCATCCAACAAGGAGCTGGAGCAGTTTGCCACAGTCGCATCCCATGATTTAAAAGAGCCTCTTCGTATGGTTCGCAGCTTTGTCGGGCTGTTGGAAAAAAATTATGGGTCAAAATTAGATGAAAAAGGCAAAAAATATATTTACTATGCAAGAGACGGGGCAGCCCGTATGAGCAGGCTTGTCGACGACCTGCTCGAGTTTTCCCGCATCGGCCGGCTCTACAAAGAATTGGAGAGGGTGGATGTCGGAACTCTGCTGGACGAGGTCAGAAAATTTCACGTTGGAACCATCGAGGAGACAAATGCAGAACTTCGATGGGGGGATATGCCGGAGGTTACCGGGGTTACCATTTCTCTGAAGCTTCTTTTCCAAAATTTGATTGGAAATAGCCTGAAGTACAGGGCGGAGAAAAGGCCGCCTGTGATTGAAATCATTGTGGTTGAAGATGATCATTACTGGCGTTTTTCAATCTGGGATAATGGAATCGGGATTGAAGAAAAATATTTCGATACGATCTTCCAGATCTTCAAGCGGCTGCATTCTCAGGATAAGTATACTGGATCAGGCATCGGTTTGGCTGTATGCAAGAAGATCGTCGAACAGCATGGAGGGCGAATCTGGGTTGAATCCAAACCCGGAGATGGAACCGTCTTTCACTTTACACTCTCAAAACAACTCTAAACGCTATGAAACCGGTTCATATTCTATTGGTGGAGGACAATGAGGGGGATATTCTGTTGATCACGGAAGCTCTGAAGGATGGAAGAATTCTCAATACGATCAGCATTGCAAAAGATGGGGAGCAGGCAGTCGATTTTCTGGAGAAACGGGGAGACTTTCAAAACAAGCACTTACCAGACCTGATCATTCTGGATATTAACCTGCCTAAAATAAATGGCCATGAAGTGCTGGAGCACATCAAGAAGACAGAGTATTTAAAGCAGATTCCGGTCATTATGTTAACTACCTCTTCATCGGAGAAGGATATTGTGGAATCCTATAAACATCATGCGAACTGTTACATAACCAAACCGGTCGAAGTGGATGAATTTCTGAATGCAGTGACTCAGATTGAGCAGTTCTGGATCCAGTTGATCAAACTTCCTACAAACGTTACAGAATCATGATGAAACCGGGCCGATCCATATCGCTTCTCGTTGTGGAAGACAACCAGGGAGACTATGTATTGGTGGAGGAGTATGTCAATGAGAAGTTTGTAAGCCCGAAACTGACTCACGCAAGAACTGCGGCAGAGGCGGAATCCCTCCTGAAGTCCGGCGAGGTCAGCTTTGATGCGATTCTCCTGGATCTCTCCTTGCCGGATAAAAGTAACGAAGAGTTAATTCAGGATATGGTATCCCTTGCGGAGTCTGTTCCGATTATTGTCCTTACCGGGTATACCGATCTGGATTTTAGCGTTAAGACGTTATCTCTGGGTGTATCGGATTACCTGTTGAAAGATGATCTCTCTCCAGCACTTCTGTTCAAAAGCCTCACCTACAGCCTGGAACGGAGCACTTTTTTATCAAAAATCAGGGAGAGCGAAAAGAATTATCGAAATCTCTTTAAGCTGACTCCGGAGCCGATCATGCTTTTCGACCTCGAAACACTCCGGTTCCTGGATGTGAATGACCGTTCTGTAGACCACTATGGGTACACCAGAGAGGAATTTCTCTCCATGACAGTCCGAGACCTGAAACCGGAGTCGAGACTTGTTGAATTTGAAGCCAGACTTCGCGGCTATCGGGGAGTACAGGTTGATGGTGTTCTCAATGGTGTCCTCCATCGAAAGAAAAATGGCGAAGTGATCGAAGTGTCTATATCCGGCAACGATATTCTTTACAATGGCCGAAAGTGCCGGATCGTCCTGGCGGAAGATGTAACCGTAAAACGGAGAGAGCGTCAGCGGCTGAAGCTGTTTGAATCGGTCATTATAAATACGACTGAATCGATCGTGATCACGGAGGCGGAACCGACCGACCTTCCGGGGCGTAAGGTGATCTATGTGAACCAGGCCTTTCTGGATACGACCGGTTATTCGGAGAGTGAGGTGATCGGGGAAACACTAAGTTTTTTGAAAGGAGAGTTTACAGATTCAGATGTTCTGGATGAGCTGCGGAAGGCGATGGAGAACTACCTGCCGGCCAGTGCGGAGTTTATCAATTACAAAAAAAGCGGCGAGAAGTTCTGGATGAGTATGTCAACTGTTCCGGTGACCGATACGGAGGGACGTAATACCCACTGGGTGATGATCGGCCGTGACATTACGATGCAGAAACGGCAGGAGGCGAACCTACGCTCTTCACTCAAGGAGAAAGAGACACTGCTTGCAGAGATTCATCACCGGGTCAAGAATAATCTGGCTGTTGTATCTGCGATGATGCAGCTCCAGGCATTTGAAGCGGATAATAGCGTGTTGAGCCGGTCTCTGTATGACAGTGTAGGCCGGATCAAGGCGATGGCCAATATACATGAGCACCTCTACAGCTCCGAGAGTTTCTCCAATCTGAATTTTTCGGAAAGCCTTCAGGGGCTTGTATCCGGAATTATCGAAGCCATTCCCGGAGGCAGTGAGATTCAGGCCGTATTTGATCTGAACCCGGTTCTGCTAAATATCAACCAGGCCGTTCCCTGTTCATTGATTACCAATGAGGTTGTCACCAATTCAATCAAACATGCCTTTGAGGATCGGAATCAGGGCACGTTGACCATAAAATTAATCGAGTCAGATAATCAGGTTCAGCTGCTCATTGAAGATGACGGAACGGGATTGCCGGACGATTTTGAATCGAAAGGGAGAGGGAGCCTTGGGCTTCAGCTGATCGACCTTCTTGCCCAGCAGCTAAAAGCAGAACAGAGATATGAATCGACCGGAAACGGAGCCCGGTTTGTTCTGAAATTCGAAAAAGCGGATGCCAAAGGATCCGTCAATGCACACATTTTTCTGCGCTAGGAGTCTGTCGCATGGTTGACGCTTCACTTGTGTCCCGTCATTAGTGCTTCTGCAGTTCTATGGAAAAAAGAAGGGGAGCCCCTTTCAGAGGACTCCCCTTAGATTTAGCAATCTATAAAAAATGGAAACTGCCCGGTTTCTGAACCATATCCGGCGAAGAGGAGGTCTTCAGAAGGGTGCAGTGCCCTGCTGCGGAAGAGGGGAGCCAGGCTGTTAATTGGCTGCCCCAAACCTGCCCGCCGATGATTCATCTCAGAGAGGTCAATCCATGATTTTTCTGAGAAAGGCCGGCTGTTCCGAGTCTGATTTGTCGATCCGTTCCGGCCGGTTATTGAGCACCTGTTCACTATCTCCGCTCGCTTTTTTCTGATGCTGTTCTGCCTCCCGCTGTTCATCATTCGCTTCTTCGGACTCTACAGGTCGCATATGGCGAACTTCACGTCGATGAATCGCAGGAGAGTCGAGGTTTTTCAGGTTTTTTTCACCTTTATAGAACTCTGTATTGGAACGGCTGAACCGGCTTGCGATTTCTCCCGCTTTCGGCAGGTTCTCAAGGTTTGGTTTCCGGGAGGTAGCGGTCCCGGTTTTGGGGGCGATTCGTGCCTGGTTCCGGTCATCCGAGAGGTCAAACCCTGTCGCAATAACCGTTACCCTCAGTTCATCCTCAAAGGATTCATCCAGGACAGTACCGAGGATAATCTCGGCATCATCTCCAGCCTCTTGCTGGATGATGCTGGTTGCTGTCGTGGTTTCCCGCATCCCAAGGTTGGAGCCTGACGAGATATTGACCAGTACATTCCTGGCGCCCCGAATGCTTACGCCATCCAGCAGGGGAGAGTTGATCGCTTCACGAGCGGCAATTTCAGCACGGTCTTCACCACTGGCTGTTGCCGATCCCATGATGGCAGCTCCACCGTCGACCATCGTTGTACGGACATCAGCAAAGTCGAGGTTGATGAGGCCGGGCATCAGAATCAGGTCTGAAATCCCTCTCGTGGCGTTATACAATACTTCATTCGCCAGTTCAAAGGCGTCAATCAGTGACGTATTCTCATCCGAGATATCGAGCAGCCGCTCGTTCGGGATGACGATTACCGTGTCACAGTTCTTTTTCAGCTCTGTGACTCCCTCCAGTGCATATTTCATGCGGACTTTCCCTTCACACTGGAATGGGGTCGTGACGATACCGACTGTCAGGATCCCTTTACGTTTGGCAATTCCTGCAACAACCGGAGCTCCACCGGTCCCTGTTCCGCCACCCATTCCGGCAGTGATGAAGATCATATCCGCACCGTCTATCGCTTCATCGATTTCGTGCCGGTTCTCTTCCACCGCTTCACGGCCGATCTCCGGGCGTGCTCCAGCACCGAGGCCGCTGGTCAGATTGGATCCTACCTGTATCGAGTGGTTTGCCGAGTTATTTTTCAGTGCCTGGGCATCCGTATTGAGCGCCACATACTCGACACTGGTTAATCCTTTATTGATCATGTTGTTCACGGCATTCCCGCCGCCGCCTCCAACTCCGATCACTTTTATTTTCGCATTGTCCTGACCCTGCTCGTCAAAACGAAAGCGTGTGTTTGCATTTGACATGATATGACTCCTTGTTTTTAGATTGCTATGTGTATTGAAACGTTCTTGTTAAAGTTCTTTGAACCAGCCTTTCATCCGGTCGGCGATTTTGTTCATCACCTTTTCAACTCCGGACCCTTTGGCCGGTGCCGGTATCATCGATTCACTTCCGGCCGTGCCCGTTTTCAGGGCGTGTATCACCAGGCCGACGCCGGTGGCATAAATGGGGCTGTTCACTTCATCGATCAACCCTCCTGCCAGGCCGAGCGGCCGGCCGATTTTGGCATCCATGCCGAGCACTTCGTTGGCCAACGGGCCTACATTTTTGATCAGGGAACCGCCGCCGGTCAAGACCAGGCCTGCACTCAGTGAGTCGGCATAGCCGCTCCGTTTGACTTCAATGGCAACGATCTCCATGATCTCCTCCATTCTGGCCTGGATAATCTTGGCCAGAATACTTTTGGTGATCTCTTTGGGTGGCCGGCCGGCAATTCCGGGTACCGTAATGGTCTCATCATCCTCGATCAGGTCGACAAAACACTCTCCGTGATTGTGTTTGAGTTTTTCTGCCTGGTCATCCAGGACGCTCAGCCCGACCCGGATATCGTCGCTTACCTTCTTGCCGGCGATTGCGATGACTGCCGTATGGCGGATGGTGTTATCCTGGAATACTGCCAGATCGGTCGTGCCTCCACCGATATCGACAAGGACAACCCCCGCCTCCTTCTCCTCATCATCGAGTACGGCATAGGAGGAGGCTAACGGTTCCAGTATAATGTCCGCAACCTGATAACCTGCCCGCTCGACACAGCGGTAAATGTTCTTTGCAGCGGAGACCAGGCCGGTGATGATGTGGACTTCGGCCTCCATCCGGATTCCGCTCATGCCGACAGGATCGCTGATCCCGTCCTGGCCGTCCACGACAAACTCTTGTGGAATTACATGGATAATCTGCTGGTCGGGCGGCAGCATGATTCGCTGGCAATCTTCCAGAAGCCGCTCCACATCTTTCAGGGTGATCTCCTTATCCTTGTTGTTGATTGTGATCACTCCCTTGCTGCGGATACTTCGGATGTGGTCTCCTGCAATGCCTACATTTACAGAGTTCACCTCAATTCCGGATGCGAGCTCTGCCTGTTCCACTGCCGATTTGATTGCCTGGACGGTCTTGTCAATATTGACAACGACACCCCTGTTCAACCCCTCGTTCGGTGCCTTTCCTACCCCCAGGATATGGATCTGATCCTTGTCATCAATGGATGCGACTACAGCACACACTTTGGTAGTACCGATATCAAGGCCGACGACTATTTTTTCATTCTCACTCATACGATTACCTGCTCTGGTTTGGTTGAACATTCATAATTCACGTGCTACGATCTGATTACTAAACCTCAGGTCGACGGATTCGAAAAATTGAATCCCTTTGGTTCGGATAACCTCTGCATAGAATACTTCCCAGGTCCGGAACTTCTTGTCGAATTCACCGTCGCCAAAGATCAGTTTTACTCCATTTTCATGGCTTAGAGCCACAACCCCTTCCCTTTCATTCCAGGTGACTTCACTGATCGTTGTCCATCCGAATTCATTGTTTCTGGCAGCGATCAGAAAATCCCGGACAATCCGAAATGCGTCAGAATCAAGGGTATCCCCGGCAGGAGTGACGGGAAATCCGTACAGAATCGGAAGGTCGCCTGGATTTTCCGGCACAACCGGCAGAATCAACCCGTCCCGATCTGTATAAGCCCGCTTTTCACCGCGAACCATCATGGCAATTGGATCTCTTTCGGTGATCCGCAGAATCATCCTTCCGTTGGCCTCCAGTCGGATATCTGCCCGTTTCACCCACGGAAGCCGGACGACAGGGTCGATCAGCTCCCCGAAATGAAGGCTGTCCGGATGCATGCCGACAGGGGAGGGGATGGCATTTGTCAACTCGTCACCGGTTGTATAGTGGTGGCCGATGAATCGAACCTCCCGTATCTCTGCATGGTCTTTCCAGTAGATTCCGGCCATAATTGCAGCTACAAGCAGAATCAATGCGCCAATGATCCAGGAGAGTCCGGCCCCTCGATCCTTTTTACTCTGTTTCTTCATCACCGCCTCCCTGGTGCAAGAGTTCTACAAACTCCTCTCCATATTTATAGATATCTCCGGCGCCCATCGTAATAACGATGTCGCCCGGCTTGACAATCTCATAGAGCGCCCGTGCCAGTTCACTCTTCTTCTCGATATAGTGAACTCCTTTATGCCCGGAGTTTTTGGCCGTGTCGGTTATCAGTTTCCCGGTAATACCTTCAATCGGCTTTTCTCTTGACGGATAGATATCGGTCGCCACGAGCAGTTCCGCGTCAAAGAATGAAAGGCCGAACTCCTCGTACATATCCCTGGTTCTGGTGTAGAGGTGTGGTTGAAAGACGGCAACCACCCTTCGGTTGGGCCACCCTTTTCTGGCTGCCTGAAGAGTTGCCTGTACTTCGGTCGGGTGGTGAGCGTAGTCGTCGATCACCATGATCCCATCCTTGTCAAGTTTCAACTGAAAACGCCGGAATACCCCGTCAAACCGTTCCAGGCCGGATCGGATCATCTCAAACGGAATCCCGAGTTCGAGGCCTGTGGCAATGGCCGCCAGAGCATTCTTTACGTTATGCTCACCGGGTGCCTTGATCTGTATCCCTCCAAGCGTTTCCCCTTCCAGGGAGACAGTGAACCGGGTATAGAAAGCATTTGATTCAAGATTCACTGCACGCAGTTTTGCCTGAGGCGTCAGGCCATATGTAAGTGTCCGGCGTTCGATACTTGGCAGGATACTTCGCACAACGGGGTCATCCAGGCAGAGGATCACAGCACCATAGAACGGGACTTTGTTGGCAAACTCAATGAACGCCTCCTTCACATCATCAAGATCTTTGTAAATATCGAGATGTTCCGCTTCTATATTGGTGATAATTGCCATGGATGGGGAGAGCCGAAGAAACGTCCGGTCGAACTCATCTGCCTCGACTACGATGATATCCCCTTTTCCGACCACAGCATTGGTTTTATCAAAACTGTGAACCCGGCCGCCAACAATGATGGTCGGGTCAAAGCTTCCGTCCTGTATTACATGCCCGACCATCGTGGTGGTCGTGGTTTTTCCGTGTGTTCCGGCAATCCCGATGCCATACTTCATCTTCATCAGTTCAGCAAGCATCTCCGCCCTTTTTATGACCGGAATATTGAGCTCCTGTGCTTTTCTTGTCTCCAGATTCTCGTCTGCTCTGACGGCACTGGTATAGACAACAACGTCTGCCCCCTCGATGTTCGACTCCTTATGGCCCTTAAAGACGATGGCACCCAGGTCTTCCAGGCGTTTGGTTGTCTCACTGAGTGCTCCATCCGACCCGGTCACTTTATACCCTTTCAGCAGCAGAATTTCAGCGATCCCGCTCATACCGATTCCACCGATCCCGACCATATGGATGTGTCGGGTCCGTCCGAATACCGGTTGTGTTTGTATCTCCTTGCTACTCATGGTTCCCGTTTCTAAGGTCCAGTATTTTCTTTGCGATCTCGTTGGCTGCATCCGGTTTGGCCAGACGGAGAGATGCCCTGGACATCTCTTCGACCCGTTCAGGATCGGCTAAAATCGATTCAACGATACCGGGAAGATCTTCTGAGACCTTTCGGTCTTCCAGAAGAAGAGCGGCCCCCTGCTCCTGCATAGCCTTCGCATTTCGTGTCTGATGATCTCCGGCAACATGTGGCGACGGCACCAGAATTGCCGGTTTGCCGGTAAGCATCAATTCACTGCATGAACTGGCGCCCGCCCGGCTGACCACCAGATCAGCGGCGGCGTATGCAGCCGCCATCTGGTCGATGTAAGGCATCAACCGGAGTGCCGGATAGCTGTCGGTATCAATTCTGCTGGTAATTTCATCGAAATAGCGGGGCCCGCACTGCCAGATGATCTGAATTCCTGCCTGATCATGGAGGCGGTCGATATTCTCTTCCATCGCCTGGTTCAGAGAGACAGCACCCCCGCTTCCGCCCAGGATCAGCAGTACAGGACTCGTCGCTTCCAATCCAAATATCGAAAGGGCCTCCTGCCGGTTACCTTCTGTAAGGTTAGACCGAACCGGATTACCGGAAACAGAGATCTCCGCACTCTCATCCAGAAAATCGGCAGCTTCATCAAAAGCGATGAAGATGGCATCGGCATGTCTGGACAACATCCGGTTGGTGACCCCCGGATAACTGTTCTGCTCCTGAATGACAAGTGGAATTCCAAGTTTTGACGCCATCCAGCTCACCGGCCCGGCAGCAAATCCGCCGCATGAAATCACTACATCGGGACGGAACTGTTTCAGAATCATCAGGCTCTGGACCAGGCTGACCAGCAGTTTGACCGGGAAGAGCAGGTTTTGCGGCGTCAGGCGCCTGTGGAATCCACTGATCCAGATACTTCGGATCTCATAACCGGCTTTTGGAACGGCCTGCCACTCCATCCTGTCTCTGGTACCGACAAAGAGTATCTCACTGCCGGGATCCTGTTGTTTCAGCGCATCCGCGATCGCAATGGCCGGATAGACATGCCCGCCTGTACCTCCGGCAGCAATGAGCAGACGAGGCCCGCCCGTCGCGTCAGCGATGGTTTCGGCAGAGGATATGTTTTTGACAGCGCTGTTCATCAGCCTACATAAAATCTTGCGTTCCGGTTGTTATTCTGTTTCGAGATATTGAGTAGAATGCCGATCATGACACCTGTAAATAACATACTGGTCCCTCCGTAACTGATAAACGGCATCGGAAGGCCTGTCACCGGGAGCAGCCCGGAGGCAACGGCTGCATTTACATACCCGTAAAGTGTTATACAGAGGGTGCATCCCAGAGCGAGAAGTGTGCCGAATACATCGGTAGCATTCCTGGCGATATAGACAACTCCCCGCAACAGGATGAAGGTAAACAGGAGAATGACGAAACTGCTTCCAAGCACTCCATACTCCTCTGCGATGATGGCAAAAATAAAGTCGTTGTACGGGGCGGGCAGAAAGTCACGCTGTGTACTTTTTCCAATGCCGACACCGAAAATATTCCCCTGTGCAATTGCAATGTAGGCTTGCTGAGCCTGGTAGCCGGCGCCCGGAACCAGTTCTGTACTGTTGATGTCTGTCACCTGACGGACATACTCATCCAGCCGGCTTTGCCTCTCCGGTGAGACGCTTACAAGAGCACTACCTCCAATAAGGCCGATCAGTACCAGTGTGCCCAGGTGAAGTGTATTGATCCGGCCGGCAAACATCAGGACAAGTGAGACAGACATAAGAAGCCCGGCACTGCTGAAATCTTCCATTCCGATCAGGGCACAGGTGATCACGATCCAGAAAAGAATCGGCAGAAACGCACGGGAAAAATCTTTGATATACTCCTGTTTATCCCGGAGCAGGACGGCGATATGCAGAATCAATGCAACGGATGCCAGGGAGGAGTGTTGAAACGAGAAGGAGCCGACGGAAAGGGATCGTCGCGCGCCGAAAACAACATCTCCGTAAGCCATCACCCCAACAAGCAGAATCCAGCTCAGTACCAGAGCCACCCTGCTGAAACGAGCAAGAATCTGGTAATCGATTTTAGAAAAAATCAGCATCACGACAAATGCAATTACAAGTTTGATCATGTGGCCGGAAACCAGTGAGCCCGCCGTCGTCCCCTTCATCTGTGCGAAATAGGCGATGGAGGAGTAGACAGCCAGTACACCGATGATCATCAATACGATCACCGATGTCAGAAGCAACCTGTCACTTCCACGGCTGGGCATATCGATGTCATTCGGACTGGTGCCGAGAATCGAGCTGAGATTGCTATTTGGTGTCGTATAAAACATAGTTATAATTCCAGTACAGCCTGTTTAAACAGTTCGCCGCGGTGTTCATAATTATCAAACATATCAAACGAAGAGCAGGCGGGGCTTAGCAGAACGATCTCTCCGCGTTTCGCCTTGCCCGCTGAAAGCTGAACCGCCTCTTTCAACGTATCCGCTTCGAGATAGTTGGGGACCAGACGGCCGATCTGCTGCTTAATCAGGGGTTTGGCCTCTCCGATGGCAACTACGGTATGAACTTTTTCAACAAGCTGTTTCTCCAGCTCGGTGTAGTCATTTCCTTTGTCACGCCCTCCGAGAATCAGTACAATTGGAACGTGAAAACTGTCCAGTGCATACCAGACAGCGTTGATGTTGGTCGCTTTGCTATCATTGACATATTTGACCCCTTTGTAAACACGAACCGTTTCCAGCCGGTGTTCCACCCCTTCAAATGTCTTCAGGCTTTCACGAATGGTCTCACTTTTAATCTCAGATGCACGGGCAGCGAGAGCCGTTGCAAGACCATTGTTCAGGTTATGCCGTCCAGGCAAGGCAAGGTCATTGATATGCATAAGAGATTCCTCTGTTTGATTCAGTTTAAAAATAATGTGATTGTCCCGGACGAAGGCTCCCTCCGGCACTTCACGCCGGTCAGAAAATGCGAGAATCGTTGGGGGTTCATCCCGGCCGGCCACAACATCTGCATGGCTCGAGAGATGGGGGTCTTCATAGTTGTAAATAAAGGTGTCGCTACTCTTCTGGTTTTCTGTTATTCTCAGCTTCGACTTTTTGTACGCTTTAAAACTCCCTTCGTACCGATCCAGATGGTCCGGGGTGATATTCAACAGTATGCTGATAGCCGGCCGAAAACTGTCGATATGGTCGAGCTGAAAACTGCTCACTTCCAGAATCGCCGTCCGTTCCGGCCCTGTTCCCTCTACACAGGAGGAGAATGCATTGCCGATGTTTCCTGCAATGATCGCCTCTCGCCCTGCGACCGACCAGGTGTATGCCAGCCAGCTGGTAACGGTTGTTTTCCCATTACTGCCCGTAACAGCGACGATCGGGCTGCTGTTGAACCAGCTTGCCGCTTCCAGTTCCGAATAGATACTCTTTCCGGCCGAGAGATAACTCTGGACGACCGGTGAACGGTCCGGAACCCCCGGGCTGACGACCAGACATTCACCCTGAAGCGAACGTTCGCTATGGCCGTTCTCTTCAAACCGGATACCCTGTTCCACAAACAGTTCCTTTACGGAAGTACTGAGGGGTGAAGAGTCACTGACCCACACGTCGGCCCCTCTCTTCTTCAGAAGAGTTGCAGCGGCGGCTCCGCTTCGCGCAGCACCCAGGACCACAATTTGTCTGTCTTTGATGTTATTCATCTCAGTTTCAGGGTCAGAAGGCTGATAATTCCCAACAGAACGGCAATGATCCAGAACCGGACAACAATTTTGGATTCCGGCCAGCCCCGTTTTTCAAAGTGATGGTGAATCGGGCTCATCAAAAAGACCCGTTGCCCTTCCCCGAACCGCCATTTTGTATACTTGAACCAGCTGGTTTGAATAATCACAGAGAGAGTCTCTACAAAAAAGACACCGCAGATAATCGGCAGCAGTAATTCTTTGTGTATCATCAGTGCGACGGCTCCCAATGCACCACCCAGAGCGAGTGAACCGGTATCTCCCATAAAGACCGATGCGGGATGGGTGTTATACCAGAGAAATCCCATACAGGCACCTACCAGAGAGGCACAGAAAATGGTCAGCTCCCCGCTTCCCGGGAGATACATGATGTTCAGAAAAGAGGAGAAATCGACCCGGCCGGATACATAGGCAAAGATTCCCAATACGACTCCGGCAAGTGCCGAAACGCCGGAAGCCAACCCGTCCAGGCCATCCGTAAGATTTGCAGCATTGCTGACGCCGGTGATGATGAAGATGACAACGGGGATATAGATCAGCCAGCTCAACTCGCCCAGGATGGCGTAGTCGATATTGACATTCTTCAAAAAGGGTACTGTTGAGAGTGTATGAAACTCTGCAAATTCAGGCCACCAGTAGAGGAATGCCCCCAGAATCAAACCAACCGTAATTTGCCCGATCACTTTGAAGCGCCCATGCAGGCCGCTCTTATCCTTTCGGACAACCTTGATATAGTCATCCACAAAACCGACGATACCGATACAGAGTGTAACCAGGACAATCATCCAGGTATAGATACTGTCCAGCCGCATCCAGAGAAGTGCCGGTATCAGGGTTGCCAGAATAATAATGACACCCCCCATGGTAGGTGTGTGTGATTTTTCGAGATGGTGATCCAGGCCGATATCTTCACGGATTACTTCCTTAAGCTGCATTCGTTCCAGCCACCGGATGATCTTCTTTCCGATCAGCAGACTGATGACAAGGGCAGTGGCCGCGGCAAATGCTGTCCGGGTCGTGATATAGGCAAATGCACCAAGTCCCGGAGGCTGGTAGTGGAGCTGTAACCATTCAAACAGAGAGTATAGCATCAGTGTATCCCCCCGGCCTTTTGTTCCCGGGCTCTCCGGTTGAGTGCATCAGATGCGATTTTCCGGTCATCAAATTGAATTTTCTTGCCTGCGGACTCCAGCCATGTTTCATGTCCCTTCCCTGCAATCAGAATCCAGGAGTTTGAGGGTGCTGTCTGAATCGCCTGTCGAATCGCCTCTTCACGGGATGGAATGGAGGTCCAGTTGGCACTGCTGCTGAATCCGTTTTCAATTTCCCGGATAATCTTTTCCGGCTCTTCCGATCTCGGGTTGTCGGACGTAACGATGATCTGGTCCGCGACAGATTCGGCAACGCGTGCCATTACAGGCCGTTTGGCCCGGTCTCTGTCTCCACCACATCCAAACAGAAGGATCAGCTTCTCTCCCTTTTTCCGGAGGGCGGCCACGGTTTCCGCCACATTTTGGAGCGCATCCGGTGTATGAGCGTAATCAACCAGGACGACCGGGAGGTTGATATCTGTATGTTCAGCAGATACTTTTTCCAGGCGTCCCGCTGCTCCCTGGCAGTGTTTCAGCGCCTCTGCAACAGCTTTCGCTTCAAAACCAAGCAGGGTAGAGGCGAGATACGCTTCTGCCAGATTATAGGCATTGAATCTGCCGATCAGTGGGGTTGTGACGGTTACATCATCCACTCTCACGGTGGTTCCCGTCTCATTCATCTCCAGTATCTCACATTGAACGGAGCTGTTCTGAGTAAAGGAGAAATCGAGAATGTTTGCCCGGCAGTTCGCAATCATGGTCTCCCAATGGGAGTCATCCACATTGATCAGTGCCCAGGACTGTTCCGGCAGCTGGTCAAAAAGTTTTTTCTTGGCCACAGCATACTGCTCCATATGGCCATGATAGTCAAGGTGGTCATGGCTCAGATTGGTGAAAACAGCCAGGTCGAATGATAAACCAAGTGTCCGATCCTGGCTAAGGGCGTGGGAGGAAACCTCCATCACCAGGTGGGTGGACCGGGCCTTAGCCATCTGTTTCATATCCTCAGCAAGTTCGATCGGATCGGAGGTCGTCAGGCTGCTTGGAAATGTCTGATTCCCGTATCGCTTGGCTACTGTTCCGAGCAGGGCAGGGGCGGCACCCAATTCTTTCAGGACCTGCCAGATCAGTGTTGCGACGGTTGTTTTGCCATTCGTACCGGTAATCCCGACCAGGGTCATCTCACGGGCAGGGTACCCCGCAAACGCCTGGGCAAGGGGCCCCAGAAGCGGACGTGTCTCTTTTACCAGGATGGCCGCGACTCCGGATGGCAGATCTTTCGTATTCTGTTCGCAAACAAGGACAGAAGCTCCCCGGCTTGCTGCTTCCGGGATATGGTCGTGTCCATCTGTTCTCAACCCCCTGACGGCGATAAATACATCGTTCTCCTCTACATTCCGGGAGTCATGACGCAGCGCACCGATCGTTGAAACCGGATCTCCGGTAACGTCTATAGGATCACAAAGTTCTATGAGCTGTTGAAAGGTCACTGTATTGATGTAATGGTTGGTGAAGCTGCCTGTTCAAGAGAGCGTGCTTTTCCCCGCACGGTAATGGTTCGTCCCCGTCTCATACTTTCTCCGGGTTGCGGAAACTGCGCATAGATGGTGCCGGATCCGATAATCTGAATCTGAAGGCCCAGGTCGGAGAGCATAGAGGAGGCCTGACGAATGCTTTTATTCCGAAGATCCGGAACTGTAACCAGTTCACCGGTGCTGTCGGGCGCAAACGTGGACAGTTCAAGTACCATGCGGCTTCCGGGTTGTACCGTATCGCCTGCTGCAGGTTCCTGTGAAACAACCCTTGTTCCGGTGCCGGACGTCGACCATGTAATCCTCTGGTTAGAAAGCAGCTGCTGTGCCTCCTCAACGCGGAATCCGGTAACCGAGGGGGCAATGGTTATCAGGGATTCACTTTCGTGGATCGATTCCGGAATGGTCCGTTGTATATCGGAATCCAGGCCGGCAACACGGGCTGCAATATCGCGGAAAATCTGTCCGGCTGTGTAACCGCCGTAGATACTGGTTCTCGGTTCATCCAGCATCACGATCATGGTATATTTCGGGTCATCGCTTGGAAAAAATCCTACAAATGACGCTCTGTATGCCGTTTGGTAGCGGCCATCCATATACTTTTGTGCTGTCCCGGTTTTCCCTGCAATCGGAAGGCCCTCGACAAACGCCCAGCCGGCTGTACCGGAGTCTGTTACAACCGCTTCAAACACCGGTTTCAGTTTTTCAATGGTACTCATTTCTGCAATCCGTCGGATTTCAACCGGCCTGGACTCCCTGACCCGGTCCCCATATTCATCGGTGATGTGCGAGACAATATGAGGGCGCATCATCATACCGTCATTGGCAAATGCGGCATACGCCTGCAACATCTGCAAGGGGCTTGCCTGGACTTCATACCCGATGGACATCCAGGGGAGAGTGACCCGGCTCCATTCGTAAGGTTTCTGGAGCCGTCCGGCAGTTTCATTCGGCAGGTCAATATGTGTAGGAGTCCCGAACCCGAGATTTCGGGCATACTGATAAAATATCTGTGGAGAGAGCCGCATTGCAATCTCTGAAACAGCAATGTTGGAAGATTTTGCAATCGCCTGAGTGAAATCCAGGGTCCCCAGCGGGTCATGATCTCTCATCATCTGGCCGTGTATATTGATCTGGCCGTTTTCCGGAGTGACGAACTGTTCTTCAAAATTGACGACTCCCTGCTCGACGGCTGCAATTGCCGTAACAAGTTTAAAGGTCGAGCCAGGTTCAACCATGTCGGCCACAGCATAGTTGCGGCGGTTCTCGCTGTCAATCGATCCCGGCTGATTCGGATCAAACGCAGGATAGTTGGCAATCGCCTTGACGGCCCCGGTTTCAGGTTCTATGATGATACCGGTACCATATGTTGAACGTGTCTCGCGAATACCCTCCTCCAGCTCCTCTTCCAGAATAGCCTGCATATAGGAATCCAGGGTCGTATGGAGTGAATGACCCTGTATGGGAGTCTTTCTTGGTGCGCCAACATAAGCAAAAATCCTGTTAGAGCGGTCTCTTCGGACTTGTTGAAGGCCATCTTCGCCCTTCAGGAGATCGTCGTAGTAGCTTTCAAGCCCGCTCATGCCGGTCAGCTCATGATTGACAAACCCGAGTGCATGGGCTGCCAGGGAACCGAAACTGTAATTTCGCTTGTACTCCTCTTCCAGAATGACGCCCGGTATGTCGAGTTCATGAATCTCCACATAGGTTTGGGCGTCCATGTTTCGTTCCAGAACAACATAGCGCGACTGTCGCGGTGCGTTTCGGACCTGGTTCTCATACCAGGAGGCGGAACGGCCGGTATGTGAGGAGAGTGTAGTTGCCAGGAGAGTCAGGTGGTTCGATGTAAATCCTGAAAACCCCGGGTCGACCGCCAGCCGGTATTCAATGCTGTTTGTTGCGAGCAAGCTCCCGTTCGCATCGAAAATATTCCCCCGCTGAGCCGGAATATTGACATAATTGATTGTCTGGTGATTCCAGAGCTCACGCAGGTTATCCCCTTCCACGAAATTGATGCGGAGCTGCTGCAGCAGTATAAAAGAGGGAAGAAGCAGAATCAGGCCAAGGACCACGAACATTCTGCTTACGATCGCCGTACGTTCGTCCACGATACTGACTCACTATTTCAGGGTTACGATTTGATCTGCAGGGCCGGCATTGATAAAACCTTGAGATCGTGCCTGCTGATAGATCTCTTTCGGGCCTATCATTCGGTCGAATTCCAGCCGTTTCTGATTGTGGATTCGCTGAATCCGGTTGTACTCTGCTTCCAGCTGCTGTACTTCCTGCAGCGTCTGTTGGGTTCCGAACAGATGATTGATATAGAGAAGCCCGCAAATTCCGATCAGGAAACTTGCGAGAATAACTTTCCACGGAGTTATGGCGGGAAGTTTTATTTTACCAATGGGTCCGGCATTTTTTTTCATGCCGAATGTGGGGTTCTGGCCGTCTGTACCAGATCGTTCAGGCCTGTAAAGCGGCCGAAAATCTTTCAGAACATTCTTCTTTTTCTGTTTACGTCTGTTCGGCCGGACTCTTTCCTGAGTCAGTGTAGATTGCATTAGTGTCATCATTCCTCCTCCCTGTCGAGTTTACGGGCAGCCCGAAGTTTCGCGCTTCTTGACGCGGGATTTGTTCGGACCTCCTCCTTGCCGGGAGTCTTCAGCTTTCCAATCGGTTCGACCGGTGTGAGTTCATGTCCATAAAAATCTTTCTCAATTCGCCCTTCATGGTTACCGCTTTTGAAAAATGTCTTGACGATCCGGTCTTCCAGTGAGTGATAGGAGATGGCAACCATCCGCCCTTCCGGTTTCAGAAGTTGCAGTGCGGCTTCCAGGGCAGTTTTCAGCATATCCAGTTCACGGTTCACTTCAATTCGGATCGCCTGAAATACACGAGCTGCAGATTTTATCTCTTTGCTATAGACCACATCGGAAATAATCTTGTAGAGCTCACCGGTAGTCTCTACAGGCCGCCTGTCCAGAATCGCACGGGCAATCTGACGGCTCAGCCTCTCTTCACCATAGTGATAGATGATATCCCGGAGTTTCTCATAGGGATACTCATTGACTACCTGATAGGCAGAAACCCCGCTCATCGCCCCCATCCTCATATCCAGGGGGCCATCCATTTGAAAACTGAAACCTCGATCCGGTTCCTTGATCTGGTGCGTGGAGACACCAAGATCGAACAATATACCGGACACCGAGCCGTGAACGTCCAGGGGCAGAAGTGTTGAGAGGTATCCAAAATTCCCGATGACCGGATGGAACCGGTCATCTCTGCCGATCCGGCTCGTTGCTTCATCCAGAGCCTCCTGATCCTGATCAATGCCAAAAAGTATCGCATCTTCGGATAACTGCTCAAGAATGGCAGATGTGTGGCCGCCTCCTCCAAGAGTCGCATCGACATAGATTCCGTCCGGATCTGTAACCAGGAGGTCAACAGACTCTTCAAGCAGCACAGGAATATGTTTGATATAATTTGTCATGTTATTGACTGTCGCCTGCATCATCGCCTCCCATCGCTTTTTCAAACAGTTCCTGATAGGATTCGAAACTGAGGCTTGCATCCACCTCTTCCAGTTTATCCGGTGACCAGATCTCAATCCGTTCCCCGCTGCCGATAAAAATTGCCCGGTTTTCAATGCCGGCCCACTGCATCAGGTTTGAAGAGAGTTGAATGCGGTTCTGTTTATCGAGGGAGACATCCTCTGCAAAGCGCAAAAAATTTCGTTTGACCGTACTGCCTGTTCGTGTAAAACCGTTGATGCCCGCAAGTTTTTCCTCGACATTTGCCCACTCATCAACAGGGTAGAGATAGAGACAGGGGTCCATTCCCCGCAGTAGTGTGAAGTGTTCCTGCGCTTCCGGGTTGAGAATTTTACGCAACTTGGCAGGGAAGGCTACTCGGCCTTTCGCATCTACACTGTGGTCGTATTCCCCTTTAAAGCTCGGCACGGGTGGTTGCGGTTCGGTTATGATTACTAACGATCTGGAAACAGATGGATATGAGGAGTGCTAATTATCCCCACTTTCTCCCACTTCACCCCACAATGTACCCCATTCAAATAGATCTTGTCAAGAAAAATAGTTGAAAAAGCAAATAATTATCTTGATTGAACATGAATAATGCCTTGTTTCAGCTTGTGTAAGCCAAAAATGGATAGTTATAAACAGAAAAGATATATTTACACATATATTACATATAATATATGTGGATAACTTATTAACTCACAGGAGTGGCATGGCCGGGAGAGATGAAATTTTCACTCTGATTAAGCTGGGTAGGGATTTTGGACCGAACGATCTTCTATTTCTCCAACTTTTGAAATGAATTATGCATTGACGGTTGGAAACAGTTATTTTAGTCAGAACTCTGTGTGCAAAATGCGGACGCAGCGGTACACAGCATTTATCACTTAGTATCAGGATCTATATGGGAGCTTTTGGCGGTATGGAGTGGGTATTAATTATTCTTGTTCTTCTTTTCCTTTTTGGCGGCAAGAAGATTCCTCAACTTGCAAGAGGGCTTGGACGGGGGATTGTGGAATTTCGAAAAGCGAAAGACACAGATGATGATGATGATGACTCTATCGAGTCAGGAAAAGAGAGGGATTCCAAACCGGATGAGCAGTTCTAGTGTTGTGTCAACACTAGTGTCCTGTCAACCATGTGATATGGCGTAAGTCCGACAGACTCCTAGGAACAGACACGTTCTGTAACTTTTAAGATATCACTCAATACCCCGGCCGCTGTCACCTCTTTTCCGGCTCCCGGCCCCTGAATAATTAATGGCTGATCAAAGTAACGGCCTGTCTTGATCTGGAACAGATTGTTGGTTCCGGAGAGCTGGCCCAGTGGAGACTTTTTGCCTACCGATTCAATCCCGACACGGATACGTCCGTTCAGGAGACTCCCGACATATCGTAACGTTTGATTCCTGCCCAGTTCCTTTTCCATCCGTTCGGTCCATAACTGGTCATACTCCGAAACCGATTCAAGGTATGTTGTGGAGTCTACCTTGGCGAGAGAGTCCGGAATCAGTGTCTCTACATCTACTTCGTTCCGTTCGATCGTCAGGCCGCAGGTACGTGCAAGGATTAAAAATTTCCGGACCACATCTTCTCCGGATAGGTCGTCTCTCGGGTCGGGCTCTGCATAGCCCAGTGTCCGCGCATTGACGATCGCCTTACTGAACGGGTGCCCGTTTTCAAGCTGGTCGAACAGATAGGTCATCGTTCCGGAGACTACGCCGCTGATCTCCAGGATTTCGTCCCCCGATTCCAACAGGTCCTGAATCGACCGGATCACCGGCAGTCCCGCCCCGACAGTAGTCTCGTAGAGGTAGTGAACCTGTTTCTCCCGGGCTGTCTTTTGCAGGTCATTAAAATAGGTCTGGTCACCGGCGTTTGCGAGCTTGCTCGGTGTTACGATATGGATTCCGGATGTCAGCAGATCGAGATAGAGGCGGGCCACTTCCTGGCTTCCGGTTGCATCTACAAAAATCACCGGGTGTTTGTCCGTTGCATCCAGCCGGGTGATGATATCATCCCAATTTTTTGGGGCCCCATTTGAGAGTTCATCCTGTGTGAAATAGCGCAGGTCATGGTTCCGGTTCCAGAGTACACGGGAGTGGTTACAGATCCCTGTTATCTCCAGATCAAATTTAGGATGACGAAGCCGGTTGAGCTGTTGAATCAGTGTCCCGCCGACCGCACCAACTCCGGCCAGAAATATTCGGACCCGCTTTTTTTCTCCTGCTGCTGCGTCTGTGGGTTCAACAAGTTTAATTGCGCTTGAGATAGCCATTTATAGTGAATTAATGTGTTTGATCGATGTAAGAAAGGAGCGGATGATTCTGTTCATCTGTTCGAACTCTATCAGAAATGCATCGTGACCATGAGGTGACTCTATTTCTGCATACTCACCCTGTTTCAGCAGTTGAGCAAGCTCTTTCTGTTCCGAGACCGGGTAGAGCAGGTCTGTGTCTACCCCGATGACCAGTGCAGGAATGTCAACGTTTCCGAGTACCTCTTTATAGGAACTGCGGCCGAACGAGACATCGTGACGATCCATCGCTTTGGAGAGGATCACATACGTATTGGCGTCGAACCGGTCAACCAGCTTCTTCCCCTGATAGTTCAGATAGGATTCTACTTTATAGATCTCTTCACCAGGTTGCAGGTCACGTCCGAATTTATTTTCGTAATCTGTCGGGTAGCGATAGGTTAACATCGCAAGCATCCTGGCATTCGCCAGGCCCAGTTCAGGCTGTTGGCCTTGCGGATAAAATCCGTTGTTCCAGTTCGGGTCATTGACAATCGCGTGGCGTTGTACATGGCTGATACCAATGGCCCAGGGGGTATGGGCTTTGCCCATTGCGATCGGGATGGCAGCCCGTACACGCGGGTCTATAATGGAAAACTCCAGTGCCTGCATCCCCCCCATAGAACCGCCAAGAACAAATTCAATTCCCCGGACACCCAGTTCATCAAGGAGTTGCTGCTGAAACCGTACCATATCCCGGATCGTGAGTTCCGGAAAGCCGGCTTGCCACGGTTTTCCCGTTTCCGGGTTTTCCGTAAGGGGGCCGATCGAGCCGTAACAGCTGCCGGGGACATTGATACAGATGATAAAATGTGTCTCCGGATTACAAATGGCACCTTTGCCGATCAGGCCGGGGAACCATTCATCTGCAGCGGCATGGCCCGTCAGGGCATGGCAGATGACGATTGCGTTGTCCCGGTTCTCATTGAGTGACCCCCAGGTTTTATACGCCACAACCGGATTCTCAAATCGGGTGCCGGATTCAGTAGTAAACGGTTTAGAGAGTATTTTTTTTGTAATTCCCTGATTCATACTCCTTCACAGTGGTTAAAAAATAGAGGTCGTTTTTTAATCAATTGAAACAACCCGGTTCTTAAAACAGGGAAGAAGCCCGTACCGGCAAAGGTGCAGGTACGGGCCGGCTTCACAATTATGATATCGGTCAGAGACTTTTGAATGCGATTTCGAAGTCTTCAATGATATCGTCAATGTGCTCAAGGCCAGCAGATACACGGACCAGATCCGGAGTAACCCCGCTGGAAGCCTGTTCCGTCTCATTCAATTGCTGGTGAGTCGTGGATGACGGGTGAATAACCAGGGTTTTGGCGTCCCCGACGTTGGCGAGGTGGCTGGAGAGTTCCACGTTGTTGATAAACGCCTGCCCCGCCTTGTACCCTCCTTTGATGCCGAAGTTCAGGACAGCACCGAATTTACCCGGCTGAAGATACTTTTTCGCCCGCTCATGATAGGGGTGGTCCGGGAGTCCTGTGTAGTTGACCCACTCTACCGAATCCTGCTCCTGGAGCCATTCCGCAAGTTTCAGTGCATTTTCGCAGTGGCGTTCCGCACGGAGAGACAGTGTCTCAAGGCCTTGCAGAAAGAGGAAACTGTTGAACGGGGATTGTGCCGGCCCGTAATCCCGAAGGCCTTCTACCCGGGCACGGATGGCAAATGCAATATTTCCGAACGGCCCGTCCGCCCCGAATATCTCCCAGAAGTTTATTCCGTGATACCCTGGTGCCGGCTCAGTAAATGCGGGATAGTTACCGTTGGCCCAGTTGAAATTCCCTGCATCCACAAGGACACCACCGATACTGGTACCGTGGCCGCCGATCCATTTGGTAGCCGATTCGACAACGACATTGGCGCCGTAATCGATCGGTCGTGCAATCGCTCCGGCAGCCCCAAAGGTATTATCTACCACGAGAGCTATTCCATGGTTTTGAGCGATTTTCGACAGCCCTTCAAAATCGGGGACGTTTCCGCGCGGGTTACCGATCGATTCGACATAGATCGCTTTGGTTTTGTCGTCGATCTCCTTTTCGTAAGCATCCAGAGTATCTCCCTCAACAAAGCGGGTTTTGATGCCGAGCCTGGGGAGGCTCACTTTCAACTGATTGTAGGTTCCTCCATAGAGAAACGGTGTGGAGACGATATTGTCTCCCGCTTCAGCCAGATTGGTCAGTGCAAGAAACTGAGCCGATTGTCCGGAGGCTGTTCCAACGGCTGCCGCTCCACCTTCGAGTGCAGCAATTCGTTTTTCAAAGACATCCGTAGTCGGATTCATGATCCGGGTGTAAATATTGCCAAACTCCTTTAGTGCAAAGAGTGAAGCAGCATGTTCGGTATCTTTAAACTGATAAGAGGTCGTCTGGTAGATCGGTACTGCCCGGGATCCGGTTGTCGGGTCCGGCTCCTGCCCCGCGTGTAGTTGCAACGTTTCGAACCGGTAGTTACGCTTGTTTTCTTCGTTACTCATAATGTTTCCTGTTGTGTTAATAATTGGTTGATATAAAAAAAGCCTCTTCTGAACTATCCTGCTGCTTTTGCAGACCCGGGAGAAGAGTTCGGAAGAGGCTTTTGCTACTTGTAACCTCGCTTCTCATCTTCCCCCCGGTATCCAGGGGCAGGAATTAGCACCTGGCTCCCAATCCCGGTAATCGGGTTGGGACGGTTGCTAAGGTTTCACAGGGCCTGTTCCCTCCACCTTTCTGAATAAGAGCTATAATTTAAAAGAACACCGTCTGGATGGCTTTGAAAAAAAGTGCTGTGTTTTACTAAACAAGCTTGTTTTTTCAAAGGTTTCCATTCGTTTGCCGATACAAAAAAACCCTCACTCAGTGGAGGGTTTGGCAACTGTATCAGTCTGGTACTTCCCTCCGTCAGTTATGGAAACAAACACATACAACATGCCATGGTTGTGGCACATCTGAGGGATTCGATCTGTACGAGGACTGTTTGCATACATGTAAATATATCAATAAATATACCCTTTGCAAAACCGGATTAGGGAATAGAGGGTGATGGTTTTTCTTATTGATAGCCGAGGTTTCTGACCCAGTTCTCTTTTTCTCTCCACTTCTCGCGTACTTTAACATGAAGGTCCAGATAAATTTTACGCCCGGAAAAATCTTCAATCGCTTTTCGCGCTTCAATGCCAAGTTTTTTGATCGCCTTACCCCCTTTGCCGATCAGCATCCCCTTCTGGGATTTGCGGTTGACGATGATGTCTGCACTGACAAAATCAAGCTCCTCCCGCTCTTCGTACTGAGCAATTTCTACCGTGCAGGAGTAGGGGATCTCTTCATGGAACTGAAGAAAGATCTGCTCACGAATTAATTCCGAAGCAAAAAACCGCATCGGCTGCTCGCTGAGAATATCTTTCGGGTAATAGGGCGGCCCATCGTTCAGCTGATCCCGGATTGCCGGGAGCAGCGGTTCTGTCCCCTCGCCGGTAAGGGCGGAGAGATAGAAGGTTGTGTGAATCTTGATTTGTGTGCCGATCTCTTTGGCCAGGATCTCTGCACGGTTTTGATCTGTCAGGTCCATCTTGTTGACGATCAGAAAAAGTGGAACCCGAATGGATTCCAGCAGCTGGATGAGCTGTTTCGGCAGTGTTCGTTCTGTACTGTCCACGATCAGAAGGATCAGGTCGGCATCATTCTTTGCCCTCTCAACGAACCGCATCATGGCACTCTGCAGTTCATATTTTGGAATCAGTACCCCGGGGGTGTCAAGAAAGATAATCTGGGAGCGGTCATCCGAATGTATCCCGATCACCTGATGCCGGGTAGTTTGGGGTTTATGCGTAGCGATCGAAATTTTATTCCCGAGCAGTGTATTCATCAGGGTCGACTTGCCTGCATTCGGCCGGCCGATGATGGCAACGTATCCGGATTTGTGGCTCGGTTCGCTCGTCATATCAACTCCCGCTCAATATCGAAATATAGTTTCGTACAGTCTGTTCCAGGCCGGTAAAAAGGGCATCGGAAATCAGGGCATGTCCGATACTGATATCATTCAGGTGGGGCACGTGTTTTATCAGTGCCGGAAGGTTTTTCTGGTTCAACCCGTGTCCGGCATTTACTTTCAGCCCTTTTGAATGGGCCAGTTCGGCACCCTCTCTCAAACGGCTCAGCTCCTCTTCACGCTCTCTGTCAGACCGGCAGTTTGCATAGGTGCCGGTATGGAGTTCTATGGCTTCAACTTTCAGCCGCGCCGCCTGAAGGATATCCTCTGGTACGGGGTCCAGAAAGAGGCTGATCTCTATCCCCTTCCCCTGAAGGGGAGGGAGCACCCGATTTTGCAGATCCGAGACGATCTCTTTTTTCAGCATCAGCCCGCCTTCGGTAGTTAACTCTTCACGGCTTTCGGGAACCAGTGTTGCCATGTGAGGACCAATATCCGAACAAATTCGGATCATCTCATCTGTTGCCGCCATTTCAAAATCGAGTATCCCGTGTACACTCTTTTTCAGACGGTGAATATCCTGGTCACGGATATGCCTTCGGTCACCCCTCAGGTGAAATACAATTCCTGCTGCACCCGCTTTTTCACACAATTCAGCTGCTATGACTGGATCCGGATACCCCTCTTCCCGGGCATTTCTCAAGGTAGCCACATGATCGATATTGACAAGTAGTTGCATCTGGTTTTTGTTTTTTAATTATTTTACCGGAGGTTTATCAATGTCATCTGGTCAGTACCCCAAAAATACAGAAACCAACTCCAAAATAGTACGGTTATGTTCAATTCCGGGAAAACAGGACGATTCCAACGTTTGCAGTTGATAACCCTGCTTTTGCTGTTCACCTCGTGCGGAGTTGCCGGCCGGACAGGCGTACCCGCTGCGGGACAGGAAGCGACACTCAGTCGCTCGTCACTGTCCGCATCTATTTCTACGGAGGAGATACAGAACCAGCTTCAGGCTGCGTATGCGGATTGGGAGGGAACACCCTATCAACTGGGTGGATCAGGACCGGACGGGGTCGATTGCTCCTCCTTTATGCAGATTGTACTAAGCGACTATTTCGATGTGATGCTGCCCAGAAATACCCGGGAGCAGATCCGGGTTGGCCAGGGGGTCCGCAGGGGCGCAATTCGTCCCGGAGACCTGATCTTTTTCCGTACGACAAGGCGGGATCTTCATGTCGGCATCGCTCTCTCCGGGGATGATTTTTTACATGCCTCTGTCTCCTCCGGAGTGATGGTATCCGGTTTGGATGAGCACTATTGGTCCAGCAGATTTCTTGGGGTTCGACGGGTCTTGTGAGCAGTTGACAGTGAAGCCTATTTGCTGAGTCTTTTGATCAGCTTCCAGATGGCAGCTCCGGACCATCCTGCGAGGAGGCCGGTCAATGCGGCGATCAAAAGGGCCAGGCTGAGATTCAGGTAGACATTCTGATTGACCAGGATATTTCCGACAAAGTAGGTGATAACCGCCAGCATATACCCGACGGTAAATGCAGCGATCATGTCGTTCCCTTTCAGGGTCATGAAAAAGAGCATTGTGAAAGAGACTACAACTCCGATGAAGAGCCACAACCCGAGAAACGGGAGGGATGTAAAGTCGATCGAACCGGTAGCCGTCCAGAGCGGTACTCCCGCAGCTACCGTGGATGCCAATATCGCAATCAGTTTATAGTTTGAGCGTTTCGTAGTACCCTCCCTGAGTTTGGTTTACAGACGTCCAGGTTCCTCTGACAGCCGCGTGCGAGCGGTAACGGATCATGCCTGAATTTCGTTTCTGAAGGAAACGGGACCCACAGATTCTGTCTGGGGTTTCATGAATATACAAAACAGATCGATAATCTCTGTTTCGGCAGCGGCCTGCTGCTCACTGCGAACCCGGAGAGTATAGGCGCGCTGTGGATTTTGCACCAGAAGCTGTCCGATCTCCTCATCCGTGAATCCGTTTTCTGTAAGTGCTGGCAGAAGATATGCTGAAATATCGGAGTAACCGCGGAAATCGCCTCCATTCGGTTCGTCCGGGTTAAAGTAACCGGCATCCTGTGAAATCAGAACTTTGTCCAGCAGGCCCTCCTCCTTCAATTCCGAGAGCCGGGTTAGAAACCACTGCAGATTTCCCTCATCACCGGGAGACCGGGCCGGGTTGAAATTGAAATTATCCAGCGAAATCCAGGCACCGTCACGGGCGAGTTGAATCTGCATCTCCAGGCTGCCTGCCTGGGAATGGGTCCAGACCCAGGCGGAGGGAGAGACTCCCTCTTCCATCAGGAGTTCCACTTGTTCGAGTGCCGGTTCATCTCCGGGCGTATGTGAAACAATGGTCAATCCGGTTGCCAGGTGGGTGATGGCCGCAGCCCGGACGATTTTACGATGCTGCTCTGAGAGCGGGCCTTCGCCATTTACCGAAATCTTGATGAAACCGGGACGGATATCGCTACCGTCAATTCCGTTCTCAAACTCGTCGATCCATCGGGCTGCCAGTTCTTCGGCACTCTCTTCCCAGGCGTGATCCGGCATGAACCGATTCTCAACGGCGCCGTAATAACCGGTGTTGGTTACAATACGGACCCCGGATCGTTCGGAGAGTTCGCGGAGAATGTATGGGTCGCGGCCAAGATAAGCGGGTGTACATTCAAACAGAGTGCGAATTCCGTGATCTGCTGCCTCCTGCAGATAGGGGAGTACCTTCTCGGTCACTTCATCCCGGTTCCAGCGGTGGTAACCGGTACTGTCGGCACCGATCCAGTCAACCAGTACATGCTCATGGATTAGTGTCTGGCCCATGTTAGCAGGGTCCAGGGGCCCTGTCACGGTCATGACAGCCGCTGGTTCCGGGCTATCTGACATCGACTCATTCTGGCAGGAGAGTGCAATTGTGGTGATAAAAAGCAGGGGGATCAGAAGGGGAAGTTTCATAGAGATTGCAGGTATGGTGATGGTTGGCCGTGCTTTCAAACGGGTGTAAAATATCTACCCGCCACAGGCTTTGCAACTGCTGGCCGCCGAATCGACCAAGGGTGCATCAGATATCAAAAAATGTACCCGTTCTGCAAAGCCTTCATCTATCATCCATATCATGTGAAGGAGGAAGGATTTTTTATAGTGAAAGTTATTTGCTTATATATAGGTTCCTGATTGAATAATCGGGTTGGGGATGAAGCTGAACGCAGAAGGGTTCGGCAGAGAGATCACACGATTCAAATGACGGCTTCCAATGGCATTACGCGGAGAAGACAATTCGAAGAATGGTGAAGTGACAGGACAGAAGAAGTGGTTCGATATTCACGCCCCCGTATTCTGGCCTGCTGTTGTATTGATCACACTCATCATTTGCGGCACACTTCTTGCCGGTGATTCAGCAGATGAATTATTCCTTAGAATCAGAATCGGGATCACAACGTGGAGCAGCTGGCTTTTTGTCGCTTCTGTGAATCTTTTTGTCGGGTATGCACTCTATTTCGCATTCAGTAAATTTGGAACCATCCGCCTGGGCGGGGAGGAGGCCAAACCCGAATTCAGCAGAAAGGCGTGGTTTGCCATGTTGTTCAGTGCGGGAATGGGAATCGGGCTGGTATTCTTTGCCGTTGCCGAACCGATGTGGCACCTGATCAACCCTCCACACTCCGAACCGGGGACGATCGATGCAGCCCGTGACGCCATGTCCCTGGCGTTCCTTCATTGGGGGCTTCATGCCTGGGCCATCTATGCAATTGTCGCTCTTTCGCTTGCATTTTTCACATTTAACCGAAACCTGCCGCTCTCTATCCGCTCCGTATTTTATCCGTTACTGGGGTCCCGGATTTACGGGTGGCCGGGCGACCTGATCGATATCCTGGCAGTGCTGGCCACAATGTTCGGGCTGGCGACATCGCTCGGTCTGGGAGCAGCCCAGGCTGGTGCAGGTCTGGAGTATGTATTCGGGTTGAACAATACGGTCAACCTTCAGATCATCATCATCGCCGGGGTCACATCGGTGGCCGTCGGCTCTGTCGTTTTGGGGATTGAACGGGGGGTAAAAGTACTCAGTGAGTTTAATATTCGGCTTGCAGGCCTGTTTCTTCTCTTTATTCTGATCGCAGGCCCTTCGCTCTTTATCCTGAATTCATTGATCCAGAACATCGGCCACTATGCTCAACATTTCCCCTCCTTTGCGTTTTGGATACAAGCCTATGAAGAGGGCTCCTTCATCACTGACTGGACGGTCTTCTACTGGGCCTGGTGGATCTCCTGGTCCCCGTATGTCGGGATGTTTATCGCACGCATATCGAGAGGCAGAACGATAAAAGAATTTGTATTGGGTGTCTTGATCGTCCCGACACTGGTTACATTTCTCTGGATGAGCGGATTCGGAGGCAGTGCACTCTTTCTGGAGATGAACGGAATTGCCGAAATCGCGGCTGCCGTAGAGGCAGATCAGACCACCTCTCTGTTCATACTGCTTGATCAGTTTCCGTTTGCCCTGTTTACTTCTACTGTTGCAATCCTGCTTGTATTCAGTTTCTTTGTGACCTCCTCTGACTCCGGTTCGCTCGTAATCGATGCCCTGACCAGCGGCGGGAAACTGCAATCACCTGTGGGACAACGTATCTTCTGGGCCTCGATGGAAGGGGTGGTAGCTGCCGCTCTGCTTCTTGGCGGCGGGTTGGGGGCGCTTCAGACCGGATCAATCAGTACGGGTGTCCTGTTTCTTTTCGTCTTGTTGGTCATGTGCTACAGCTTGCAAAAAGGGTTGCAAGGCGAATATGAGCGTCTATATCAGAAAACGTAATCCCGGTTGCAGGTGTGTTGCCGATCTGGTTTCAGATTGGCCGGGTTTATTGGTTCATGCCCTGGTTAAAAACTGTATGACTCATACTGGTTCGACCGGCCGCCGTCATCCTCTTCATCCAGAATCTGAAGGATTCTCTTTACAGCCATATGTGGCGTTCGGTGAAAGTGATCGCTGCCAAGGTACTCTTCAAACCCGGATCTGTGAATAATATCCCGGATCGGCCCTTTCAACCCGGTCAGATAGAGGTCCATCTCCCACTGCCGGAGTGTTTTTATGATCGATATCAGAGAATCAATGGCGGTGGTGTCCAGCATATTCATACTGCTTCCATCGATGATCACATGCCGGGTATCCGGGCTCTGCTGGCGGCTCTTTTCCAGGATAAAATCCCGGAAGAATTCGGCATTCATAAATGAGAACGAAGCGTCGATACGAAGTATCAGGATTCCGTCGATACGCCGGGCATCCGGGTTGCGCTTCAGGTTTTTAAACGATCTTGTGTTGGGAATCACCCCAAGCTCTGCCACATCCGGCCTGCTCACCTTCACCAGCATGACCAGCATCGAGACACCGATTCCCAGCAGAATTCCCTCCTGAATCCCGATGAACAGTGTGCAGAAAAATGTGAAGAGTGCGATTCCACCTTCACTTTTTCGTGTTTTGATCAGGAATTTTAGCTCTTCGATGTCGATCAGGCCGAAGACTGCAACGATGATGATGGAAGCAAGCACCGGCATTGGGAGGTAGTAGAAGAGGGGTGTCAGAAAGAGGAGTGTCAACAGGATGATGACGGCCGTTATCACATTCGAAAGAGGGGTTCTGGCGCCCGCCTGTTCCGATGCCGCCGACCGTGAGATACTGGAGGATACCGGGAGTGAGCTGAAAAAACTTCCGGTGATATTGGAAGCGCCCAGAGAAACCAGCTCCTGGCTGGAGTCGACCAGGTACCCGTGTCGTTTTGCAAACAGGTTGCTCAGAGAAGTGATCGTCATAAACTGGACCAGTGCAAGCGTTAGAGCGGTTGGCAGAAGTGTGGTCACCGACTCATATCCGACCGGCGGCAGCGACAGGGGAGGCAGCCCCGCCGGGATGGACCCGACAATCGCTACATTCTGCTGCTCTATCCCGGACAGCCATGCAGCGATCAGGCTCAGGCCGAGAACCAACACCGAACCGGGCCATTTCGGAGCGACTCTCTTCAACAAGAGCAGAACGGCCATGGACGCAACACCCCACCAGAGTGTTGCCAGGTGAATATGGTTGAATTCTGAAAGAAACTCTCCGGCCAGGCGGATCATATTGTGCGAACCGTTCAACTGAATGCCAAACAGATTCTCGAGCTGTGTCAACGCAATGATCAAGGGAGCTGCCATCACAAACCCGGAGATGACCGGCCGTGAAAAGAAATTGAAAAGGCTGCCGAGACGCAACAGCCCCATTCCAAGCTGTAGAATTCCCGTTATCAGGGTCAACAGCAGAACATATCCCAAATAGTCATTGTTTACAGATGCAGCAACGGCTCCGAATCCGGCAGCAACGATGAGCATATCGATAGCTACTGGCCCGATGGAGAGGTGTCTGGAGGTGGTAAACAGGGGATAGATCAGAAGGGGAATCAACCCGGCGTACAAGCCGTATATGGGTGGGACTCCGGCAATTACGGCATAGGCCATCCCCTGTGGGATCAGGATAAATCCGGTCGTAAGCCCGCCCTTCAGATCTCCGGCAGCGTCCTCGAGGGTATATCCGGAGATCCAGTCGGTAATTTTGAAAAATGTGCGGTGCCAGGCGCCCATCACTCAGTAACCCAGTCAATTCAGATTTGTGAACGCTACTCTAATCATGCCCGTGGCTGTTCGAAGCCGATTCATAGTGTTGTCGCAGCAGATCTTCGCCGAAATCGTTCAACAGGTCCCGCCACACCACATGGACGTGATTGGCGTTGTTTTGCACATTGTCATATTCGAAGAGGACCGTCGGGCCGTGGATGCGGTAGTAGTGTGGATCTCCCCGTTCCAGCCCGCCGGCCCAGCCGAAATGGAGATGTTCCATGCCAGCCTCCCGGATTTGACTGAGCTGAGCTTCAGCCAGATCCGGTTTCAGGTTGTGTGCATGTTCTTTGATGATGTGCCACAGGAGCTCAGCCTGGCCTTCCGTCATCCCTGAAACGGGGAGTCCGGCCATCTCCTCCAGGTTGGCATCCCGGTCTGTTTCGGTGATGATTTCACGTGGGGCAGCGTCATAGATAATGGCGGTTTCAAGCTGTTCCTCCGAGAGGGATTGAACCAGCTCACGTCCCAGATCCTCCTCACCGGAGAGGACCCGCAGGCCGGCGTAGGGGCCGGTGCGGACTTCAGCAGGATTGGTTCCCATAAACGCAGGGGTAGGGGAGAATTGCTCCACGCCAACCGATGTAAATGTGAGGGAGAGGTGGTGCCCTTCAAACCGCCAGCCCCAGGGTTCACTGTCCGAAGGATCTCCGAAAAAGATGACATAATACTGTTCCGGGTCCCGGTCAAACCTCCGGTTCTCGCCTTCCAGGATGTGGAGAATGTCCTCCAGATGCATGATGCCGGTTACCTTCAGATACCCCTGGCTGCTGAGGGTCGTTTTGAGCAGGTCGTGTGTCTTGATTCGTTGTTCCAGAGACATTTCTGAAAGCATCAGCCCTTCGCGGGTCATCGGAATAAAATTAAAGTTGTATCTCTCTTCGTCGTCCAGGGCTCTCTGTGCCTTGGATCGCTGCTCTTCATCCAGCAGAGAGAGGAGTTCGATGGAGGCTGTGGTCATCTCCTGCAGGCTTTCAGAAATGTCAGGCACCGGTTCTGTCTGAGGCGGGTTGCAGGCAGAAAGGGCGAAAAGTAGCAGAAATAGGAGAGGGGAGGTAACGGCCTGTTCACGGATCAGTTGGTTCATAAAGGAGAATAATGGGTGGCTGTTTTGAAACCAGATGTTTCGTTCATTGGTGACCTTTGAACGAAACTCCAGATTATTCAAAGACCCTTCAGTGCTATAATACTCTTCTGCAGTCAGGTTCACAAGCGATGACACTATTTGTGTCAGGTATCAAATTTCTGTGAACCACTGTAGAGATGCCCTGACTTTTTTGTCTTGTCGCTTTATAATCTGCTCATATCAATCCTGTATCGAATAATTTGCTGAAGACTCGTCTCCTCATTTGTCTCAAGGGTATAAAGAAATCCATTCTTAACTGCTTTAATTGGTTTATCTCTTGGCCAATCAAATTTTGCAACCAACTCTCCTGTGTTCTCTAATATCCACCAGTGATATATATCTTCCCGTTCAACTATTGTAGAGACCCATATGCGATCTTCCTCGTCAACCAGCATCGATTCCAATGCTGGCCAGGTTTCTGGAAATTCAACATTATTGTAAATTCGTTCTACAGTCGCACGTTCAAAATCTGCTGTTGATTTTTCATCAAGATACCTCTCCTTCTCAAGTGGCAAATTATTAAATGGATAATAAAATGCTCGTATGTATTGACCAGCTTGATCCAGTATCTGAATCAGAAACTCCCCCGAATCTGCAATGATTATCTGATCTTCACTCGTGATAGAAAGTAGTGGGTGGCTGTTAAAATCAGGCATTATCGCTGTAAAGCGATCACCAAATATTGTTTCGTCTCTCTGCCTAAGTAATTCTTCGGATGTGATTGAACCTTGTTGGTCAAACAGAAAATAATGGATGAATCTATGATTGTTAGGAATTGGAGGATCATTGACACCGATTAAAAGTTGTCCGTCATTTCTTACAAGTATGTTGTGGACAGTCATACCATTTGTGAACTCTATACCGTCTACATCACTTTCAAGTAAAAATGAAGACACGTGAGAAAATGTATTCATCGAAAACTTGCTTACTCTCTTAAGCAGATTGTCATACACGTAGAGTTGGTTTGACTTAATTTGAAGATTGGTCGGAGTCCTGTATTCCCCGGGGCCATTCCCTTCTGATCCAATTCTGCCGATGTAGCTGCCATTGGGATTAAACACATAAATATTTCGGTAACCAATGGTCGATTCTGAAATCAAAACTCTCCCATCATCATCAATGGCAATATCACCCATTCTCTGAAATAGGACTTCATCTGTGTCACCAAAGGTCTGCTGCTTTTCAAATTGAATTTGATAAACAGGTTTTGTGTCTATTGAATAAGCCGTGAGATTTTCAAGTTCACTGATATGCGATGGCAAATCTATTGTTTGTTGATTTGTACAACCCATATACAGTAAAAGGCATATTATGATATATCCAAATTTGTCCATTTCCCCATATTCTTTATTGAATTAAGATGAGCTGGTACAAATAACGGTGTGGCGGTACAGACAGCCCCTGAACAGCATCTTGTGATGAACCCCCGCGTGCGGACCCGTACACGGGGTGGTGTGGGAGGGAGAGTTAGTCCCCCTTACCCGATTATAGCCCGAATTTACTCTTTCACCAACTCCCAAAATTCCCGAGGTGTGACAATCCTTAGACCTGGAACATTTTTTGAAATAACTAACAGGTCTTTATCCCCTGTAACCAATATATCAGCTTTCGCCTGAATAGCTGATTCTAACACCCATTGATCGTCTTCATCCCTGA
>JBBDRW010000082.1:0-7002 GCA_040905265.1 Balneolaceae bacterium | reverse complement strand
ACCCTTATTTATGAATAGGGATAAGGACCTGTGAAAATCAAATCTATAATACTCCGCCTCTCTTCACCCTGTCTTCTGCTCCTGTTATTTGCCTGTTCCGGTACCCAATCCGTCGAACCTTCCAATGAAATTGCCAATTTCCAGATAGATGCTAATCAGGTTATTGAGTATCCGGCAGACGCAACATTCCAAGCACTGCAGGCTGAAGAAATTCTGAACATCTCACCAACGGAGAACCAATCACCGGTAATCGGCCCTATCAATCAGGTCAAAGTCCTCTCTGATAATAGTATCGTGGCCTTCGATTACGGAACCGTTCAGGTTCATCATTTCGATCAGAACGGCAACTATCTGACGAGTTTTGGGAGAGCCGGCAGCGGCCCGGGAGAGTTTTCGAATGAGGCTACAATTCAACTTCATGGTAACGAGATCTACCTGTTTGAAAGACTCCAGTACAAGATAGATCGATTCTCTAATTTGGATGGAGAGTGGGTACATACGGAAACGATCCCGATTGTAAATATCGAAGAGAGCATCCCATTGAGTCTCTACAAGGTGACCGAAGAGCATCTCTGGATGCAATACCGTTTCACCAGGGAGAATCAACACGGGCATCGGGAATCCATTCATCACGTAACAATGGTAGACCGGAAAGACACCCAATCGGCTCAAACATGGGTGGCAACCCTGCCTCCGATGTCTTTGATGACAGAAGATCTCGACGGATTTATTGCTACCTATCCAATCCCATATTCTCCCCGGCCTGTTCTGTCCATTACATCAGAAAATGAGATTATTCTGGCCCGTACTGATAACTTTCTCTTCTACCGAATTGATCCCAACGGAGGTGAAACGCTTGCCACAACGCTTCCTGTTGAACCCATAAGGCTTACTTTGGAGGATAAAAAGGATTTTTCTGGATTTTCTGCGAGAATCCATCAATTAGCCAGAGATCATATGCCGGAAACACGACCGGCAATCATCAGCAGGGTTATTCCAGACGCAGATAACGGTTTTTGGGCCGGTTATCAAGAAATAGAGCGCAATATAAATCGATGGGTTTATATTGATCCCTCAGGAACGATCCTATATGAGGTAGACTTGCCTGCATCCTTCATGCCTCATCAATATAAAGACAGCATTATATATGGACTTGAATCCGATGAATTCGGAGAGAATACAATCAAAGCCTTTCATATTGAATAATAGATGAAATCAACGAGATCGGTTGGTATATTGGCAAATCTGCAGACGATGCCATTATCTCTTATTGAAAAACCGATCGTTTTCGTCCGCCTCAAAACACTCACCCAACCGATCTCTTATGTGTTTCCAGCAACTACTTTTCCGTTCGATTGTTTTGTCCCTGTTGATAGCTGCCTGCTCCCCCGGCGATCCTTCTGAATCTGAACGCCTGAATGAATGGCTCGACAACCAGTATGAAGAGTACCTTCAAATGAGCCCGATTCAGCTCACCATGATTGGCAGAAAGGACCGCTATGATGAAATCGATGATCTCAGTGAGGAGAACGAAGAGCGGATTCTCACCTGGCGACAGGAGTCGGTAGAGGAGATGCAGGATCTCTTTGACTATGAACAGCTCGATCCGGAAGCAAAACTCTCCTGGGATCTCTGGATCTACCTCTATGAAATCGAACGGGACGGTGCGCCGTTTCGACGCCATCATTACCAGTTCGAGCAGATGTGGAGCAATCATACGGCGCTGCCCAATTTTCTGATCAACTTGCACCGCGTAGATAACGAGTCCGACATGGAGGCCTATATCCAGCGAATTGAGGGGATCAGCCGGGCCCTGCAGCAGCGGATCGAACGCTCCCGCCTTCAGTCAGAAATGGATATCCGCCCTCCCCGGTTTGCCCTGGAGACAGTTATCATACAGTCGGAAGCCCTGCTGGCCGGTGCTCCGTTCTCAGAAGAAGGCTCCTCCCCTCTCTGGGAGGATATGACAGCGAAAATCGACACTCTTCAGGCCCGGGGTGAGATTGACGAATCCCGTGCAATGGAGCTTCGGGAGGAATCGAGTGAGGCGCTTCTTGCCTATTTCCAACCCGCTTACCGGGAACTGATCAGCTGGATCGAATCGGAACTGGAACGGGCTGAGGAGTACCCGACAGGGGTCAGCCGCCATTCAGACGGAGAGGAGTTTTACAGCTATATGCTCCGGTACTACACTACCACCGACCTGACTGCAGACGAGATCCACAACATCGGGCTGGCGGAAGTGGAACGGATTCAGGAGGAGATGCACGGAATTATGGATGAGGTTGGCTTTGACGGTACCCTGCAGGACTTTTTTGAATTCGTCAGTACAGATGAGCAGTTCTTCTATCCCAATACGGATGAAGGGCGTGAAGGGTATCTTGAAGACTCCCGGCAATTCCTGGCAGGAATCAACGAACGGCTGCCGGACTATTTCGGTATCCTCCCGCAAGCGGATCTGGTTGTACGGCGTGTGGAAGCATTTCGTGAAGTAGACGGCGCTCCGCAGCACTACCGGCCGGGCACTCCGGACGGAAGCCGTCCCGGCACCTATTATGCCCATCTTTCTGACATGAGCGCGATGCCAAAGTCGGTCATGGAGGCGATTGCCTACCATGAAGGAAACCCCGGCCACCATATGCAGATCTCCATCGCACAAGAGCTGGAGACCGTGCCCCAATTCCGGACTCAGGAGCGTTCAACGGTCTACACCGAGGGGTGGGCGCTCTACGCGGAGAAGCTGGCCAGGGAGATGGGAGGATATGAAAACCCCTACTCCGAATTCGGGCGGCTCGTCTCCGAGATCTGGCGGGCTATCCGGCTTGTGGTCGACACCGGCCTCCACACCAAAGGGTGGACCGAAGAGGACGCTTTCAACTACATGAACGAGAATTCATCGATTGCAGAGGGGGCGATCCGGGCCGAAGTTCGCCGGTACATGGTCATACCCGGCCAGGCGACCGCTTACAAGATTGGCATGATCAAGATTGAAGAGCTGAGGGCACACGCCGAAGAGCAGCTGGGCGACCGGTTTGACATCCGCGCGTTTCACGACACAGTCCTGGGAAGCGGATCTCTCCCACTCCACCTGCTCGAACAGGAGGTGAACCGCTGGATCGCTTCTCAACAGGTTTCATAAACACGCTCTGATGAATCTGGAAACCCGTTATCAGGAACTCTGGGAACACTCCACAGAGAAGTTCCGAATGGGTGATTTTGAGCTGGACCCGATGCTGAATGCCGAATCGGACGACCGATACGGCATTACGCTTCTGGCACGTCCGTCTGGAAACGTTCGGGAGAAGATTCTCAAGTTACTGAAGCACCTCTCTGCATCAGCTCCCGGCCAATACAGCTACCCCGGCACAGACCTTCACATTACTGTTCTCTCAATTATCTCGTGCCACAGCGGGTTTACACTGGATCAGATCGACCGGGAGGCTTATCTCAGTCTGATCCGGCCCGTGGTTCAATCTGTCTCCCCGTTCCGGATCACCTTTCACGGCGTAACCGCTTCACCCTCATCGATACTCATTCAGGGCTTCCCCGAAGAGAACCGGCTCAACGAACTCCGGGATCGGCTTCGAGCCTCTTTTCAACATTCCGATCTGCAGCATACCATCGACCGGCGCTACCACCGACAAACTGCCCATATGACGGCACTCCGGTTCAAAAAGCCCCTCAGCAACAAAGAACGGTTTCTCAAGACACTGTCTTCAGTACGTAACGAAGAGTTCGGAAGCACTCTCATTCAGGAACTGGAATTTGTCGGGAATGACTGGTACCAGAAACAGGAAAAAACAGAACTGGTTGAACGGATCCGGTTAGGAACCGGCCAATCGTAACCGGTTCAGGACGCCCCCTCTTCCATACTCACCTCTGCCATCCTCTCCCCGATCTGTACCGCCGGAATGGAGACCGGGTCTGCATCTGCCGCCTTAATCATTTCGGTCTCCCGCTCATTGGCCGTCAGGACAAGAATCTTGCCTTTATAGCGGTTCTTGGTCCGGATCAGCTTCACGATTTGAAGTTTCAGGTCTATGTTGGTAGACATGGTAATGAGAATCGATGTTACATTGGACATGTCAAGCTGTTCCCATAAATCGCTGTCCTGGACATCCGCATAGAGGACCCGCCGTCCGGCATCGATATGTTTTTTGATGATATCCGGATTGATATCAAAACCGGTCACCTTTTCTCCCTTCTCCCTGATATAGTCATAGGCAGAGGCTCCGGCTGCACCCAACCCGATAATCAGATACTCGGAAGCTCCAAGTGATATCGGCTGGTGGTCCGGGTGTTTGACATTCCGCTCTAAACGGTTCAGAAGTGATCCGATTATACTCCAGATTCGGTTCTCATTGACAATGATTACTGTATTGGCCATATAGGAGAGAGCCGTTAGAAGGCCGAGTATAACAATAAATTCAGCCGGTATGAGCCCGGCGGATGCAGCGACAGCTCCGGCAATCAGGGTAAACTCACTATACACTGTCAGGGTTGTGGTTGCCAGATAGCCTGTTCTTGCTCGAAGTTTGAATATCATAAAGAGGCCGTAAAAGAGCGTCGCTTTTACCGGAAGCAGGAGCAGCATCAACCCGATAAAGGAAAACGAGTCCGAATCCGGGAACCCACCCAGGCCGATCTCCAGAAAGAAGCCGACCAGGAACGCCTCCTTGATGCTCCAGATCTTCTTTTCAAGCTGCTCGCTCCGCTCGTCATTCGCAAAGAGCATTCCAATGACAAGTGCCCCCAGTTCACCACTCAGGTTCACCGCTGAAAAGAGCAGGTCCCCTCCCATAGCAAGGGTCAGGGCCAGAAGCATCATCAATTCATCCTTACTGATCAGTGCCAGAAGCCATGTAAAAAGAGGCCGAAGCAGCGGGAGCCCCAACAGCAGGAGTGCCCACACATTCGGAACTCCTCCCCCCGAATAGGCGATAAGCCCGATCGCCACCAAATCTTGCAGAATCAGTATCCCGATGGCTATTCGCCCGTAATAGGCCCCAAGCTCATTTCTGGACTCCAGCATCTTGGCTGTCAGTACTGTAGAGGAGAAGCCTAGTAAAATCCCGATAATAACGGCAGCCTCCAGGTCCATGCCGAACATGAGAGAGAGGGGAGTAAAGATGGCCGTTGAAAGGATCAGATGAGCAAGGCCGACACCGAATACTTCCCGTTGAAGAATGTTTTTCAGGTTGATATGAAGCCCGACCGTAAAAAGCAGGAATATAACGCCCAGATGAGATATCTGATGAAGCGTCTCTCCTCCTTCATAACCGGTCATAGAGAGTAAGAGGCCAGCTACCAGATACCCGACCAGTGGGGGAATCCGAAGCCTGGATACAATACTGCCAATAACAAATGCGAAACCGACCCAAATTAAATCCACACCAATTCTCCCGGTTGGTTAACACTTATACTCCGTGGACGAACGCACTAATCACATGCTTCAAACTACCTGATACGATCTTGTTTGGCGTGATCGTATGTTCAGGCTTCGTCCACCACCGTCCGGCAATAATATAGGAATTCTGCTGAAAAGGTCTCCGTTGATATCCGGGATGAATTTGATTTGGAATCCGACAAGGAGCATACAGGGAAACAGAAATGGCTGATTGGCGTTATATAAAACTCCAGGCATCTATCGAACTCCCGGGCAGCTACCTTTGAACACATGACTCTTTCACTATGAAAAAATTCCTCCTGATTTCACTATCTCTACTGTTGTTTCTGATACTGGCTGCATCGGCAGCCCTCTATCTATATGTAACACCGGAGCGGCTTGAGGATCTGGCAAACCGGCATCTGGAGGAGCAGCTGGAAGCAGGGATCGGTTCGGCCCGTTTCAATCTCTTCACCCGGACATTACATCTGGAGGATGTTACCTTCATGGCCACCCGAGAGGATCAGGAAGTGGTTCTCTTCCAGACGGAGTATCTGACGGCCGGATCAATCGGCCTGTTGAGTGCAGTCAGGGGTGAACTGTCGGCCGGATCTTTCCAGGCAGACCGTTTCATGATAGACCTCACCCAACTGCCGACCCTCACGTCAATCGACTACTCCGGCAGAACATCAGCTCCGATAGATCTTGGAACCATCCTCCTGAAAAACGGCGAACTCCGATTTCCGTCAGGAACGGACGGTTCGGGTACCCTCTACGGCCTTCAGGTGGCGGCAGGCCCGATCTCCTACCGCCCGGATCATGAAACAGAACCTGGAACCCTGATTCGAAATCTGGATCTCAATTCCGAGCGTTTTGAGTATCAGCTCCCGGGCGGGAATTATCAGCTTTCAGCCGAGACGATCTCTGTCTCGGAGAGAGATTCTTCATTTAAAAGCGGCCGAATACGGGTTGAAAATCTTTACTCTGAACAAGCCTATTTTAGCGCCCTGGATTATCGCACTGATCTTATTGAATTTGATGTTGACAGTGTCTCGGTAACCGGCCTGGATCTCGGCTCTTATTTGCAGAATCGGGACATAGTCGCCGGATTGGTGAGGGTTGAGAACGCCGATCTCCATGTAACGTCGGACAAACGGATTCCCCGCAACCCGGACAGAGAGCCAAAACCGCTGCCACGGCAGATACTTCTGAACCTCCCCTTTGTAGTCTCCCTGGACACCATTCAGTTCCGGAGTACAGATATCCGGTATTCGGAATATGATGAGGAGGGTGTACGGCCCGGCACGATCCATTTCGCCGACACGGATGCTACCCTTCTGCAGGTAAACAACAGAACTGACGTGGGTGTGCAGCTCCATGCTCGCAGTCTGCTGAACAGGGCTGGAGCTCTTGAAACTGAAATCAGAATGTACACAGAGAACAGCGCCGAAATCATCACCGTTGCAGGAACTCTAGGCGAATTTGACCTGACCCGGCTGAACTCCATCCTGATGGATCTGGAGGGTATCGAAATTACCGGGGGAACCGTTCGGGATCTTCGATTCGACTACCGGATGTATTCATCCGGTTCGATGGGTACTCTCCAGGCCATCTAT
>JBBDRW010000081.1:0-1186 GCA_040905265.1 Balneolaceae bacterium | reverse complement strand
AGCAGGTCTTCATTATCATCCGTATCAATATCTGTATGCGCCGTCACATCAAGCAAATCGTCGTCGCCGGTCGCAGAAGTATCAGGATTTTTATCATCGGATTCGGTCCCGGATTCTGATTCGATGTCCAGCCAGTTATCATCACTGTTTTCGGAAGCACCCGAGCTGTCAAGTCCGACCGCGGCTGTCACATCAAGCAGATCCTCGTCTGCTGCATCTTCAGAGGTTGCTGCTGTGACATCAAGGACATCTTCGGAACCGGCAGTTATGTCGAGTACGTCATCTGTATCGGCCCGTTCAGATGAATCCTTGCCGCTGTCTGTCCCCAGATCAAAATCCAGTCCCGCATCATCATCGGCAGTCCCTGCAACTGAATCATCATCGGCAGTCAGATCGACAATACCCCGACTGGAGGTAATATCCTCACCGGCATCATCGTCTTCATCATCAGCCTCTTCAAACAAGGAACGATTGGGTGACAGTTCCTGCCACATAATCGTCGCCATTTCCCAATGCGGGCCTTCTCCATCAACGAGTTCATGCAGAACCTTTGCTTCCTCTTCATACCTGGCCTTGTCACCGGACGAATAGAATACTTCGAGCAGCTTGCTGTGAAAATCAAGGTTTTCAGGCTCCTTTTTAATCGCATCGCGGACAAACTCTTCAGCCTGATCAAAATGTTCATAGGCAAGAAAGACATTCACCTCGGCCAGTGGATCTTCATCCGCGTCCGCGCCGCTGTCATCGCTATCGCTTTCAGCGGCTGTTGCCTCGGCAGGCTTCTCCTCGCCATCTTCTACCCCTGTGTCAATTTCAACGTCAAATTCATCTTTATCTGACCCGGGTTCGCTATCAGCACTGATCTCCGGTCCGGCTGTCTCCGGCATTCCGGTTTCATCCGCCTGACCGTCAAAATCGGGGAAATCAGGCAGGACGGCAGTGTCCTCTTCGGCCGCACCGGCTTTTTGCTTGCGGGCGTACGCGAACAGGCCGAGCAACACCAACAGAGCGGCTGCGCCGCCCGTAATCATTATATTACCCGTTACCAGCCCCAGGATCTGATCCACCATACCCTGTTGTTGTACCGGGGCCGGTTCCGGAGCTGATACTACCGGCGGTGGGGCTTCCGTTTCTTCCATGGCTACTTCAGGCTCCGGTGCAACAGCTGCCGTTTCCTCCTCATCTA
>JBBDRW010000080.1:0-1187 GCA_040905265.1 Balneolaceae bacterium | reverse complement strand
AGAGCAGCTTTTAGAAGATATCAGGGATCGCCAGGCGCTCATTGATGAATCTGTTCAGGAGATGAATGAAAAATTCAATGAGTTACGATCAGATATGGAGCAGAACAATCGGGTATCTGAAGAGACCCAACGTGCCTACAGGGAGCTCCAGCAGTTGATGAATGAACTTGATGATCCTGCTCTTCGAGAGGCGATGGAAGAGTTGCAACGGGCACTGGAGAACATGTCTCAACAAGATCTTGAAAGAGCATTAGAAAATGTATCCTTCAATGAAAATCTCTATCGGGAACGACTCGAGAGAACTGCAGAGCTATTCAAACAGCTGAAAATGAACAGTGACCTGGATAAGTTAGCTTCTCAATATGAGGATATGGCTGAACGGATCATGGAAAATCCGGAAGAGTCTATCAATCAACTTAACAATGAGCTTCAGAATCTACAGGATGATCTGGATTCTATATCAGACCAATTGGAACGGCTCGACAGTAACCCACCCTCCCGATCTGCAGAAAGGCTTCGACAGATTAAAGAAGAGGGTCAAAGGGAACTGGAGTCGATCCGTGAACAAATAGATCAATTGGGTGAGCAGGTTGGTCGAGAACAAGAAGGAGGTGAATCGTCGCCATCAGGCGAGGTACAGGAACAACAAGAGCAGATCGGAGAGCAGATGATGAGTGAAGCGAAGCGATTCCGTACGTCAATTGAACAGATGAGTGGTCAGCAGATTCAAGTCAATATTATCGCCCTTCAAAGAGCTCTCTATACCCTACTGGAACTCTCGACTATGCAAGAGTATCTGACTCAGACAGCTGCGGAAACCCGCACCCAAAGTCTTGGATTTGTGGATTTGGCGCGACAGCAGAAAAATGTAAACGATCAGTTTACGATTGTGGCAGATACTATTTTTCAAGTCTCTGCTGAGTTGCCCGGTATTCCCAATCAAGTTAACCGAAAGAAGGCTGAAGTAGAAAACATGTTGGGAAGATCGTTGGATCATATGATAGATCGAAACCAGCGTGGAGCCGGCATTGCAACCCGTGAATCGTTGGGCGGTATCAACGATCTCACTTCCATGATTGCAACCCTCATCGATCAGATTATGAATCAGCAGAATGGAGGGGCCGGTAGCGGCATGACCATGCAGCAGATGATTGAACAGATGCAAAATATGTCTCAAGATCAGCAGA
>JBBDRW010000079.1:0-39043 GCA_040905265.1 Balneolaceae bacterium | reverse complement strand
GTAATGAGTGAACCTTCCTTTTTCACACTGGAAGAAATATTGTTCATTCATCAGCAAGAGATTCAGACTTCTGGTGGAGATCCAACGATTCGTGACAGAGAAGGCGTCGAGGCTTGTGTTGATGCGCCAAAAGCGAATTTTGGTGGAGACTTTCTTTAAGACATATTCGGAATGGCAGCAAGCTATATTGCCAGTCTTGCAATACAACATCCATTCCTGGATGGGAATAAGCGAACAGCATTAGCTGCCTTTTAAAACCCCTACCTAACAGATGGTTATCTTTAGGTGAAATGTCTAATCAAAATTGTACATGCTTGATTTGATAATTATTGGGGGCGGGCAAAGCGCCCTTGCCTGTGGCTACTATCTTCGCAGAACAAATCTGAACTACATTATTCTGGATGAACAAGAAAAATGCGGCGGCTCCTGGTTGCATACCTGGGATTCTCTTACTCTTTTCTCTCCTGCAAAATACAGCTCACTTCCCGGCTGGTTTATGCCGAAATCCGAACATGCCTTTCCAACCAAACAGGAAGTTATAGACTATCTATGCAAGTATGAGCAGCGGTATAAATTCCCCGTAAAAAGAAAAGTAAAGGTGCAGGATGTAGTAAAAAGTGGAGATATTTTTGAGGTACAGACCAATGAAGGGAATTTTAAAAGCCGGACTGTTATATCAGCTACCGGAATATGGCATAAACCCTTTATACCGGATATTTCTGGAAAAGATCTTTTTCAGGGAAAGCAAATCCACTCTGCTCATTATCAGAATCCGAAGCCATACAATGGACAAAAAGTACTAATTATAGGTGAAGGCAATTCCGGAGCACAAATTTTAGCTGAGGTCGCAAAAGTAGCAAAAACTTCCTGGGCAACAGCAAATGAACCTGATTTTCTACCAGACGTTGTGGATGGTAGAGTTTTGTTTAATGTTGCTACAGCAAAATATAATGCCCAAAAAAGAGGAGAAAAATTCGATGCTTCTAATTACAATTTGGGGAACATTGTGATGGTGCCTTCTGTCAAAGAGGCCAGAGACAGAAACATCTTGAATTCCGACGGTAGATTTAAGGAAATCTATGAAGATGGCATCATTTGGCAGGATGGCAAAAAAGAAACATTTGATGCAATTATCTGGTGTACAGGCTTTGATTATGCAACAGATCATTTAAATAATCTAACCGATACTGATTCAAAAGGAAAAATAAAGACACAAGGAACCCGGGCATCTAATGTTACCGGTTTGTGGCTGGTTGGTTATGGTGGATGGACAGGCTTTGCCTCGGCAACGCTGATTGGGGTTGGTCGTTCTGCCCGTCAAACAATAAAAGAAGTGGATAGTTACTTCGAATCTCTCTCATGAGGTTTGGTGAATTTATCTTGGCTAATTAAAATCACCACTCTCCCTCCTTATTTTTAAATGACTGAAAAATAAATCTCTTCTTTACTGCATCATTTCTGAATCTGTTCGTCTTAATGATAAATCCTAAAAACATTAAGATTATGACAATCAGAGATTATCCAGTAGCAATTATCGGAGCCGGACCAGTTGGTATGGCTGCCGCAGCCCATCTTACCGAAAGAAATATTCCTTTTATTCTATTTGAAGCGGGAGTTTCAATCGGAGCCAATCTTTTGGATTGGGGGCATGTTCGTGTATTCACTCCCTGGAAGTATAATATTGATAAAGCCGCCGAACGGTTATTGGCTAGCAATGGCTGGAATCAACCGAACGAGGAAGATTTACCCACCGGAAAAGAAATTGTCAGTCAATATCTACTGCCATTGAGTTTGCACCCACAGATGGAGCCGAATATTCATCTTTCCACAAAAGTAGTTTCGATCACTAAACGTGGAAAAGATAAAATGAAATCATGGGGACGAGAAGACATTCCCTTCCTGATAAAAGTGCAGGAAAATGGAAACTTTAGATCTTATGAAGCATCGGGTGTTATTGACGCTTCGGGCACATGGGAAAATCCTAATCCTGTAGGAGCGGGTGGTATTTTTGCTACCGGTGAACTGGAACAAGCAAAACATATCGCCTATCGGATTCCTGATATCCTGAACGAAAACAGAGAGCGTTATGCAAATAAAAATGTGATGGTTGTTGGCGCTGGCCATTCAGCAATTAACTCCCTGCTGGACTTGGCGAAGTTGAAAGATGAACATCCCGAAACCAAAATGCATTGGGTACTTCGTACAGATAAACTATCAAGTATATACGGGGGAAAAGAAGATGACGCACTGGAAGCCAGGGGTACTTTAGGTATTAAAATTGAAGAGTTGGTAAAAACGGGACAACTGGAAATTCATACTCCTTATTTCATACATGAAATCCGTGCCAACAAAGGAAAAATGAATATCAAAGGGTTCATCAACGGAACATTCAAAGAAATACCGGAAGTTGATGAAATTATAGCTAATACAGGAGCCAGACCCGATTTATCCATTCTTCGGGAAGTAAGAGTTCAAACAGATCCGGCTTTGGAAAGTGTACCGGAACTTGCAGAATTGATTGATCCAAATATTCACAGCTGTGGCACGGTTCGTCCACATGGGGAACTTGAACTCCGCCAACCCGAGCAGAATTTCTACATCGTTGGCAGCAAAAGCTACGGCAGAGCACCCACTTTTTTGATGGCTACCGGATATGAACAGGTGCGCTCCATAGCTGCATGGCTGGATGGTGACAAAGAGGCCGCAAGACGGGTAGAGTTAAACTTACCGGAAACGGGAGTATGCAGTACAGATAATTCCGGGGCTGCCGGAGCTGCATGTTGTGGACCGGAACCAGTATCACAGGAAGAAGAAAATTCCAAAGAGGGAGCATGTTGCTCTCCATCAAATACTAACCATGCAAATACTGAAACCATGGAAAATACGAAACAAACAATGGAAGAACCGGTAGCAGTATCAGGATGCTGTGGAGGTACGCCTACAAATAATGACGATGCATGCTGCGCATTGGATGAACAGAAGAAAGCGGAAGGAGAAGCTGGTTGTGGTTGTAATTTAGCTCCCGCCGGTCAGCCAGCAGCTGTGCAGCCTTCTTGTTGTTAAGTCATACATAGCTGGAAAAAGGGCAATTTATTTTGCCTTTTTTTTCATCACCTGCATCAATCTAAAAAGTCATTCGTCTTAACAGTTGATGAATCAGCTATTCGCATATATAGACGAATTTACAGCATCCTATCGCCTGAAAAGATTTAAAACCTCTGCTCTGACTCCGTCCATTTGGTCTTCCATATTGATGGCTGTTGGAAGTATGGGCGATGCCTAGTTGTACGTGTATCTACCTGTAAAAGGAGATGCATTAGGAATGTCTTTATTTACCGTTGGCTTGTGCTGAACCGACTTTTCTAAGCTGGTCTTTTGCTGTTATTTTGCTTTTACCTGTCATTCATTTTTGCCGGATTTCAAATCAGCAGAACAACGCATCAAACCGTTCTCACTCCAAAAACCAACAGCTACCGACAATTGGATTTTTATTTCCTCTTTGGCTATTGAAGGACTACTGGTGTTTTACCCGGCTGCCAATAATTTCGATGTTCTAACAACGATGAGTACTTCCCGGGATTTAGGATCAGCCGTTGGGTCACTTATCGCACTGAATATATTTGCCCTTTTAAATACAACTCTGCCATTTGTTATTCTCGGTTTCATACTGATGTTCATTTGGCGCAAAATTCCTACATTAAGTTATGACGCAAAGCGAAATCATTGAAGTACAGCAAAATTTCGGAGAGTACCTGATCAATTTTATTCAGAGCAAAGTTCAATCTCATGAAGATGCTCAGGATATTTATCAAGAAGTAATTATAAAACTAATCAGTAAATCCGATCAGCTTAAGGAAAGTCAAAGCCTGAAGAGCTGGTTATTTACCATTGCCAATAATCAGATTATTGATTTTTACCGGACCAGAAAATCGTCTGTTGATATTGATAATCTGCCTCTCAATTCTTTTACGGATCAGGAAGTTTCAAGTGCATATAAGGAACTGGCAGGCTGCTTAAGTGGATTTATCAATCGATTACCTGAAGAGTATCAGCAAATAATCACACTATCTGAAATCCAAGGCTACAGCCAAAAAGAAGTTGCTGAAATGCTTGGGATGAATTACATCACACTTCGGTCGAAAGTTCAGCGAGGACGCAACAGAATTAAAAAAATGATTTATGAGGTCTGCGCTGTTGTCCAAGATTCAGCCGGTGGGTTTGCAGATTGTACTCCAAGAAAAAGTGATTCCTCCTGTGGACCAGAACCAAACTGTGGCTGCAGCAGCCATTTGAGACAGGGAAATTAAAAATAGCCATTGTAAATGCCGCAAATGCCGAACTACGAATTGGAGGGTGATCAACGACAACCATAATCCCCCAATACGGTGAGGAGGAATAAATGTCTTCAATCAACCCGCCGGGAATCGATAAGTTTAATGGTTCCGTAGTTCACTGGTTCCTCTATCATTCCTCATTTCCCTCGGTTACCTGCCGAATCAGACGGAGCCAGTTCAGGCCCAGGATTTTTTTGATTCGCTCCTCACTGTAGCCCAGCCGCTGCATCGCCAGGGTGATCTGTGGATAATCGCTGATTGTTTCAATCTCGTGCGGGAGCTTAGGCCCACCATCAAAGTCTGCGCCCAGCGCAATATGATCTTCACCTACCAATTGCACACCATAATCGATGACTCGGGCAAGTTGATCCACACTCATCCTGTATTCATCCGGAATATGAGATCGAAAGGTGAACGGCAGCCCCGCGGCCACCTGGCTGTCAACTTCGGCGATCGTCAGGGAGGGATCGGTCTCCATATTTGGCGCACCAGGGGTCGGTGGCAGTGGACTCGTCGATGTCCATTTCGAAAACTTCGGGTTATTAAAGACATTCCCGAATTGAATGCCGATTACACCTCCCTTGGCTGCAAGCGCTACGGCGTTCTCGTCCGTGATACATCGCGGATGATCAACAATGCCGCGGAAACCGCCATGCGTATAGGCCACCGGGTAATCACTCGCTTCCACTGCCTGATAGATCCCTTCGTCGGAAGCATGAGCAACGTTGATCACCATCCCAAGCCGGTTCATCTCGGCAATAATAGTCCTCCCGAGATCATTGATTCCGCCCCATCTTCGTTTTGCCGCGGTGGCATCAATGAACGCGTTTGTCACATTATGTGCCGTTAGCTGAGCGGAGCGAAGGCCCAAACGGTAAAGTGCGCGAAGCAGGTGGAGATCCCCCTCAAGGTCAAACGCACCTTCCAAGTCAAGAAATGCAGCCATCTTGTCTCGACGGTTGATCCGCTCAATATCGGAGGCCGTCAATGCAAGCTCGATGACATCGTTATTTTTTTCGATCTGCTCCAGCGCCAGTTCGACGACACGAAATGTATTCTTCACTTCATGCCGACCCGGATAGTAGTCTTCCTCTGTATATACGCTAAAGAACATGGCGTCAAGACCCCCTTCGATCGCACGTGGCAAATCCACGGTCCCATCCGAATAACGATCGCCAATGTCGAGCCCTTGTAATAATTGTCGGCTCATTACGTGTACATGTCCGTCCATTACAAAAGCCTCGCGATGAAGGGGGGATTCCTGTCGTTGGGTCAATGAAGGAATACGTTCCTTTTTAGCAGGAGTTGCAACCAGCGATTCAATTGGAAGAACACTTCCAGCAAATGGCAGAAGTGCTAAACTCTTTATAACGTCTCGTCGTTTCATTTTTTCTTCTTTGAAGCCGATTCTCCGGCGTATGAATGGATTGGAAGGAGTATGAAAATTACAAGGCTCAGGGTGGAACGCTCAAGACTTTTAACACAAGAATGCACCGCTGGCTGATGCGGTCAACACGGCCTCCTGAGCATTCAGCACGGTTTTCACAAAGTAATGCAAGCCAGAGGATGCATTGTCATTCCGAATGCTATAATAAACATCATCCAGAACTCCCACCGCCTGTTCTCCGCATTGATGAAAGAACAAAGAACCATGACATTCAGGTATCTTTCAACTTAGCAATGCAGTCAATTTCGACCAGGGCATTGCCCGGTATGCCACCCGGTGAAGCAATTGTCGTACGAACCGGAGGATGGTCCCCGAATCTTCCCAAATAGGCTTCATTCATTGCCTTATAATCCTCCATATTATCCAGATAGACATTCACTTTCAGCACATTCTCCATGGAAGATCCCGCATCTTCAAGTATTTCTCCAATCAGGTTGAGTGTGGCTGTCGTGTGTTCTGAAATATCCCCCTCAAAATGGACTCCCTTACCGGCAATATAGACAAGGCCGTTATGCATCACCCATTCCGACCAATACGGCAGATTGCTGCTTCGGGATGTAGGGTCACTCAATATAACGGTTGGGGAATCCTGCCCTGATTCTGGGGAGCGGGTACATGAAGACAGATTCGTCAATCCAAGGATTCCGGCGCCTGCCGTTGCGACAGTCGCAAAGAGGGAATGTATCATGGATCGTCGGGAGTGTTTTGTTTTATTCATACCGGGAGAGTTTTTGTTTATATAGTTACAAGCAGGAAGCTACCAGGTCCGGTGCTGCATAAACTCCTGCATTTCGCTGACTGGAACAGGAAGGCGGTTAATTCGTTCATCCACCTGTATCCATTCCAGAAAATCCTCTTCTATTTCTTTCGTCCACCTTGTATCAACCTGACCGGGGGTGTAGACGTTTTGCCGAACCCGTTCATGAACAAATTCATCTCTAAGGGAAATAATTTCTGCAGTTATCACAACCTCCTCCACAAGGTGTGGGGGAATAACCACTGTCCCTACCTCTTTTGACAGAATCACGTCGCCAGGTAGCACGGTAACCTGCCCGATTCGCACAGGAATGTTAATGCCCGCAAGCATCATCCCTTCGGGGTACTTCGGATCCCAATCCCGTACCACTGCATTGAACCCCTCGATTTCCCGTAATGCTGCCACATCACGAACACCACCGTCAAAAAGAACCCCGTTTTCACTTCTGCCATAGATGGAATTGCCGAGATTACCTCCAATCAGTACACCTTCTTCCACCTTTCCGTAAGCATCGGCCACATAAATATCTCCCAGCTGGAGCGTATCGATCGGCCAGGAATTCATCGGCCCGACATGACCTGCCGCCCAGCCTTCTTCGGTAACTCTCTCTTCCACATCCGGACGACTGGGCATATAAAGTGCTGTCAGAGCTCTTCCAACCATCGGCTGATCGATGTGAAGCATCTTCCAACCTCCTTCAAACTGGTTTTCATAGCCCATTTCGTGCAATAACTGCCAGACATCTTCCACTTGTATCCTCTTCAGTCTTTCCAGCAGGTCATCCGAAACATAGGGTCTGCCGTCAGGAGATCGCTCTCCCTCCCATTGATGGGTATAGTAGAGGACCTCTCCGACAGGAGCAACGATTGTCACTTTCGATTCAACCTGCGCATAAAGCAGGGAATCGGAGACGAAAAAGAGGAGCAGGATCAGCAATAAGGCCGGTTTTGCTTTCATTAAGTAGCCTCCTCATCCTCCATCCATACTGAGCCCGATTCTGTACGTCTCCACATCTGCTCAAAAGCTTCTGTCGAGTCATCTTCCCAGAACTCCGTGATCACAGGGTTCGCATAACCCGACAAAGTGCCCGGCAGATCGGAAGGCGGTATATTGGCACGCAAGGTAGGCGATGCGTGATATTCACCATGGCGAAAACCCATAAAACGCTGATTCCCCTCAAATGTATTACCGTTATGGCGGAAAAACAGGACGAGACCTCCTTCGTAACGTACCCGAGTCAGGAGACGCTTGTATTGATTGTTCATCCTGTCCGTTGAATATCTTCTCAGTTTCTCTTCATTAACCGTCACCCCAAGACCCGGCTCATCCAGCACTTTGATTTTTCCATTGACGACCTCAATCTGTTCATCGATTACATCATCCATCCAAATATTACTGCCCGTCAAATGGTCCAGCTCCGCCATGGGAAAGACTGCTGCCTTATGAGACATATATGCCTGAGTGATTCCTCCACCTACATGCTGAAATAGCAGGGGCGTGTTGACGAGATCAGCCAGAAAGTCCAGCTTTTGATCATTTCGGACGGAGCTCGCAATGACCACTCCGTTGCAACAGTTTTCGAGCAGGTCACTTTCTGTCGACCCGCGATGTTTCAGTACGGGGATGGCACATTTTTCACGTAAAAGGCGATAACCTTCATAATCACTGGCCTCGATGGGGTCCTCTAAACGACCGGCAATCGGAAATTTTTCCAATTCTCTGAGAACAGGAGCCATGCTTTCCACGCTCGAATATCCATTAAAATCATAGTGGATACGGAACCAGGATGGAGCCACTCTCTGCATGGCTTCTGTCTGAGCAATCACATTCTGCAAAACATCCGGGTGGTACTTCAGCCACCGATATCCTTTTTGGGAGGCGTGAATCACCTCCTTCGCCATCGCTTCGGGCGGTTGGGATGCCGTCCATGCAGCTACCGGCACCCAGGAGCGAATTTTCGGACCAATGAGTTTCCAGACCGGCACTCCAAGATGCTTCCCGATAACATCATGAACTGCCATATTCAAAGCCGCATTGTTGGTGTGGTTGAGTACATCAAAAAGGGTTTGCCCGATATACCCCCTGAAACTCTCCCTGTCAGGTGCAGATTTCCAGCTTTCCCCATACCCTGTCAGACCGTTCCCCATTCGCAGGATGTAAATCCCCCGGTACTGAATATCCAGTCCATAATATTGGGTGAGCCAAGAGGCGTTAAACTCCTGGAACGGCGGAGAGATTTCATGAATTTCAATATCCTCAATTATAAGGTTGCTAGTAGCAGCGATCGGTTTTGCATCCCGGCCCTGCCCTTCCGATCCTGCGGACAGTGCCCATGGAAGAGCAACTGCACTGAGAGACATTCGTTCTAGAAATTTCCGGCGGGAAACTCCTGGGTTTATTTTCGTATGGTTCATTATGGCACCAGTGATTGTGTGATAATAAGGGGTTAGTTGAAGAGCTTTGACAACAGACCTTCCTCTTCTATTTCTACGATCATTTCGATTCCCACGACTCCATGCATCGAACCCATTCCAACTGCTGCGCGGGCATGTTTGCCTTTCTCTTCCCCGAATACATCAATTATCAAGTCAGAAAAGCCATTAATAACCTGGGGCTGTTCCCTGAAGGAAGGGACCGCATTGACCATCCCGAAGACTTTGACAATGCGCTTCACTCTGTTCAGATCACCGATTTCCTGATCCAGAGAATTCAAAAGGGATATACCCGTTAATCGGGCGGCTTCACGGCCTTCTTCTATTGACAATTGGCCTTCACCGACTTTACCTGACAGATAACCAACTCCCGGTTTGTAGGGGCCGTGGGATGCCATGAAAATGAGATTCCCGGACCGAACGGCGTAAACAAAATTAAACGGGGGAGGCCCTGGCCCTTCCAGCTCGATTCCAAGCTCCTCCAGCCGTTCATAAACATCGGGAGACGGTTCTTTATCTGAATTCGTACAGGAGAAAGAAATGAATAGCATCAAAAAGAAAAGTAGGTTCTGCTTCATCGATCTTCTTTCTTTACTTGGGGGTTTCACCATCTTTTGATTCCTCCAGGTCTGTCCGTTAAAAGAAACAGATCCTGGAAGAATTGTCGCTTTGACTACTAATTCAACTGCTGCTGCGGGTGCATCGGATCCCACCAGACAGTACTGGTATAGTCATTCCCCACTCCCTGTCGCTCCAGAGCATCCAGGAAATTCTCTTCATTATCATTCAGTTCGGAGTCAGGTATGATCAATCGTCTCGGAATGGTTCCGCCGGTAATATTCCCAGGATAATTTGCCGGCGTAAGCTCCGGGTATCCGGTTCGCCTCCAGTTAGCCCAGACCTCATAATAATCCAGGAAAAGGGACGTCCACTTCTCCGTACTGATACGATCCAGTCTCTCCTCAAAGGTTCCACTGGCAGGGTAGGGGTTATCCTCCAGATAGGTTTCAATCCGATCGGCAGATATAATTCCGTCGCTGCCGAACAACGCCCATTGCCGCATCCCGGCACGGACCGCTTCATTATAGGCTTCCTCCTCACTTCCTGAATACCACCCCCGGAGACTGGCTTCAGCCAAAAGCAGGTAGGTCTCGGCGTTGGTCATAACCAGCATGGGAGAGTCATGATTCAGGACCGTATTCGGGTGCGGCTCCGAAAGATCCGAGTAATTTGCCGGGGTATTGAAATGAACACCACTTTCAAGACCTTCCTGCATTTCCGGATCGGTATACATATCCACCAGCCGGTCCGGCTGATTCGACGGCCGCCAAACAACAGATATCGCTTCCAGTCTGGGATCGTCGGTCTCCTTAAGCTGATCGATAAAGGTTGCGGAATATTTTCCGCCATGTCTGTTTTCCCTGTTTGCCTGTGGATTGTAGAAATCGACAAGTAGCAGATGTTCGGCTTTCGGACTACGTTCTGCTTCTGTACCACTCCCGCTGTAATCGATTTTAGCTATATCTGCGTCTTCGGTGATCACACCACCTTCGATGGCTTTACGAACATACTCTTCCGCAAGATCCTCACGAACTTCCGTCAAACGCATGGCCAGGCGGAGCATGAGCGAATAGGCAAACTGCTGCCACTGAACCACATCTCCATTATAGAACAGATCGGCACCTCCGAAAGTTGGCTGTCCCGCGGTAAAAGCGCTGGCTGCTTCATCCAGTTCATTCAACATATCAATGTAGATCTCTTCCTGCGTATCATACTTCGGTTGAAGGATTCCCTCATCCGCACGCAAAGCTTCACTATAGGGAATGTCGCCGTGGATGTCTGTCATAATGTGAAAGATGTAAACCTTGATGATACGCGCTGCCGATAGTTTGTTCACATCTTCGGGGGAACCCTCCACCTCCCGGATAACTCGCTGGATATTCCGGAGGCCGGCTGTCGATACACCAGTTTGTGCGGACGTTCCTCCCGTATACCACTGCCACATGGCTCTGGCCCCGGTCTCGCTGAAATACTTGTCACCAGGCGCGGGCACTTCATGTTGTGTGGAGAAATGCTGCATCGCCTGGCTTGCCGTCCAGACATAGCTTTGAAAATTCCCATGAAGCCCCAGCTGAGAAAAAGTGAACATGTAGCTGGGGTTGAGTTCCTCTACAGCGTCCGGATTCTCATTCAGATGTGACAAATCTGTCGTAATCTCTTCACAAGAAACCAACAGAAGAATCAATCCTGTCGCATACAGATGTGTGGTTAATGACTTGATTTTCATAATGATAGACTTTTCAGTTTTCATTGATAGCAACGCCTCCAAGCTGTTTCAGAATCTCAGGTTCACGTTCATTCCGATATTCCGCGTCCGTGGAAGCTGAGTCCCTGCCCGAACCTGTCGGTTATCCGTGGGGTCATGCCCCTGCTCCGGGTCAAAGTGTTCGGTTTTTGAATAGAGAATCGCAAGATTGCGTCCGACCACAGATATTTCCGCAGATTCCAGAAAACTGATGTTGCCGACCGGAATGTTGTATCCGAAACTGATACTGCGAAGCTTGATGAAACTTCCATCCTGTACAAACATGGCACGATACTGCCCCTGGTTATTGTAGTAGGTATCCATCAGCTCGGGAGCCCAGTAGTGTTCAAAGGGATTCCCGTCCTCGTCGACACCCGTCACCGTCAAACCCTCTTCTCTGCCCGGCAGGGTCTCTTTGGCGTGCCCGAACCGCTGGAAATAAGCATGCTGTTGTGAATAGAAGTAGTTACCGAATTTCGCATCCAGCAGAACATCCAGAGAGAAGTTCTTGTAAAAGAATGTATTGGAGAGACCCATGGTCCATGGGGGCACTCCGGGCCCCATCGGCTGGGCTTCTGAACGAAGTTCATAATTACTGGTACTGTTGTAGACAGGCGTGCCATCTTCGGTAAATACCATACCGGGTTCAAAGAACATGCTCACCGGATGTCCGATCAGGCTGGTCCCCCCCTCTGGGGTGTCAGGGGCCAGTCGTATGACTCTGTTCCGGTTGTACCCGAGATTGTAACTGGTTCTCCACCGGAAATCGACATTCCGGACAGGTTCCGCTGTCAGCAACAGTTCAACACCCCTGTTGTTAATTTCTCCTGCATTGATGATAGTGGACGTTGCCCCGGAGGAAGAGGCAAGGCTGGTTGATATGATATCGTCCTCATTTTTTTTCTCATAAACGGTAAAGTCAATGCCAAACCTCCTGTCGAAAAAATCAAGGTCAAACCCAACTTCCCTTGTTGTTGAGGTCAGGGGTCTCAGATCGGAGTTTGCCTGTGATCTTGACATCAGCTGGACAGGATTTCCAAGATGCCCGCCCTCCTGTAGCGTATAGGTTTCATTAATCGCGTACGGACTTACAGTTGCACTTCCAACCTGTGCCCAGGATGCACGGACCCGTGCAAAACTAATGCTTTCGGGCAGCTCCCAGAGGTTTGAGAGCACCAGACTACCGCCGACTGATGGATAAAAAATGCTGTTATCCCCAAGATTGAGGGTAGAGAACCAATCCTGTCGACCGGTAAAGGACAGGTAAATGATCTGCCGGTAATCGACATCCAGTGAACCAAATACTGAATTCGTCCCTTCCCGTACAACACCCAGATTGGTAGTGGTTGTTCCCAGATTTGAAAAGCTGTAAAACTCCGGAATGACGAAATCAATCCCTGAATGAAGGGCACGATTGTTATCGGTTCGCTCGATGTTTCCACCCACCAGGGTTGAGAAGTTGAAATTATGATAGGTATTGTCATACCCCATCACCGTCTGAATACTTAATCGGGCATACTCCTCATCAGTGGCCCTGTAGGCTCCGTTGGGATTTGCAGCGGTTCCTATCGGCTGAATATACTCGGAGCTCCAGATTTCGAAATCCCTCATGAGATCTCCCTTGATATAGAGATTGGGCAGGATATCGTAGGTGACACTGGCCTGGGAAATGACCCGGTTCTTTGAATCCATATTCTTCATCCGGTTGACAATGAAATATGGATTGGTGGCAATGGCTACGTGATTCCATTCCTTTTCAATCATGGTATCTTCATAGTAACCAGGTGCAAGAGCTTCAATCGGCACCGTGTTGGCAAGCATAGTCACACCCCAGTTCACATTGTCCGGTGCATAGTCAATAATCGGCCGGTTATGACCCTCATCATAGGTGTATTGAACCGTTCCCGAAATCGTCAGCTTTTCACTCGGCATTGCCTGCATATTCAGGTTGGCCGATTTCCGGTTGTACCCGGAGTTCGGCTGGATATTACTTGCATCCAGGTTTGACAGGGAAAGCCGGTAGACAACCCCGTCGACGCCTCCGTCAAAAGCCAGTGTATTGCTGGACTCCACGCTATTCCGGTAGAACGTCTGCATCTGATCCTTGATCGAGTGATATACATAGGGACGCATTTCCCCGTCAAAATTCACGGTGGGATCCCCTTCCACATCAGAAATTCGTTCTCCAAAAGTCAGTCTTCCGGATGCATAGGCTTCCTGGGCTGTTTGAGGCCGCTGACCCCCCACTCCCTGGCCGAATTCCGACTGCAGTTTGGGATACCGATTAATCATTCCGACCGTTACATTGGAGTTGAATTCAACGCCGATTCCATCCCGCTGGGAGGAACCTTTTTTGGTTGTGATCAAAATGACTCCGTTAGCTGCTTTGCTGCCGTAGAGAGCAGCCGCTGCACCACCTTTTAAAACGTTGATCGACTCAATATCATCGGAATTGATGTGCTGGATACCATCCCCTTTGTCCGATTTGGAGGATCCCGGACCGAAAGCAGATTCCATCCGGTTGTTGTTGGACATCGGCATGCCGTTGATGACATACAGTGGTTGGTTGTTCCCCTGAGTGGATCCGGTTCCACGAATAATGACCCTGCTGGAATTTCCGGCCACTCCACCACCCATCTGGGAAGCGTTCACACCGGCGATCCTTCCGCTCAGATTATCTGCAATGTTACTGGTCCGTACGGTAGCCAAAGCCTCTCCGTCAATTTCAGAAACGGAATATGCAACAGCTTCTCTTTGCCTTGAAACTCCAAAAGCAGTTACCACCAGTTCTTCCCCCACCAGTGCCTGTGGCTGCATGTGAATATCCAGTTCCGTTCGGCCGTTGATCGGCACTTCCTGCAGTTCGTAACCGATATAGGTTACCATAAGGGTATCACCCAGAGAAGGCACACTCAGTTCGAACTCTCCGGATATATCTGTGGCCGTACCACTGTTACTACCTTTAATAACAATATTTACACCCGGCAGTAGCTCACCATTTTCTGAGTCCATAACCCTTCCTGCCACGCGAAATTGTACCACTTCAATGGGTGTAGGATTGGTTTCAGGAAAACTGACGGCAATCGTCTGACCGACCTGCCGGAAATGAGCACCTGTCTGTTTGGACATGTCCTTAAGAACCTGTTCGACACTGGCCTCAGAATACTGCAGATGAATTCGGGAATCATGCATCTCAACTCTCGACTTGTTATAGAGAAACCTGAAAATGGTCTTTGATTCTATATCCTCCAGAGCTTCCGAAATCGTGGCATTTTCCAGGTGGACCGAAATGCGGACATTTTCAATCTTGGTATCTGTACTGTTGGCAGCTTCTGTACGATCAGGTATAATCAGATTTGATATAAATCCCAGAATGGCACAGAAAGAGAAGAGAAGTACGAATTTATTGCACTTTTGCATATATTCCTCTCGTTATGGCTTCTTGTAGAGAAGCCTGTTATCGTTTAGTCCGGTTTACTCTCATGCGCCAACACGTGTAGTAGGCCGGACTTTTTTATGTATGTATGTATGTATGTATGTAAAAACAGAAACTGTAGCCGTCATCCCATTATCCGGCCTGCAAACAACTAAATTTAACTGGCTGTAAAGATTACATATTCAAAAATGTTGGACTTCCTGTATAATCCCGACAGAATATTCGTTGACCCCTTCCGAGTGTCGTTCTTCAAGAATTTCACCTCTTGGCTACCATTCCCGTTTTCAGTTTCATCCTGGCTTTTCTCTTCCAGCTCTTGTAAACTTCAATCCCTTCTCTGCATACTATAATCCTTCGCATAAACAAGTACCCTGATAAAAAATTTACTTTTTTTACAAAACGTAATAAAATTTTTCAAAACCCTCTGTCAGTCTATGACTGACTTCGTCTGGAAAGCTCTGGAGAAGCGAGGCGTAAACCCGTAGCTGTATGAAGAAGCAAATTGACAACTTGATTATTGAACTGAAGATAGGAGATATCACCCGCCAGCCTGATATTGAAGCCATTGTAAATGCCGCAAATGCCGAACTACGAATTGGAGGGGGTGTGGCCGGAGCCATTCATCGAAAGGGAGATCCGGAACTGGAAAAGGAGACACGTCCGCTGGCCCCAATCTCACCCGGCCAGGCCGTTATCACGAATGCTCCGGGATTGCCCAACAAATACATCATCCATTGTCTCGGACCAGTCTATGGACGAGATAAACCATCGGATCAACTGCTGGCAGACTGTTACAGAAACGCAGTCAAACTTGCAGATAAAAACGGTATCTCATCGATAGCCTTTCCCGCCATCTCCACCGGAGCATTCGGTTTCCCTATGCGGAGTGCCGCTCAAGTGGCTCTGCGAACAATTAGTCAACAGAGTGACCAGGTAGAATCGAGCTTTCTCGTTCGATTTGTACTTTTTGATGAGAACGCCTTCGAGATCCATGCCAGGGAACTCGAAACCATCTGAATGAAAGACCTACTTGTCAAAAAAACACCGCTAACCTCTAATAAACCTTTTACAGGATCAAGAATCTACAGCCTGCGCAACCGCCAGCCTCGCGACAGGAATCCGAAACGGAGAACACGATACATAGTCAAACCCTCTGGAGATAAAGAATCCGATACTTTGAGGGTCTCCCCCGTGTTCTCCGCAGACTCCGATTTTCAAATCCTTCTTCGCCTTCCTGCCTTGATCGACAGCAAGATTGATCAACGCCCCAACCCCCTTTTGATCCAGACTTTGAAACGGATCTTCCTGTAAGATCCCTTTTCTCAGATACACCGGCATAAATGCAGCCGTATCGTCACGGCTGAATCCGAAGGTCATCTGCGTCAGGTCATTGGTTCCAAATGAGAAGAAGTCGGCACATTCCGCAATTTCATCCGCGAGAATAGCCGCTCTTGGAACCTCGATCATGGTCCCCACCTGATAATCCACCGTTATGCCGTACTCCCCGAACACCTTCTGACAGGTGCGGTCAACAACCTCTTTTTGATCCCGAAACTCTTCCACAGATCCCACCAGCGGAATCATTATTTCCGGCTCGACGGATACACCCTGCTGTTTCCGCTCCAGAGCCGCTTCCATAATCGCCCGGGTCTGCATTTCGGTGATCTCCGGAATAGTAATACCCAACCGACAACCCCGATGTCCCAGCATCGGGTTGTGCTCCTGCAGAGACTCCAACACCTGCCGAAACCCCGGTTCATCCATCCCCAGGTCATTCATTAATCGGAGGCGATCCTCTTCATCATCCGGTAAAAACTCATGAAGCGGGGGGTCCAGAAGACGAATGGTCACAGGAAGCTCCCCCATCACCTCATAGATTTCGAGAAAATCCTGCTTCTGAAACGGAAACAGTTTATCCAGAACCTCCTTTCGGGTCTCCGCACTCCGGGAAAATATCATCTTCTGAATCAACCGAATCCTCTCTTCTCCAAAGAACATATGCTCCGTACGACACAATCCAATACCGGCCGCCCCAAACGACCTTGAACGTTCGGCATCCTGGGGAGTGTCGGCATTGGCCCGAACCAGAACCGAAGAAGTTCGATCCACCCACTCCATAAACTGATAAAAATCGTCCGAAAAATCAGGTTGCCCAATCTCTCTTTTTCCCTCATAGACCACTCCGTCCGTTCCGTCAATGGAAATCCAGTCCCCTTCCGACAGTGTAATCTCCCCGTTCGACATAAGCCCCTTCTTGTAGTCGATCCGTATCCCTTCGGCACCGGCAACACACGGTTTGCCCCATCCTCTCGCCACCACAGCGGCATGGCTAGTCTTCCCCCCGCGGGAGGTGAGAATTCCCGCAGCAGACGACATCCCCTGAACATCGTCCGAACTGGTCTCTATCCGGACCAATATCACAGATTCTTCACTCTCAAAAGCCTTTTCGGATGAGAATACCACTCTGCCGACTGCAGCCCCCGGAGACGCGGCCAGCCCACTGGCAAACGGAGGGTTGTCCGGGCCTTCACTCTCCTTCAGTTGTGAGTGAAGAAGCGTTTCGAGATGAAAAGGCTCCACCAGTTTTCGGACCGCTTCCTGCTCTGTGACGAGACCCTCCTGAACCATATCCACAGCAATTTTTACAGCCGCTTTACCGGTACGCTTCCCGTTTCTGGTTTGCAGGATATGCAACGTTCCACGCTCGATGGTGAACTCGATATCCTGCATATTTTTAAAGTGTTCTTCCAAGCGGGCAACCATGGTCTGCAGGGAAACATATGCATCGGGGAGCTCCTGCTTCAGTTTATCGATATCCTGAGGTGTTCGTACACCTGCCACAATATCCTCTCCCTGTGCGTTGAGTAGAAACTCCCCGTACAGACCATTCTCCCCGGTAGCCGGATTACGGGAAAAGCATACTCCGGTACCGGACTCACCTCCCTTGTTTCCAAACACCATCGCCTGCACATTTACGGCTGTACCCTTCAGTCCCCGAATAGCGTTAATCTGACGATACGTTCGGGCCCTTGGCGTATTCCAGGATCGAAAAACCGCCTGGGCAGATCGCTCAAGCTGTTCCCAGGGATCCTGCGGAAAAGCTTCTACCACCAAATTGCGATAGGCCGCCTTGCAGGCTTCTACCGATGCTTCTAAAGCACCTGAATCTCCCGACTGACTTCCAGAACTCTCATTTGCTTGAACGGGCTGAACCGATTCGCCCTCAAACCAGTCGTGCGAAAGCCCCATAACAACATTGCCAAACATGGTAATCAAACGACGGTAGCACTCATAGGCAAACGGTTTGTCCCCTGTCTCTTTCGCAAAGGCCTCTACCGTTTCATCGTTCAACCCCAGGTTCAGTATCGTATCCATCATACCCGGCATCGATATGGCCGCTCCGGATCTGACGGAGACCAGAAGCGGCGATTCAGCTGCTCCAAAGGTCGAATCCGTAAGTTGTTCAATATGTTCAATCCCTTTTTTGATCTGTTCATTCAAGCCGGCAGGCCATACTCCCTTCTCCGTAAACTGTTGACAGAGTTCCGTCGAAATCGTAAATCCGGGCGGAACCGGGAGCCCTATCCGGCTCATCTCTGCAAGGTTGGCCCCCTTGCCACCCAACAGGTCCTTCATCGACAGATCGCCTTCGGTAGTCTCGCCCCCGAAGCGGTAAATCATTTTATTCATTTTATTTTATATTTTTTATTCATTTTAATCAAAAAGTGAACGTACGATTCCATCCTTTCTTTACAAAAGTTGTTAAAAAACAGCATGTTGGATTATATCTATTGAGAGATAGCAACCTGTTTTGAAGCTCCCAGCCCGTCAATTCCGAGCTCCACCACATCCCCTTCTTTGAGATATTGGGGCGGCTTGAACCCAAGACCGACGCCCGCGGGTGTTCCGGTCGAAATAATATCACCCGGCTGAAGTGTCATAAACCGAGAGATATAACTGACAAGGTAGGGGAGGTCAAAAATAAGCCCTTTTGTACTTCCATCCTGCTTCATCTCGCCATTGACCTTGAGCCACAATCGTACGTTGTGAATATCGTCAATCTCATCTTTCGTTACGATATAAGGACCTATGGGTGCAAACGTATCACAACTCTTTCCCTTAACCCACTGCCCTCCTTTTTCCAGCTGGAATTCACGTTCGCTGTAGTCATTATGAAGACAATACCCCAACACATAGTCCATAGCTTCAGACTCATCCACATACTTTGCTTCTTTTCCAATGACAAGCGCAAGCTCCACTTCCCAGTCCGTCTTTTTGCTGCTCCGGGGCAAGACCAGCGGATCATCAGGCCCACAGAGTGCAGAGGTAGCTTTGAAGAAAAGAATGGGCTCGGAGGGGATCTTCATGCCACCCTCTTTGGCATGGTCCACATAGTTCAGCCCAACACAGACAATCTTTCCGGGATCCGCAACCGGAGCCCCGAGTCGGATATCATCTTCAACAGCCGGAATCGAATTCACTTTCCTGTCGATCCAGGTCTCAAGTCCGGAAACACCATTTTCCTGAAAAAAGGCCCGGTCATAATCTTCCACGTACTCGCTGACATCCACTTTACTGCCGTCCGGAAGAACAATTCCAGGCTTCTCTTTTCCCTTTGTACCAAATCGAAATAATTTCATACCAAATGTTTTATTGATTAAGTATTCAGAGTGGAAAACCCACCGTCTATCAAGTAGTTGGTACCGGTAATGAAACCGGCTTCGTCCGAGGATAGATACAGGGCAAGCGCAGCGATCTCCTCCGGCTTGCCCATTCTTCCGATAGGTTGGGTTCGGGAGAGGTTCTCGAACATCTCCTGTTCTCTTCCCGGATAGTTGTTTTTGAGGTATCCGTCCACGAACGGTGTATGCACCCGCGCCGGAGAGATGGCATTGCATCGAATTCCGTCTTCCAGATAGTCTTTTGCAATCGAATAGGTCATCGTAAGTACAGCCCCCTTTGTAGCAGAGTAGGCAAACCGGTCTGCAATACCCAGTGTTGCGACAATGGAGGCCATATTCAAAACAGCCCCTCCTCCCGATATCTTCATTTTTTTTACAGCAGCATAGGAACAGTTGTAAACCCCTTTAACATTGACCGAAAACAGCCGGTCGAAATCCTCTTCCGACGTCTCTTCCAGATTCCCGATATGAGCAATCCCCGCATTGTTTACCAGTATGTCCAGAGACCCCTTCTGGTCGTAGATCTGATCAATCGTGTGAATAATCCCCTTCTGATCCACCACATCAACATCGTGATAGTACGCCTCTCTGCCGCTCTTTCGAATTTCCTGAACCACATTGTTGCCATTTACCGAATCCAGATCCAGCAGGTGGACACTGGCTCCCTGTTCGGCGAACAGTTGAGCGATACTTTTGCCGATCCCTTTTGCCGCGCCGGTAATTACAGCCGTTTTACCCGTCAATGAAAACATGGACATGATGTACACCTGATTTTGATCATTGATAATAGAAAATCAAACTTCCATACTAAATACAACTCTATCCGGCTTCCCCTCATCTTTTGGTGGATTTTCTCTCCACCAGTTTGCAAGAGCCGAACCGCCGACATCCATCCATGTACTGAACACAGCCGGGAAGAGTCCCATGGTCGCGGCCCGTCCCATTTCGGAAGCAATGCCGGCAGCCATCCCACCATTCTGCATTCCGACTTCGAATGCAATCGTGCGACTGTCGGTTCGGTTCATCCCGAAAAATCGACATCCCCAATACCCCAGAACATATCCCGAAACATTGTGCAGAACAGCAGCAACAAACAGAAGGGCGCCTATGGTCAGCAAGTGATCTCGTCCGGCAGCAACAATGACTCCGATAATGATCACATTGGCTGCCATCGCGACCACAGGCATCAGATCGTGCAGCCATTCGGCTTTCCCTCGAAATACACTGTTAAAAACGAGGCCGGCAATGATTGGAAGGATAATCATCTTGAATATACTGAGCATCATGCCATAAAATTCGATGGGGACCATCTCACCGGCAAAGGTCACCATCAGGAACGGCGTCATAAGGGGAGCCAACAGTGTTGCACATGCTGTCAGTGTAACGGAAAGAGCCAGATTCCCGTTGGAAATAAAGGCCATCACATTGGATGCCACACCGCTCGGAGACGAGCCGATCAGGACAATCCCCGCCGCGATTTCGGGTGGGAACCCCAACAACAGTGCCAGGCTGACACCAACCAGCGGCATGATTGTGAACTGACACCCCAGCCCGACAAACACTCCTTTAGGCATTTTCAAAACGCCCGCAAAATCCCGAAGGCTCATTGCAGTCCCCATGCCAAACATGATAATCTGAATAAGCGGCACAATCAGAACTTCGGTCTCAAAGCCGTTTACTTCCGTAACATGACCCGGAAAGATCATGGCGATAGCAACCGCCGTGAGAACCCATACGGTAAAAGAGAACCCCTTCAGAGACCGGTATCCCCACATCCCTAAAAGAAGGAATGCAAAAAAGAGGATCACTGCGACACCAGCCAGTTCGACCTCATTCCCAAAATAGAGACCGACTGCCGCAATCAACGACAGAATAGAGAGATAGAGGGATCCCTTGTAAAACGAGCTCGCTTTATTCATGAACAGGTGTTTAGCGGAATTGGTGAGATATCAGCCCCGGAATTTATCGGTATCGTTCCGTTGCAATACCGTTCAGGTCGTACACAACCCGACCGGCACGGATCGTCACTTCCGTTTCGAGCCTTTTGTCACCCGGTTCGACAACACCGGCGGTATCAATAAAACCGAAATCACCGGTTCGTTGTCCGATAAGCACGATATCCGCCTCGGCTCCCTCGGACAGATTCCCGAGATCTTCCCGGTTAATCACCTTTGCAGGCTCCCAGGTCGATGCCGCGATCGCCTCTTGCAGAGGCATGCCCAGATCGATCATCTTGGAAACAACGTTCATCATGCTCTTCATCCCGCCATTCATACTACCGGTATGGATATCAGTACTGATTGTATTTGCCCAGAACCCCTGTTCGGTTGCAGGCCTGGCTACATCATAGAAGAAACTTCCACCCCCGTGGCCAACATCAAAGATAAATCCATTCTCTTGTGCTTCTACCCAGTGGTCACGTAGCCTGCCATTTTCGTCTACAGCCGCTTCTTTAAATCCTGTGCTGACAATCGGGCTGCCATAGGCATGCGTCAGAATATCACCCGGCCGGTAAATTTCGAAGAACAGCTTCTCCAATGGCAGTGGCTCATCCGAGAATCCCAGATCTATCATTACGGGAATGTCTGCAAGCACTCCCGCCTCGGCTGCACGGCGATGAGGCTCCCAGTCGAATCCGCGAAAGTGAGCAATTTTGACTCCGACAATCTCTTCATTTCCTTGTGCCGCCAGCGCCGTCATTCGGGGGTTCATCTCGTCAATATTCTGTTCGGGAAGTCCGCTCATCCCGTCTCCGCCAATATTGATAAATGACAGAATCCGTGTTCGGGACCGGTCAATCACCTGCTCTTTGAACAGATCAAAGTTTCTCCACCCGGCACCACCGACATCAACTGCCGTCGTCACACCGGAACGGAATGTAAAGCCATCGGGAGGCAACGCTGTAAAACTGTTGCTCAGATAGCGGTCCGAAACCGTCCCCCAAAAGTAGTGGGCGTGCAGATCAATAAAGCCCGGAGCGACAATCAACCCTGAGGCATCCACCAGCTTGCTGGCTTCAGAGGCCGGAATGGAGTTGGCCACTCTTGCAATTTTGCCGTCACTGATCGCCACATCCATCACCCGGTCAATGCCGTTTCTGGCGTCAATCACATGACCGCCCTTAATCAGCATATCATAGGATTGTGCAAACGCAGTCGAACCCGTGGCCAAAACCAGGATGACAAGTGTAATCAGATATCGTTTGATAAAAATCGCTTTCATATATCCGTTTGTTTTTATGGTTTTCATGATTAAACAGACTCCATCAGCACCTGTTTTGTTCGTTGTCCAATGATGTCAACCTCATGGGGCTGTACCATGAACATATTGAGTGTTATATCTTCTTCACTGGCCATTACTTCGATAGACGGATGGCCATGGCGAAGTTTTTGGACAACCTCTCCAGGTGTGGTTTTCACCACGGAATGCTCCCATGTAATTCGCAAATGTGGTACATGGTTCGCAACGGGTGGCAGATACATCTCTGTAGATACGCCCCGAATATCCGAAAGAACGTCCTGAAGCCTGGAGACCCAGCTCTCCCATGTGGCACGCTCATTGTCATGATCTTTTTTGAGGTACACTTCCAGGGCGACCATTATCCCGATGATCTCCTCTTTATCGACCTTCATTCCCCGGCCAATGGACCCATACGGGCTGTGGTTCATCCGGGCCGCTTCAATCAGATCCTTGCGGCCAAAAAGCAGGCCGGCACTTTGGGGGCCGGAAATCCCCTTGCCTCCCGAAAAGGTCACCAGATCAAATCCCATCTCAATGTATTTGAACAGGTTTTCGACCGGTGGAACATCGGAAGCACAGTCGTTGAACGTAGGGACTTCATGTTCCCGGCCGATCCTCACAAACTCTTCCCGGGAAATTTTCTGGTCACGGTATGCATTGTAGTAGAACGCCAAAACGGTATTCACGTTCATTGCACGCTCCATTTCACGAGCACTGTTCACCTCCACCAGCTTCACGCCACATGCGGTAAACTGCTGTTCATAAATCCGGTGGCCCCTTGGCAGAATCACCTCTTTTTGTGGGCCCGGCAGGTGGGGAATCGCCCGCATTTTCTCTCGGTCTCTTCCGGTTAATGCTGCCGCTGTTGCCAGTGTAATTGCAGATGCCGCCCCGGCAGAAACATGGGCGTCCTCACAGTTCAGCATTTCGGCAATTCTCGCGCCGGCTTTTTCATTCAACTCGATGAGGCTCACAAAATGGTCCGAAGCATACTGTATCGCATCGACAACTTCCGGCGTCATGAGGGAGCCCGTCAATGTTGTATAAGCACCCCGGGCATTAATCAGTTTGCGAACACCCAACTCGTTAAAATAGTCCCGACGTGGTGTGGCAGATATTCGTTTTGGGTCTGTCTTGCTGCCTGAAATCCCGGCAAACGCTCCGAATACCGGAAGCCCCGCCAGGTACCGGAGAATCTCTTTTCTGCTTACACTCATAATTCCGTTGTTTGTATGTTGAGGGTTCGTTTCAAAATCAATCCCGGATCTGCACAATCATCTCGATCTCGACCGGAATTCCGAAGGGAAGAGACCCCATACCCAGTGCGGATCTTGCATGACGGCCTCTCTCTCCGAATACATCGACCATCAGATCCGAAAATCCGTTGATCACTTGTGGATGTTGCTCGAACTCAAGACTTGAGTTCACCACCCCGAGCACTTTGACAATACGTACCACCCGGTTCAGATCTCCCAGTTCCGATTTCAGTGCTGCCAGCAGGTCAATCCCGGTAAGTCTTGCCGCTTCGTACCCTTCTTCGACGGTCAGATCGATCCCAACCTTGCCTCTCATAAACTCTCCGTCTTCCAGAACAGGTCCTCTGCCGGACAGATACAGCATATCCCCTGCCTGTACGGCAGTCACAAAACTATTGGTCGGTTCTCCCATTGGCCGGAGCGTAATGTCAAGTTCCCGGACCCGCTGTTCGGCGTCGAGTTCATTGGCTGTATCGACTCCATTTCCCGACTCGCCTACGGATCCGCTATCTCCGGTCCGGCTGCATGAAACAATCGTCAGTGACAAAAAGAGGGCGACGATCGGTACATATTTCCAATTACTGAACTCTATACGATTCATTCGTTTCATTATAGCACTCCAAATTTTTTATAGGCTTCTGCTGACTTCATTCCCTTCTTGATCGCATCTCTGGAGATATTCTCGGAATTCACTTTTTCGTGTGCGCGATCCAGTGCTTCCTCTTCCACCTTTTGTGGAATGACGACAATGCCGTCCCCGTCTCCAAAAACAAGATCGCCGGGCTGTATCGTCACACCGTCGATCACAACAGAAACATCCAGATCAACGACCCGTTGCCGGTTCTGGCTGTCGTAAGGGTTCTTGCCGGTAGCAAAAACCGGAAAATTCATCCGTTCCATCTTTTTGATATCCCGGACCGAGCCGTACACAACCACTCCCGTACAGCCCCGGTTCATCGCTGCCGTCGTGAGAAGCTCTCCCCAAATACCCGAGCGGTCAGAGCCACCCGCAGCACAGACAATCACTTCACCGCTGTTGCAGCTGTCAACAGCTTTCAGTTCCAGGTCATACGGGTTGTCATCTTCATGATACATTTCGACCCACAAGGTGGTCTTTGCGCGACCGACGACGGTCTCGCACTCTGTATAGTCGTGAAATGTTGTCCGAAATGCCTGGTTTTTATACCCCATGCTATCCAGAGCGTCACACAGCACTGCACTATACAGATCTGCAAATCGGGGATAGAGTTCTATGGACATGGTTGCAATTTTTTCACGTTATCCTGTTACTTTTATTTGCCTCGAAACGAGCGAACCTCCTCTGCGGTCACTTCGCCTGCACTGTTTCCAAAGCTCTGTCGGATGTATGTAGCCACACTCGCCACCTCTTCGTCCGCGAGAAAATTGTGTGCAGGCATCGGGAAATCGTAGTGCTCTCCCCCGACGACTATAGGTCCCTCAAGGCCATTGATAATCACGGAGATCAGACGCTCCTTGTCTCCCGTAACCCATTCGGATTCTGCCAGCGGCGGGAATCGGGGTGGCGAGCCCTGGCCATCGCGCAAATGACAGGCTGCACAATAGGTTCTGTACACCTGCTCTCCGCCTGCAACCTCCTCCGTTTCAAGGTTGTCTTCCACTTCGTCCGGGGTTCGGATATTGCTTGCCGTTTGTTTCTCCTCGGCCAGACGTGCAAGGTCTTCGTTCCCAAAATTTTCCCTGTCTCCCGTGTACATGATTCTCCAAACCTTTCCCTGGACAGAATCCGTCAGATAGAGTGATCCATCGGGGCCGGTGGCCAGTCCCATGGGCCTGTACTGTGCTTCGCTGGTACTCACGATCGGATCCACACCTGCAAATCCGTTTGCAAATACTTCCCACTCGCCACTCGGCCGTCCACCTTCGAACGGTACAAAAGCGACAAAATACCCGGCTTGCGGATAGGGTGCCCGAATGGTCGATCCGTGGAAGGCGATGAATGCGCCGTTCTTGTATCGGTCCGGAAACTGGTCTCCCCGATAAAAGTGGAGATCGTTGGGTGCAAGGTGGCCCGGGAATCCGATAAGAGGGTTGTCATAATCTGGACATCGTCCCACCTTCTCGCCATCTCCCCCATACTCCGGATTCAACACCTTTTTTTCTATCATCTGATCGTAGTAACAGTAGGGCCATCCGTAGTTGGATCCTTCACTGACCACCATAAACTCTTCAGAAGGCAGTAGGGCGCTTTGCCATCGGGAGTACAAGCCCGGCCACATTCGGTGGAGGCTGTCCCGCCCGTGCTGAACCGCAAAGAGCTCTCCTGTTTGAGGATTCCAGTCCATGGCGACCACACTTCGAATACCGGTAGCATAGCGGATTCCATCAGTCTGCACCTGATTTATCTTGTCTGCGTCAAACTGCCAGATTCCTCCATGCATTTCCAGCTCAGGGCACGGATCCTGTCCGGGCATACCGGGAGTTCTCTTCGGATTTTGACAGACATCGCCCGGCGAACCGAAAGGAACATACATTTTCCCCTGATCGTCAAATGTGACAGACTTGGCGATGTGTTCATACCCATGTTCGGCATTCGTGTAATCGTCCGTCAGGACCACTTCCACTTCACTGGTCGGAACAAGCTCTCCCGGGTTTAACTGTTGCCGGTAAACGGCTCCGGCCGTGCTATAGTAGATATACCCGTTGTAGCTACGCATAGCTGTCGTTCCATACCCCCCATCATCTTCGAAATCACCAAATTGGATAATAATATCTGCCCGGCCGTCACCCGTTGTATCGCGTAACGCAACCACACCTCTGTGACCGGGAGCTCGCAACTTGATGTAGATATCTCCTTTATCGTGAATAGCAATATGCCGGGCGCGCCCGGAACTGTCTGCTACCACAAGCGCTTCAAATCCGTTGGGAAGAACCAGCCCGCCATTGTCTGAATCAGCAGGTGGAAGAGCATCCTTTGAGCCTTTTTCCACACAGCTGAACAATCCAACAGCGAGCAGGATAATAAGTCCGGTTTGTCTGTACATTTTCTGTATTGGCTGAATCAAATCAGATTCTGATTATTGATTGTCCTTTCACTAAATTCCACTCAACCAATAAAGCAATTTTTTTGTTATTCCTCTTTTTTATCCCACCAAAGTTTCAGATGGTTTACGTCGTCACCACCGAGCTTTTCTATGCCGGTTGCAACCCCTTCAGGATTCTGACTGTACTCACTGGAAACAAATGTCAAACGGCTAACCTGTCCTTCTTCCGGAATATTTGGATTTCTGGATTCTATAATGGGATAAAGTTTCGGATATTTTGTTCGCCGGTATTCTGCATAAGCCTCCAAACCTTCCGGATAGAGAGCGATCCATTTTTGAGTAATAATCTGCTCCAGATTCCGCTCAAAATCACCGGAATCGTCCCACTGTACCGGAATATCCGAAAGCGGGGGCATATCCCATGAATAGTCAATGTTCGGATTCGAATCTGGATAACCGGAAGTGTACTCAGCCGGGGTATTTGTACTGTTGACATAGTCATCAATTTCGTCCGGCGTGGCAACACCCCACTCCTCAATTGATAGTTCTATACCTTCCTCATACAACTCCTGAGCAGTTCCTCCCATATCCCATCCCCGAAGAGCTCCTTCTGCACGAAGAAAGTAGACTTCGGAAGAGCGCATCACTTCCACCGGCGGATTCCCGCCACCTCGTGATCCCGGCAAATACTCAGGGCCAATATCCGAGAAGATAAAGTTCAACTCCGGATTCTTGTCTCCTCTTGGAAGCCCGTTCCGCAAACCCCTGTAGCCACAAGCACCACACTGGGTCTGATCCTCTTCCTGGGATGCTTCACTGTACATTGTCTCGATTCTCGGATCATTATAACCGAGCAGTACACTCTCCATGGACGCAGACATTCGGAACTCCATCCATTCTGTGATACGGGTAAAATCGTTGCGGTTGTTGTCCGTAGTGGCCACCCAGGCATTCTCATCATTATCAATCATAACACCTGCAGCAACAGCGGCTTCTGCGTGTTCTTCCGCAATGTCGGGCTCCGCATACACGATTCGCATCGCCAGGCGCAGCCGAAGTGAATTGGCATAGGAGATCCATTTGTTAACATCCCCACCAAAAATGATGTCGTTTTGTCCAAAAGGAGTGGCGTCACGATTTGAATCCAGAACATTAGCAGCGCTCTCCAGCCTGTCAAGGAGCCCCAAATAGACTTCTTCCTGTGAGTCATATGGGACCGTCCTTTCACCATTTCCGTATTCGGAGTATATAATAGGGCCAAAATAGTCGGACAACTGATGGAAGATGTGTGCAGACCAGATATTGGCAATCGCATTCTCTACCGGCAGCCCATTCTCTTCCGTGAACGTCTGTACTGAATACAAAGAGCGTAATCCGTTCCCGTACATAGACCTCCAGACGCCTCCGTTCACCCAGCTTCCGATCTCCTCAAACTGGTCGGAATCGAAGTTTGCAGATGTCGTTGCGAAGTACTGGGCATAAAGATCCGCAAACAGGTTTTTCCCGGTCTGCAAACTCCCGCCACCTCCTCTGACACCTCTCCACTGGGCGTCCGCAAACGCCTTGCCCAGTAGGGAGGCATCGATCTCATCGGCCACAACCCGGTCCGTAGGCGTGTTCAAGCTGTCAAAAGTGTCTGTACAGCTTGTAACAACGACCATCGCTGCTGACAGCAAAACAAATACAATGCCTCTGAAACGGTTATATCTATCGTTTTTAAACATGGCAATCCTCATAAATTTCATTAGTAAAATCGATTAAAAGTCGACCTTCAGACTGGCTCCGATACTTCGGGTAGTCGGTGGAGACAGAATTTCCCACCCTTCCACATTCCGGTTCGTCCCTGCCATCAGGTCCGGATCAATATTGTTTGAAGCTCGATAGATGAACATCAGATTCCGGCCTACAAGTGAAAAGCTGACTCGTGTGAAAGGCAATCCGATACTGGAAAGCTGGCGTGCTCCAAAACTGTATCCCAGTGTCACCTCACGTAATCGTGTATTCGTTGCTTCTTCGACAAATACCTCCCCGGCGGGAGCATTTCTCCCCCCAACAGCTCTCCAGAAAGTTTCGGCATCAATAGCAACCGTGTTCGGGGAATCGGTGAGATTCCCATTCGTATCGACCATATTTGTCTCTTCGTGAGACATGAAGTTCTCTCCAAATATGAGCCCGCCATCACGGCCATGGAGGGTCTGCTTGGTGACCCCATCTGCGTAGATCAATGTATTTGTCATTGATGCAACGGTACCACCCTGGCGGTGATCGATCAGAAATCCAAAGTTCCAGTTTCGATAGCTCAGGGAGTTGTAAACACTTCCGATCCAGTTCGCCTGGTAGTTGGCAACCACTACATCACTTCTGGCGGGAGTGAGTCGTGGCAACCCATTCTGCTCAACAATGACTCGACCCAGGTCATCTCGTGCATACCCGCGTGAGGTTGTCTCTCCATAAGGTCGGCCTTCAATCAGAAAGACTTCGCGCAGGAAGTCGCTACCGATCTGAATCCGGTCAAGTTCATCAGAGATTTTCGCAACAACATTTCGATTACGGTTCCAATTCAGATTCACGTCCCAAATCAGATTCGTAGTTTGAACAGGCGCCGCATTAACGGAAAGTTCCCAACCTTTGTTCTGAATATCTCCGCCATTCGTAAAGAACGAAGTCGCTCCGGAGCCCAGCGGCAATGCTACACTGAAAAGCTGATCTACGGTCGTGGTCTCATAGTAGGTCACATCGAGGCCTAGCCGTCCCTGATAAAATCGCATGTCCGTACCAAATTCAATGGATGTTGTGCGCTCCGGCTTCAAATCCTCGTTGGGTATGGAACCGGATATTCTCAGGAACCCGGCGGACCCTCCGGCAACCACATTAGCCGTACGACTCAGTGCAAAACTTGGAGCTGAACTCCCTACTTCTGCATAGGATGCTCTCAATCTTGCAAAGGAGAAAAACTCGGGAAAGTCCGGTATCAAATCGGAAAGTACGGCTGATATCCCCACAGACGGGTAGAAGTAGGATCGACTCTCGGACGGCAGTGTTGAACTCCAGTCGTTACGACCCGTAATATCCAAAAATATGGCGTCTCTCCAACCGATCTGTCCAAACCCATAGAGAGACTGAACATCCCTCGGAGAACCGATACTTTCATTCACTTCCAGTCCCTGTGTATTCTGCAAGGAAAACATATTGGGAACAGTAAGCCCTTCGGACCTTTGGGTATTGGTTTGCACAGAGTAGTTACGGAACTTCTGTATATTTCCACCCAAATTTGCATTCACACTCCAGTCATCACTCAGGGTTTCTGTGTATGCCAAAAGAAAATCTGCGTTCAATTCTCGGGCATCACTTTTAGTGACCTCGTAATAACCGTTGTCCGCAATAATATAGCTGTCCTGATTCCAGCGAATTTTGGACTCTGCATTGCTTCCGTCAAAAGCGGCTCTCGCCATAATGGACAGATTGTCCCGTATATCATATGTCAGGGACCCCATCGCAATGACCCGCTCTCTTACCAGGTCCGTCTTATTATTATGAATGGCCCAATATGGATTAAACCCCCCATTGGAACCCGGGTTGAAATAATTTTGCGTCAGATTTCCATCCACATCGGTATACTCGTAATCTTCAAAATGGACAGTCTGTATACTTCTCGGCATACGATACGCCGCCCGGATCGGATTCGAGTATTCAACGTATGTATCTGTCGCCTGTGGCGGGTCGGTACGTACTCCCCGGGTATAGGCAACCCTGCTGTCGAGATCCAACCCTGGTGCAAGTTCGCTGTTTACCCGTACCGATACGTTATTTCTCTGTAGTGTGTTTCGGGGAACAACTCCTGCTGCATCGGTATAGGTGTAGGAAAAAGCGGTCTGTGTCTTCTCTCCCCCGAGGTTGGCCGAAATATTGTTTGCAAGATTGTACCCGTTCTGGAATACATCACGTACGTTATCGGGTTGAGAGGTCAGTGCAACCGTTGATCCCGCCAACTCGTGATTGGGATCCGGTGACCAAAACGGAACCTGTTGGCCCTCCATTCTGGGCCCAAACGAAAATTCTGATCCGGGTTCGTACACGCCACCCGTCCCCTGGCCATATTCGTTCTGAAAATCGATCAGGATGTTTGGTTCGCTGACTGTAAAACTGCTGCTGAAACTGACATCCACCTGTCCTGCTTCCGCCCTGTTGGTGTTGATAACAATTACACCATTCTGGGCGGCGCTTCCATACAGTGCTGCCGCATTACCACCTTTCAATACGTTAATGCTTTCTATCACGTCCGGACTGATATCTTCGGGAAAGCCTCGAATCGGCACTCCATCAAGTACATACAAGGGTTCACTGTCCCCGGTAAATGAACGATTTCCCCGGAGGTTGACTCTGGTCGGTGATCCCGGACCACCACTTGTATTCGTAATATTCAAGCCTGCAACCCGGCCGGCCAGGGAAGACATGACATTGGTCTCCCGGGCGGTGGAGAGTGTTTCAGTATTTACATTCTGAGTACTGTAGGTAAGTGATTTAACCTCCCGTGCAATACCAAATGCTGTAACGACAAGTTCATCACCGGAAATTGTGATCGATTGCAACGATACGGAAAGAGTCGTCCGGTCATTGAGCGGAACGTCAAGGGTTTCGTAACCGATAAAAGAAAAAACCAGTGTCTCCTGAAGAGACGGTACGGACAACTGAAAGTTACCTTCAAAATCTGTCGTAGTTCCAATGGTAGTACCCTCGATAGCAATATTCACTCCTGGAAGAGGCTCTCCCGTATCCGAATCACTCACCTGTCCACTAATCACCTCCTGAATTTCAAACTCCGGAATAAATGCTTTCTCTTCAGGAAAGTCTGCAGCAATGGTGTACCCTACCTGTCGAAATCCCGCACCGGTTTGCGAAGAGATATCGATCAGTACCTCCTCAACCGTTGAGGACTCATGGTCCAGAGTTACCGTCTTCGTGCTTTTATCGACAATTGAGCGATTATAGAGAAACTTGAATACCGTCCTGGATTCAATTTCCTCAAAAGCATCAGGTATACTGGCATCCTCAACCTCAATGGATATCGTCGTATTAGCTATTGTCTGAGTATTAGCTATCGTCTGAACCGAACTTGTTCCGGCGATCAGCACCGTGGAACAGACAAGACCTATTGCAACTCCCCAAACGGTACACATAGACATAAAGAAAAGCTTCTTTATTATCTTAATCTGCATATCAACCCTCGATTAATGGGCATACGTAGCCCGTTACTGTTGAAGAGTACTCTGCTCATATGCGCTAACATCGTACAGCAAAGCACTCTTTTCTTATCATCGCCCCTGAATCAACAGCAACATCAATTGATTCAGGGATCTACATATACAATCCCTGCGAAAACGCCTCCCCTTATAAAAAACCACAAATTATATTGAGACAATTGTGACAGACTGTGACGAGCTGCAATCCGGGAGGCATTGAATTTGTTCTTTCAAAGATTTCGGACAGGCTTGTTCAGTTCTCCATTCCGAAGAGACCGTCCCGGACATGGTGATAGTCAAACCAGGCCGGGTTCACCGCCGTTACCCCGGGGCTGTCGACCGGAATCATCAGCGAGGTGATCGGCTCATATGCCGCTCGCGGAGCAATCGCCCCCTTGGCCACAATGATCTTCTGACGATCGATATAGACCCCGTTGGAGATCAGCTGGTGAGCACTGTTCGGACTGGATCGCTCCGTTGTCAGTAAAACAAGATTGGGCTCATCCAGGCTCGAGCCGTCAAGATGGATCACCGCTGTCTTGCCCATATTCCAATAACGGCCGCCGCCGTGCCGGACTTCCGGCTCTACATACTTTCCAATGTGCAGGGAGCGAACACGGCCCTGGATACGAACCGGATCTCCGTGCATGTCGTCGGTCTTGCCGCCGACTGCAAAATCAAACGGCTCTCCCACACCGGAACGGACAGCCACTTCATACGCCTCCGGATCGGCAATCACCATCACAAATCCCTGCGCTTCCTGACGCAGCAACTCTTCCAGAAGAAATGTACTGTCTCCGGGTGAGCCGCCGCCGATATTGTCTCCCATATCGATCAGTAAAACCGGACGGCCCTCGTGTTCCATCGCCATACGTACCGCCTCTTCGGGTTGCGGCTGGTCCAGCACCGTTTCGTGACGGGTCTCCCACAGCAGATCACCAAGACGGTCCGCCTCACGTTGTGCCAGATCCTCATCCCCGTCCGTTACAACCACCACAGACGGGCCCATGCCCGGCACATCCGCATACTGATACCCGCCGGCCACACTGACGGCCAGTATCTGGTCATTCTCTTCCAGCCGTTTGCTCCCGGTCGTAATCGGGAGCAACGGCTCCTGAAATGTGTTCTGAAAAACGATGTTATAAACCATCGGCGGCTTTACGATCTTCTGGACCGGATTCACTTCCCCGCGAACCATTTTTGAAATAATCTCCGCTGCCTGAAAGCCCCGGTCGAATGTATCCACATGTGGATTCTCTTTATACGTAATCAAAACATCCGACAGCTCCACGGTCTCCTCTGTAATATTCGCATGGAAATCGTGAGTCACGATGATCGGCATGTCCGGTCCAAAAGCCTCCCGCACGCGCCGGACCATCTCTTCATCCCCGCTCGGATAGCTCTCAACGACCATCGCACCATGGAGATCCAGTAAAATCCCATCCAGTTCCGGACCGTTCTGAAGCTGATTCAGAATCCGTTCCATGAGCTGATTAAATGCATGATCTGTAACGGGACCCATCGGGATCGCCCCGGTAGACAATGCCGGAACAAGCTCCAGCCCGAACTGATCAGCGCCTTCAATATATCCGGCTGCGATTGTTTGAGAGTTCGCACGTGCAAAAAAATCTTCCGGCTGGCCCAGGTAATTCTCCGGGTGGAAATGGTCAAGAGTAGTCTTACGGCTGCTGAAGGAGTTGGATTCGTGCCAAATTCCCGCAACCCCAATTTTCGGCGCCTCTTGAGCGGACAAATCATCCGTACGCTCCTGTTCAGCCGATCGATGTTCTGTACCATCAGATAAGCCGATGAGAAAACCACTTATCAAAAAAAGAACAACCAGTCCAAAAGTGTATCGTTTTATAACCATAATGTGATTCATAACGATGGGATTTGAAATCAACATGAATAAAGCTATTGAGACAGCACGAGATGCAGTCTATTCGATTCCGAAGAGGCCATCCCGGACATGGTGATAGTCAAACCAGGCCGGGTTCACAGCCGTTACCCCGGGGCTGTCGACCGGAATCATCAACGAGGTGATCGGCTCATATGCCGCTCGCGGAGCAATCGCCCCCTTGACCACAATGATCTTCTGACGATCGATATAAACCCCGTTGGAGATCAGCTGGTGAGCACTGTTCGGACTGGATGCATTTTTCGTAATCAGCACAAGGTTGGGCTCATCCAGGCTCGAGCCGTCAAGATGGATCACCGCTGTCTTGCCCATATTCCAATAACGGCCGCCGCCGTGCCGGACTTCCGGCTCTACATACTTTCCAATGTGCAGGGAGCGAACACGGCCCTGGATACGAACCGGATCTCCGTGCATGTCGTCGGTCTTGCCGCCGACTGCAAAATCAAACGGCTCTCCCACACCGGAACGGACAGCCACTTCATACGCCTCCGGATCGGCAATCACCATCACAAATCCCTGCGCTTCCTGACGCAGCAACTCTTCCAGAAGAAATGTACTGTCTCCGGGTGAGCCGCCGCCGATATTGTCTCCCATATCGATCAGTAAAACCGGACGGCCCTCGTGTTCCATCGCCATACGTACCGCCTCTTCGGGTTGCGGCTGGTCCAGCACCGTTTCGTGACGGGTCTCCCACAGCAGATCACCAAGACGGTCCGCCTCACGTTGTGCCAGATCCTCATCCCCGTCCGTTACAACCACCACAGACGGGCCCATGCCCGGCACATCCGCATACTGATACCCGCCGGCCACACTGACGGCCAGTATCTGGTCATTCTCTTCCAGCCGTTTGCTCCCGGTCGTAATCGGGAGCAACGGCTCCTGAAATGTGTTCTGAAAAACGATGTTATAAACCATCGACGGCTTTACGATCTTCTGGACCGGATTCACTTCCCCGCGAACCATTTTGGACATAATCTCGACGGCCTGATACCCGCGATTATACGTATCGATATGCGGGTTTTCCTTGAAAGTGATAAGTACGTCCGACAGCTCCACGGTCTCCTCTGTAATATTCGCATGGAAGTCGTGAGTCACGAAAATCGGCATGTCCGGTCCGAAAACCTCCCGCACGCGTCGGACCATCTCTTCATCCCCGCTCGGATAGCTCTCAACGACCATCGCACCGTGAAGGTGCAATATAATCCCGTCCAGTTCCGGTCCCTCCTGAAGCGAATGAATCAAGTGATCCATAATCGTTTCAAATGCGTAATCGGTTACCGGCCCCATTGGCCGGGCTCCCGTCAGCAGAGCCGGATAGAGTTCTACGCTATATCTTTCTGATGCTGCAATATAGCCTGCTTCCCGTGTGGAAGAGTTCTGCTGCCTGAAAAAACGCTCTTTTCTGGCGGAAGCCGATTCTCCGAATTGAACAGAGAACCGGTTCAGTGAGGCAGGTTGAGAGCTGAACGAATTAGATTCATGAGAGATTCCCGCAATTGCGATAACAGGATCTCTTTCATTTTTTCCGGAAGTCTTTATCTTATTCGTTGTTTCCGCTGCAAACGACTCCCGTTCCAATGTCATACCGGAGGCCAAAAGCTTGTTGGATGAGCCAAAAAGAAGAGAGGCTACAAACAGACCAGAGGCCGTAAATACAATGATCCATACGGAAGGAATACGACTCAATACAGTCATGATCTGTACCGGTCCTGAATGATAAAATCGTACTCCTCCTCATAGCCCGGAGGTGGCCACGTCCCGATACTGGCCCCTGTCGGGCGCGGATTTGGCGGAAAGATGGCCAACCCATCTTTCGCCTGATAATTGACATCAAGAAAGGGCGTCTCAATAACGCTTTCTCCTGCTGCCACGGAACGGATCCCCATATCGATGAGACCGGTTGTCAATACGTTTCGCTCAATAGGAGCGGGCGGCACTCCGCCTCTGGTAATGAAGGCCTGGATATTGAGCGTCAAATAACTGAAATGAGCGAAGATCGGCCCGCGAGACAGTACAAACTCGGTAGCTACTGTTTCTCCATCCGCTTTTGCCGCGTACGCCCAGCCGGAATTGACATACTCATCAAGCATTAAAATCGCCCCTTTCATACCATCATTATACTCAATAACAATGGCACTGGGGTTCGTGACAAGATCCCGCATGGAACCCGATGCCCGCCCTTCTATGCTGTCGCAAGCGGCATTAACCAGTTCCAGAGATATGGTCCCGTTGTCAATCGCATCCCATACAGACTGCCCCTCCAGTCCCTGAACAGAGGCAACACCTGTTTCTCCTCCTGCCCGGCGTTCGACCATACACTGCAGAATTTCCAATACATGATGGCCATAGGCATCCAGGCTGGCATACCCGATGGCAACAGCCTCGGTAATTTCGGTTCCGATCGGATGCCGAAGAATTGGATCCCGCCAGCAGTAGGCCAGGGATGAACCGGCCATCATCGGTACATTCAACTCGTTTGCACGGTCATAAATCCATTTGCAATCGAGCCAGTTATAAGACAGGTGTTTGTCATTAAATACCGGAATGGGGTGGTTATGAGTATCGATTACCCGAAAAATCTGCTCCAGGTGGTTCATCCTCGGATACATTTTCTGTCCCAGTCGGTTTCTGGGATAATCTCCATGCTCACCGACGTAGATCACTGCATCAACTGCAATATCGTCTCCTCCCATCGTCATTGCCTCTTCAATGGTGGAGTATATTTTCACGTCATTCGATTCGGCAATACGAGGCCCGGTATGGCCCGGCTCGATCTGATCAATCCACATTGACACAACTTCAACTTCAGGCTCTTTCAACCCGTCATCCGTCGGAATCCCGAGAAACAGCTTGGTTCCGATTACATCGGAATGAGAGCTTCCGGAACTGTAGGTTGTCGTGATAAACGCCACCTTCGGCTTGCGGCCATTGACAGCCCCCAGACTGCTTCCCATTACCTGACTCATCACACCAGGTGCTACAGAGAGTCCGGCTGCAGCCAGTGCCGAATTTTTGATAAAGCTTCTTCGTGAATTTTGATGTTCCATAGTTTGTCTGCTTTTATTTGAAAACTACCACCCTAATGAATATCCATTACTTCTGGGATCGGCTCCACCAAATATCCAGCCCGATTCATAATCCATAATAATGCCCTGGGCCCCTCCCACGGACATCGACCAATCTCCGACCCTGGTATCGAGTCGAAATCCCAGCTCAGATAACTCCTCACGAACCGACTCGTCAACCCGCGTCTCCATAATTACCTCTTTTGCCGGTACTGATCCTAATTCATCTTTCCATCGGAATCGGGGTGCATCAATCGCCTCCTGAATTTCCATATCAAAATCCAGAACATTCATGGTTACCTGCGGAACCGATTGCAAAATTCCGAAGCTGCCGGGCGATCCAATGATCAGTTCCGGCCGGCCATCCTTGTGGATCTGCATCATCCCGCCTATGCACCATCCAACCCCTTTTCCGGGCTCCACCGAGTTTGCGGCCCCCGGCTCCATCACCATCCATTCCATGGCATTGTTAAATGCAATCCCCGTATCGCCGGCAACATATCCGGAGCCGAACCCGCCACCCAGCGATTGAGTAATCACCACAACATTCCCCCACTTATCCGCTGCCGAAAGACTGGTCGTCGCATAGGTATAACGATCGTCCAGAGGAACATCCGGAGAAAAATTCTCCGGGAAGACCGGACGGTTTGCTTCTGCAGTCTTCTTCCGCTCACGAACCCTTCTGACAACGCGTGCACGTTGTTCTTCGATATACTCATCGGATAACAGTCTGTCAACAGGTACATCCACATAGGCCGGATCTCCTACATAGGTATCCGTATCCTGACGGCTCAGGGCTATCGCTTCAAGGAGATGAGCAAGATATTCCGTACTGTTATGGCCCATCTCCTGCAAGTCGAATCCTTCCATAATCCTGAGGGTCTGGAGCTGCTGAATCCCCATCCCCGGAGGCGGATGATTATAGATCGTATATCCCCGATAGTTGATCTCCAGTGGTTCGGCCCACTGCACAATATCCGGCACTCTTGCAAGATCTTCACGAGAAATGAACCCGCCATCCCGGGCAAATGCTTTTACAATATCTCCGGCAAGGTCTCCCCGATAGAAGTGGTCAATACCCTCTTCTGCAATCCGCCTCATCGTTTCTGCCAGTTTTGGATTGGCAAAAATATCTCCAATCTCATACGGCTGGTCTCCCTCCTTCAGATAAACCTCGTTCGAGGAGGGATAGTGAAGTACCCGGTCACGGCTACCCGCCCACATAGCCTGGTCAAATTCCGTCACCGGCACCCCGCCTTCCAGATACTCGATGGCCGGTGCAAAAACCCGCTCCAGTGTCATCGTTCCATAATCTTCCAGAGCCCGATTCCATCCTGCTAGCATTCCGGGTACGGCAGCAGTCATAGGGCCGATAGCCTCTACCGTTCCATGGCCGGCACCGTCATCAAACGACATCGCGTTTTCCAATGCTTCAGCGTGGAATGATTCAGGTGCCCATCCGCCAAAAACCAATGACCGCACCCGATCCTCCTCGACAGAATAAACAAGCATGTAGCCGACACCACCGAGCCCCGACATATAAGGCTCTACAGAGGCGAGTGCGGCAGCCGAAGCTACAATTGCATCGATGGCATTTCCGCCATCGGCCAACACTTTTTGTCCTGCCAGAGATGCAAGAGGGTGAGCTGTTGAGACCATTCCGGATTTTCCCATAGAGGGCGGGCGGAGGGACTCGGATGTAACTTGCCCTTTAAGTACAAGAGCATTCAAGAAACAGCTGATTCCAATGAGCAGAAGAAGTCGTTGAATAAAACCAGTCATAATCTATTCCTTTTTTAATGAAAGTGGTTTAATTGCATCCGGGATTCTGTTCAAGCAGTGTGTTCAGCTCCAGCAGTTTCTTTATTACCCTTTTTTGCATAACTTGATCCAATGATAATGGGCGTA
>JBBDRW010000078.1:0-39638 GCA_040905265.1 Balneolaceae bacterium | reverse complement strand
GGACGCCGCCCTTTCACGGCGGTAACACGGGTTCAAATCCCGTACGCGGTACAAACACAAGGTTTTTAGCCGTTATCAGGCTGGTTTGATACCTTGATCTGTTTCGTAGCGTAACAGCAGATCCGTAGCGTTGATTGGGTTGCGAAAGCAGTGCTTTCGCGGTTCAAATCCCGTACGCGGTACAAATACAAGGTTTTTAACCGTTATCAGGCTGGCTTGATACCTTGATCTGTTTCGTAGTATAATAACAGATCCGTAGCGTTGATTTAGTTGCGAAAGCAGTGCTTTCACCTTTTCCCTATCTCTCTACTCTCCCTCTCTTTGAATGTCAGCTTAAGAACTACAAGGGTTATAACAAGCACAAATGTTATCAGATTGGCCAGGGTAATGGGCAGATCATTGATCATGAGCCCATAGACAAGCCATAGAAAGACCCCGGTTCCCAGGATAGAAAACGTACCAAGTGAAAGGTCTTTTGCTGAACCGGATTTCCAGGTTTTCCATACTTGAGGGACAAAAGCACAGGTGGTTAATGTCGCCGCGAGCAGCCCAAGCCAGGTAATTGATGTAATTTCAGGCATTTATGGAAATTTTGCAGTTACTCTGTCTAATCATCAGACACAGCCAAATCAGTTCATATATCATTGCGTTGTAACAAAACTACTTTTTTATACCGACTCCGTAGATACCATACCCTTTCTCTTTGCTGCTATTCAGATCCAGAAGATTCAGCAGAAGACAAACCGGAAGTACTACCGGATAGTAGAACAACAGGATGAAAAGAGCACTCATTCCAAATCGGGTTAGCCAGATCATCGGGTATTTCACAGACCAGATCCAGGACAGATGGCCATATCTCCCGTAGGTATACCGGACTTTTGACGGCATAAAACCCGCTTCTGATAATTTCTTCGTCAAATCCCTGGGTGAGTATCCGGCTCTGGCATGTTCTTCAACAAAAGAGTCCTCTTCGGCTGCATCCTCCTCCGAATAGTGGGATGGTGAGTGCATTATGAGTGTCCCTCCCTGCTTTAAAGCTCCGGATAAATTGCGAAAAACCCGCTGGTCATTCTCTATATGCTCCAATACATCAACACAAAGAACCAGATCATAGAGTGAATCGACTTTCAGTTCTACCAGATCCTGTTTCGAAAATGAGATTCTTCCAGTATTAATCTCCTCACGAAAATAGTTTTTGCAATCCTGCAGGTACTCCTCTTTCAGATCTATTGCCACAATGGTCAGATTCTGAAAATGATGTAATAAAAAACGGTCATACTGGCCAAAACCCGATCCTGCATCCAACAGAGTCCAGGGCCCTTCCCGATCCAGTTTCTGGCCTACTGTTTTCAATTCCCGCCGGATGTACCAGCTTCTTAAAAAGAAAAGATCCAGCAACCAATAGAAAATACGGTGCAATAGAGGGGATCTCCGAATCAACCGTGCAAATCGATTCTTGACCGGATCATAAGCAATTTTACTCATAGCTAAATCCGGTCCCGAATATTCGGTTTGTTCTTTTTAGCCTGAACTCTGTTCATTATATCCCCCAGAAAACCAATGGAAAAGAACTGTACACCCACGACTACCAGCATCACGCCAAGAAAAAGCAATGGCCGGTTGGAAAGAGATTCACCATGGAACAACTTGACGTATGCCAGATAGGTATTGATGACTCCACCCAGTACCAGTGACAGCACCCCAATGGTACCAAAGAAGTGCATCGGTCGATTCATGTATCGATTGACAAATATCAGGGTCAGAAGATCCAAAAAACCGTGCATGAACCTTGACAAGCCAAATTTTGTCTTGCCATACTTGCGAGGATGATGCCGCACCTCCTTTTCACCGATTTTGTGATACCCCTCCCAATATGCCATCAGTGGAACATAACGATGCAGTTCCCCGTGCAGATAGATATGATCAATGACTTCACGGCGATACGCTTTCAGCCCGCAGTTAAAGTCATGAAGCTTTATTCCGGTTACCCACCGGGTGACACGATTAAAAAACCTGGATGGAATCGTCTTGCTCAACGGATCAAACCGCTTTTTCTTCCAGCCGCTGATGAGGTCATAATCCTCCTTTAACAGTTCAACAAGAGCTGGTATCTCATTCGGGTCGTCCTGAAGATCAGCGTCCATGGTCACCACAAACCGGCCCTGTACAGATTCAAATCCGGATTGGAGTGCTGTACTCTTCCCATAATTTCGCTGAAGACGTATTCCGTGAATACCGGCGTGATTCTCGCGGAGCCGTTTGATTTCAGCCCAACTGCCATCCTGCGACCCGTCATCTACCAAAATTACTTCGTAGGCATACTCTTCCAGTGCATCTTCGATACCGGTCACAAGCTCATCAAGGGACTGTTCCTCTTCGAACACCGGAACAACAACACTGATCTCCGTTTGTGAAGTCGACTGTTGATACGTTTTCTTCAATATGCTGTTCTCAGGGGTTTGCAAGTTTCTTTAAAACTGATAATATAAGGAACGGCCTGCTAATGCCCACATATCGTTCCATCTCAGTTCTGCTGCATCGATTTAGTGGGAGGCTTTGCACCGGAATCTGTTAGGCACAATCGAAAATACAGCATTACAACCTATGAAAAAATTGTATTACTCCATTGGTGAAGTGAGCGAAATCACCTCGATTGAACAGCATGTATTACGCTATTGGGAAACGGTCTTTGATGAACTCAAACCCCGGAAAAACAAGGCGGGAAACCGTATCTACAAGGAGGAAGACCTGACAGTCATTCTGAAACTCAAGGAGTTAATTCAGAAGCAGAAATACAGCACAGCCGGTGCCAAAAAGGTGCTGGAGGAGGGACGTTCGGCGGAAGATTCGCAAAACAAAATCCAGCCGGAGGTCAAACGGGATCTGCAGGAGATTCGAATCTTTCTTCAACAGCTCTCGGATCAGCTCTAACCCATTTCCGGCACTCCCTTCCCTCCTCCGCCCGGAAAACCGATCAGAAGTAGAAAGACAAACTCCATACACAATAAAAGAGTCGCGCTCACAAGATGGAACAGCTGAAGCAGGCCGGGCATGGAGAACCACTCCAGCCCTACCCCCAGTACCAGTTGAAGCAACACAAGAAGCAATATCCCCGAACCGATCCATCTCAACCTGGAAGGCACCTGTTTGCTTCGGATCTGGACAGTCAGAACACCGGATGCAATCACAACAAGCCAGGAGAAACTTCTGTGTATTCTGTAGAGCCAGACATCGATCGCTTCTGCCCACATCTCTCTTGGCAACGGTTCCGATGCATTCTTTACGATATCCACGAGTTCCCGGACTTGTGTCCCCAGTACCATTTGAATCAGTGTAAGAATAAACAGAATCGCTGCTGTCATTAAAAGCTTCGAGCGAATTGAGGGATCCAGCTCTATCTGAAACTTCTCACGGGACGCATAAAAAGCTGCAAAGAGCAGGATATTGACAATAACCATGGCCAGCATCATGTGCAGGGTAATCATACCGGCCTCCAGCCCCGACCTGACCACCACTCCCCCCAGCCATCCCTGAAACAGTACCAGTACAAAAGCCGCTCCGGAACACCAGGTAATGATTGGTTCCGACTTCCTGTAGCGGAAAGAAAGCAGAAACGTGGCAGTAATAAGAAGTCCGATAATGACGCCGGTCAGGCGGTTGATATACTCCAGCCAGGTATGAACAGGATTGAAAAGAGCAGGGTCGAACCCCTGGGGCAGCCCTTCAGAAGAGAGCGGAGGAATCCAGAGCCCGAAACAAGTCGGCCAATCGGGACACCCCAGCCCGGCACCGGCTGCGCGAACCAGGCCGCCGACCAGGATCAGGAAAAGGGTTGCGAATACCGTTGTGATCGCTGTACGCTGATAACTGTTCAAATCCTTCACATCGAATACCTTCAGAACATTTTGTTTACGATTCGCCTAAGCTACAAAATCGCTTGAAAACATGTACTCCCCCATTTACAATCCCAACTCTCTGAAATCTTTGTTACATTTGGACAGGTCTTCCCTGGAGAAGACACATCAACAGTTTTCCGACAGCAGACCCGGCTCACAAACGCAGACAATAGACATTACCAGACGTTTGACCGGCAAATTATGAATACCTGAGGAGTCCCCAATGGCGGTAACGAATGACGATGTACAATACGTAGCAAATCTTGCACGGCTGCAACTCTCTGATGAAGAGACTGAACGCCTCAAGAAAGATATGAACCGGATACTCGACTACATGGAAACCTTGAATGAACTGGATACATCCGGGATTGAACCACTGGAGCATGTTACAGATATGTCAGTCTCGTTTAGAAAGGATGAGGCGCTCGACCCCCTGTCTCACGAAGAGGCGTTGAAAAATGCACCGGATGCAGACTCAGACTATTTCAGGGTACCCAGGGTGATTGAATAACTATGCCCCGTTCCAAGCACCAACATCTGAAAGAGGATTTCCTGGACCGCCTGCCTGTCCGGTATCAACATATGCTGGCGTTGGCACTGCTTTTCTTGATGCCGGTCATTCTCTTCTACTCTACTGTATTAGGTGGGGAGCAGTTCATGGGACACGACACAATCCAGTGGAGAGCCAGTGCCGAGTCCATCTTCGACTACCGTGCACAACATGACGGAGAGGAACCTCTCTGGTCCACCCACCTTTTCGCCGGCATGCCGGCATATGTTATCCATGTCTCGAAGTCTGTGCCTCACCTCGACAATGTGCTATTTGATCAACTACGGATGATCTGGCCGGCTGTCCCATACTGGATTCTGCTGGGCGGCGCCTATTTTTTCTTCATCCTGCAGGGGTTTCGTCCACTCACCGCAGCACTGGGATCTGTTTTTATCAGTTTCACTACCTATATCCCGATCATAATAGGAGCCGGACACAACATCAAATTTATCGCTTACTCCTATATACCGTGGATGCTCTCCGGTTATTGGCTATTGACACGCACTGACCGGAGATGGCTCGGTTTTTTCCTCTTTGCAGTAGCGACAACACTTGAATTCCGTGCAGGCCACCCACAGGTAACCTACTATTTTATTTACCTGTTTGGAATGTTATTTCTGTTTGACTCCTGGCGTTATTACAAGAAAAAAAACCTCTCCGATTGGTGGAAAATAACCGGATTCATATCGGCAGCAACGCTATTGGCACTGCTGGGTACAGCTGAACAGTATCTTCGGCTCTTCGAGTACTCCTCACACAGCATCCGTGGCGGTTCTGCCATAGCGGATATCTCTTCACAGAGCGGCCTTTCTCTCGAGTATGCCTTCAGCTGGTCACAGGGACTCCTTGAGACATTTACGCTCTGGATTCCCAATCTGTTCGGAGGGGACAGCGGCCTGGCATACTGGGGAGAAAAACCGGTTACAAGCGGGCCGCACTATCTCGGTGCCATTACAGGCATCCTGTTTCTGATAGCACTTTTCAGGTGTAGAAAACGTATCGTATGGATCTTCCTCGCCACCGGTTTTTTGACCATGACATTCTCATGGGGCTCCCATTTTTTCCTGAATGAACTATGGTTCCGGATCATCCCCGGTTTTGATAAATTCAGGACTCCCGAAATGTGGTTGATTGTGACAACATTCTGTTTTTCAACAGTTGCAATCTATGGCCTTCAGGAGGCCTTCAGCCTTTTGAAAGAGGGGAGAAAAGGGATGAAAAAACTCTGGCAGCCCGCAGGAGTTGCACTTGGCCTTGGAGTACTGTTTTTGATGCCCGGAGATCTGATTCTCTCTTATGAACGTCCCCAGGAACGGGAAGCCATTGTACAGCAGATTGCAAATCAAAGCAACCTCTCACCGGATAACCGGCAGGTACAACAGCGGGCGAATCAAATTATCGAGACACAAATAAAACCTGAACGGCGTCAGATAGCTCGGACTGATACATTTCGATATCTATTCCTTACGGTAGTTGTTGCTGTGTTGTTCTATCTCTGTCTGAACGGAACCATCGGGAGCGGCACCCTCGTTCTTGGCCTCGTACTTCTCGCAGCGTTCGATATGCTCTCTGTAGGAAACCGATACATCAGCGACCAGGCACTGATCCCGTCTAACTATGAGACTACCGAGATTATCGAGTCACAACGAAGGCCGGTGGATCTCTATCTGCAAGAGCAGGCCCAAACACCCGAAGGATTCGAATGGAGAGTATTGCCGCTGGACGACAACCCGTTTAATAATGCAATTCCCAACTATTTCTACCCGACGATAGGAGGGTATTCCGGGGCAAAGCTGAGTGTGATACAGGATGTGATTGGTGAAGGGCTCTTTACAGGGCCGGCTGGTATCAACTTTGCCATGCTGAATATGTTGAACGTCCGGTATATCTCTGCTCAGCGTCAGCTCCCTCTTAACGGATTCCAGGAGGTCTTCCAGGAGGGTGAATCTTTTGTGTACGAGAATCAGAATGTCTTGCCCAAAGCCTGGTTTGTCGATCAGGTGACTGTCGTTGATTCACCCCGTGATGCATTCAACAGTATCCTTCCAGACCAGATGTTTGACCCGGCCACTGAAGCTGTCGTTGAGACTTCCTCAGATATTTCAACCGTGCAGGATACCACCGCGTCAGTCCGGATCAGAAACTACACGGCACGGGATATTGTGATCGAGATCGAGCGGAGTATGCCCGGATTCCTGGTTTTGAGTGAAATCTATTATCCGGCCGGATGGAGAGCAACATTAAACGGGGAAGAGATTCCGATCTACAAAACCAACTATCTGTTACGAGGCTTTGAAATTCCACCGGGAGGGCACACTCTGGCGTTGACATTTCAACCGGCATCTCATCTGATCGGCAGTAAAATCAGCTGGGCAGCCAACCTGATTCAGTGGCTGATCGGCCTGCTGCTTCTGGCTGGCTGGTGGAGAGGCTGGCTGGAGAACAGGCAGGCCGGAAGCTGAAGCCTGATGACGAGTAGGAGGCTTTGAAAAACCAGGCTCATTTTTTGCACGCAAAGCGATTTTTGGTCAAGAACAAGGCCAGAGGCCGGTTACCAGTCACTTAGACTACTCTTTCCATGAATCAACGGGTTCTGATCATATCTTACTATTGGCCACCCAGTGGAGGTGCCGGAGTACAGAGATATCTGAAATTCTCCAAATATCTACCCGGATTTGATGTGGAGCCATTCGTATTGACGGTTCAGAATCCCACGTATCCGATCAGGGATGCTACACTTGCCGGAGAGATCCCTGAAGACGTACAGGTCTTCCGTTCCAAAACCATAGAACCCTTTTCGCTCTATGCCCGCCTGAGAGGGCTGAACGATGAGGAAATCAAACCGACGGTTGAACTGAAGGGTCACCATCCTCTATCCAGGATCGGAAGCTGGATTCGCGCAAATCTGTTCATTCCGGATGCAAGAGCCGGCTGGTATCTGACAGCAAAACGAAAAGCTGTCGAACTGATCCGAAAATTCGATATTGACACCGTAATTACAACCGGGCCACCCCATTCGGTCCATCTGATCGGCCGACAGGTAAAACGGGAACAGGGTATCTCATGGATTGCTGACTTTCGTGACCCCTGGAGTACAATCTATTACAACCAGATTCTTCCCAGAACAGGATTTGCCAATAAAGTCGACAGACGATTTGAAAAATCAGTCCTTCGGGAAGCTGACCGAATCATAGTGGTAACACCTGTTCAGGCAGATGAGTTGCGGGCCATTGAGGAACGGGCGTATCATGTCATTACAAACGGGTTCGATCCTGCCGACTTCGACAATATCGACACAGCCCCTCCGGAAGCTCCGCCGATGCTGATCCGTCATATCGGTTCTGTTGGGGAAGCATCCATTCCGGAGACGTTTCTGAATGTCTTAAAAAAAATCTCTGGCTCTGCCGATCTTCAAATGGAGTTTATCGGCCACGTACACCAGCGGCTTCCTGAGCGGGTTGTGGAGCTTGGGATACAAGATCTGATCCGGTTTCGGGAGTATCTGCCTCACAATGAGGCGATTGAAGAGATGTGCCGGTCTCACCTGCTGCTGCTGATAATACCGGATGTCGGGGACATCAGACATCATATTCCGGGAAAGCTGTTTGAATACATTGCAACCGGGCAACCAGTCCTGTTGTTACGGCCTCCGTCAGCCAAAGGCGGGGACTCTGAAAAAATACTGTCAGAAGAGAATGCCGGATTTGTATGCCAAATGGACGATCCAGGGGCCATTGAAAACGCACTTGTCCGGATCTATCAATCCGTCACGACAGGGCATTCAACACCGGGCAGGAATCGCCCTGCATCTGACCCCGGCCATCGATATTCACGCATTCGCCTGACCAGGACATTGGCTGCAATAATCAGTGAACTGAACCCCCACTCCTGATAGCATCATATGCTTTTAAAATCATTCAACTCCTCGCAGCGACGATACAGGCTTACCCTGGATTTCATGAATGAAGCTCTCCAGCCGCCGGCAACCATTCTCGACCTGGGAACACCGAATCCACTATCAGAACAGATGAAAAGGGACGGAGTCACCGTTTTGAATACCTATGTAGACCTGGATCGAAATCCGAAACATCTCAGACAGTTTGAGTCGGTTGATATCTGTACCGCATTTGAGATCTTCGAGCACCTTCTGAATCCGATGTCCGTTCTGGAAAGTCTGCCCTGTAACCGATTGTTCGCTTCGGTTCCCCTCTCCCTCTGGTTCTCTTCTGCATACCGGAATCAGGAGGATCCCTGGGACCGGCACTTTCATGAGTTTGAAGAGTGGCAATTTGACTGGCTTCTTGAACATACAGGCTGGAAAATCCTTCGCCGGCAGCGCTGGACCAATCCGGTTGGGAAAATCGGTATTCGCCCGGTTCTGCGTCTGTTCACTCCTCGTTGGTATATTGTAGAGGCAGTCCGGGAGAATAGCCGGCCCGACTGATGGAACCCCATGTTTGAACGGAGTCAGAAAGACCGGTATAACTGCAACAGCTCCCGGCTGCTCGATTCCCAGTTCAGCGTCCCCTCGAGAGTAGCAAGGCGCCCATTCTCACCCACTGTTTTCAGCATCTCATCCGATTTATAGAGGCTCAGGATCTTTTCTGCACAATCGGCCGGGTCCTCCGCCTCAAATACCAGGCCGCACCGGTTCTCCTCAACGGTCCGCCTGAGGGGGCGGCAGGAGCTTACCAGAACCGGTTTGCCAGCCATCATTGACTGAAACAGTTTGTGTGGTATGGTATGATCGGTATGGCCGTTTCGTTTGTGTGGAATTACCGTAAGGGAGGCACCGGACATGTAGGACAGAAAAGTATCAAATGGCTGAAACCCCTTGAAATGAACCTGATTCTCAACACCGAGCTTCTGCGTGAGAGAGTTCAGGTTTTGCATTACATCACGACTCCCGGTACCTACGATCACAAAATGAATATCCCTGAACCGGGCCAGGTGCTCCATGGCACGAATGACCGTATCTACCCCCCTGTGCGGCCCGATATACCCTGAATAGAGGATCAGAAAGGAGCCGGAGAGGTCTCCATAGATATTCTCCTGAAGCGGCTGCTTCAGAAATTGACGGGATTCTGTATTGCTGATTACCCGGATTTTCTCTTCTGGAATAGAATGCAACCCGGCCAACCGTTCCCTCATCTCCTCCACAACCGCAATGATACCGTCAGCCGACCGGGCTGCTATCCCTTCCAGATTCTGCCAGTAGGAAGGATTGAAAAAGATTCTGTTCTTCAACCGGATCAGCAGGTTTTTTCTCCAGCCAAACCAGACCCGGACGGCTTCCGGGTAGTTTTCATGGAGGTCCAGTATCCATGGAAGGTTTTCTTTCGTTGCGACAGACGCAACCGTACCGGCCAGCGGCAGGTCGTGAACATGGAGCACGTCAATGCTGAATTCCCGAACAAATGATTTCAATGCACTTCCGATGCGAGGGTGGTAAAAAAGGCAGGCATTCACCATGTCCCACAACCCTTCTGCGATTTTGCTCTCGCCAATCCAGACACGCTTCACATTCGCTCCATCCACCCGTTCATCTGACGGCTCACCGTTTCGTTTGTAGCAGAGAAGGAAGACCTCATGCCCGGCTTCTGTAAGTGCCGACACCTCTTTTGATACACGAATATCGTGCGGGTAGAATGCGTTGAGTACCATTCCAATTTTTCTGCCGGCCATAAGAAGTATATCGGTGCAGGGTGTGTCCGGAAACGAAAGAGGAAGATAACATTCTCAACGATGAAATTGGAGCCTTTGAATCCGCCAGCCGGTGGACGGGTCTTGATCTTGAAAAACTCCATCTTTTTCAAAGGCTCCAAATTGCTATTTTAGATGGACCGGTTCGTTTGGAGGCTACACGGAAAGGCACTCAGGCCGTCCGGATTCCTTGTACGCCCACCCTGTTCATTCCGGCCCGACCGGGCCATCTGTAACCGGTACCGGGAGGCCAGGGCGTTATCACGGTAACATTCACCAACCCGAGACAGTGTGGGAATTATAGCACGACAGAGCCTGTTTAATGCGGTCTGGATCTATATCGGAATCGCTCTTGGTGCGATTGCCACACTCATACTCTATCCCCAAATACTTGAGACGGATCAGTATGGCCTGACCCGGGTACTTATCTCCGCCTCGATCATCGGAGCCCAGTTTGCCCATCTGGGAATCCGGAACAGTGTCATCCGGTTTTTTCCGTTTTTCAAAAACCCGGCCAACCGGCACAACGGTCTCCTCTTTCTCGCCATCACGGTTCCACTGATCGGATTCCTGATCTATGCCGTAATTTTCTGGCTATTTCGGGACTCCCTGATCGGTTTCTATGCCGAGCAATCTCCCCTTGTCGTTGAATTCTACCTCTACATACTGCCAATCACACTCTTTATCCTCTACTTTGAGGTCTTCAACAGCTACCTGCGATCTCTGCAAGATTCAACAACCGGCTCACTGGTCAATGAGGTACTTCTTCGTCTCTTGGTCATCCTTTCACTCGTCATTCATTGGCTCGAATGGATTTCATTTGAAACATTCATTCTCTTTTTCACCCTCTCCTACGGGCTGCAGCCACTGCTGCTCATAGCTGTACTCTGGCGAATGGGTGAACTGAGTCTGTTCCCCCGGCTCTCCTTTATAAAGAGACGAATAGCCCGGAGTATGGCAGCATACGGCTTTTATACTCTTCTCGGTGGCCTCACGACCATCATCACGGGCAATATTGACATCCTGATGCTCAGCTCTATGGCCGGGCTGTCTGAAACCGGAATCTACGCAATTGCGTTCTACATCGGATCTGTCATAACCGTCCCTCAGCATGCGATCGGAAAAATTGCAACTCCCCTGATTGCCGAACATCTTCAAAATAACAATATGGGAGAGGTTCAGGAGATCTATCAAAAATCTTCCCTCAACCAGCTCATCACAGGCATTTTCATATTTGCGCTTATCTGGGCCAATGTCGACTCACTTATGGGAATCCTGCCAGAAACGTACCAGGGAGGGAGGTGGGTCGTCCTCTTTATCGGCCTTGGAAAACTGTTTGATATGGCAACCGGTACCAATGGAAGCATAATCCTGACCTCGAAATATTATCGCTTTGACCTGTTCACCAGCCTTTTGCTGATTGTTTTCACAATCGCAACAAACCTGCTACTCATTCCGGAATACGGAATGAACGGTGCCGCCCTGGCAACGATGCTCTCAATCTTTGTCTATAACCTGATCAAATACTTTTTTGTCTGGGCCCGCTTCTCCATGCAACCATTCCGGGCCTCTGCACTCTGGGCCTGTCTTTTAGGCCTGGCCGCTCTCTTCGCTGCTCTTGCTGTACCCGATCTGCCGGTCTTGGCAGACGTCACAGTTCGCTCCCTTGTCATCCTGCTCCTGTTTGCACTTCCGGTCTGGCGGCTCAGACTCTCTCCGGAACTGAATCGAATGGTTAAAAATGCCATTACCATGAGAAATCGAATACACTGAAAGTATTGTCATGTCTGATATGATGAAAGCACTGCTTGTACAAAACAGCGGAGATCATCCGGTAATGACTCCCGGAGAGTTTCCGACACCGAAACCGGGGGAGGAATCCTGTTTTGGTTCAGGCCCTCCCCTTTCGTATTTTCCCCATCGCAACATAAATCAACCATTTCATGGAACAAGACCAAGGGTATTTCATTTGGGATGTTGATCCCGTTTTATTCACAATTCCTGAATTCCAGCTTCCCGTTCCACTCTCGATATGGGGTCTCGTACTCGGATTTATTTTGATCTTTTTTGCCTGGAAACGATGGATCCCGGGAGATGAAAAAGGGCGTGCGGAACTACCTGAATGGAAGCCATGGGCTTTGATTGCCGGCTGCCTGATTCTGGGTCAGCTCCCCTTCCTCCTGATCAGCAGCCCGACCATCGAAATGTTCGGGCCCATTGCTCCGCGCTGGTACGGACTCATGTTTGCCTCTGCATTTATTTTTGGCTATCTCTTGAATTCGAGGTTGATGAAAGAGGGCGGGCGAACCCATGAGGAGGTCGACCGTCTGCTCATTTATGTATTGATCGCAACCATTATCGGAGCGCGGCTCGGCCATATCATCTTCTATGACCTGAGTTTTTACCTCCGGAATCCTGAACTCATTATTGCCATCTGGAGAGGAGGGCTGGCATCTCATGGGGCGGCCATTGCCATTATCATTGCCATGTGGCTCTACGTAAAGAAAACTCCCGGCATGACCTTCCTGTGGCTTGCTGACCGGGTTGTCCCCTCTATCGCTGTCGGTGGTATGTTTATCCGAATCGGTAATTTTTTCAATTCTGAAATTCTGGGAGAGGTGAGTGAAGTTCCATGGGCAGTGATCTTTGCCCGTATTGACATGATGCCCAGGCACCCCTCGATGCTCTACGAGTCCCTCTCCTGTATCCTGGTCCTTTTCATCTTGATGTGGATCTATGTGAAATATGACAAAAAGCCGCCGGAAGGATCACTCTTCGGATCCTTTCTGGTCATACTGTTCAGCGGCCGCTTTTTGATTGAGTTTACCAAGCTCCACCACTCGGATTTTGAAACAGCGATTCTCTTGAATATGGGTCAATGGCTGAGCATTCCTCTGGTACTGTTTGGCGCCTGGCTGCTGTTGAAAAAAGTGAACTGGAAGAATCCCGGAGCTTAAATTAACAAACTGCTATCCAGGAGTCTGTCGGACTTACGGGTTCGTAGCGAGGCGAGTGCAAAATCGACGTAAGTCCGACAGACTCCCAGGCAAGACAGGCAGTATTTTTCAGGTATAAATTCTGAACAAGTAACACAACCCTATGAAAACGATCGCTCAATTAACATATATTCCACTCTATACCCAACACCCCAAAGATAAGGTTCAAGACCTGCTGGAGCTTGTGGCTCAACACGATGTGGAGGTAGATGTAAACTATCTATCCACCAGTGTAAAAGGAGATACCGAAGAGGTATTTGCACTGATCCGGGAGATCTACGAAACAAAAAGCCTGGAAGACAAATCCTTCCGTTTTCATGTTGAGCTTCTCAGCCCTGTAGATGAATAGGCCAAAACGATGACTTTTCTGCTCTGATATCAGAACCGGGGCCGGGAATTCATTCGTTCAGAAGAATGAATTCCATAGCTGCCGTAAACACTCAAACCAGCTCCAGCATCATTTTCCGAATCCCTTCTACTCCCTGCTTCATCCGTTCTGCACGTTCGATCAGAGCAAAACGGACAAACTGATCTCCACCTTCGCCAAATCCGATTCCGGGAGAAACCGCTATTTTAGCTTCTTTAAGTAAAAGTTTGGCAAATTCCAGGGAGCCCATTTTCTGATAAGGTTCCGGAATCCTGGCCCAGACAAACATCGTAGCTTTTGGTTTCTCTACCTGCCAACCGATCTCATTCAGGCTTGCCACCAATTGATCTCTCCGTTTTTCATACTCGTCACAGATTTCATTCACAACATGTTGTGAACCGGTAAGGGCTTCAATGGCTGCAATCTGAATCGGCTGAAACATACCGTAGTCGAGATAACTTTTTATCCGGATTAACCCTTCGATTATTTTCTCGTTACCTGCACAAAAACCGACCCTCCAGCCAGGCATATTGTAGCTTTTGGAGAGTGTAAATGTCTCGACCCCGATCTCTTTTGCACCGGGTATTTCAAGCAGGCTTGGTGCTTGATATCCGTCGAAACAGAGGTCCGCATAAGCCAGGTCGTGAACAACCAGCATCCGCTTCTCTCTGGCAAATGTGACAACTTTCTCAAAAAATTCATGGTCCACGACTTCAGTCGTCGGGTTGTGGGGAAAGTTGAGCATCAGCAGTTTCGGCTTGACAGGACAGGAGTGCCAGGCTTTGGTCATGTTTTCAAAAAAATCATCTCCCGGCTGAAGTGGGAATCGCACGAGTTCTCCACCCGCAATTGTAACAGCATATGCGTGAATAGGGTATGCAGGGTCAGGACAGAGGACAAAATCCCCTTTATCGATCATTCCAAGCACCATATGTGCCAATCCTTCCTTTGATCCCATCGTGACAACAGTCTCTCTGGCAGGATCCAGTGATACATCGTATCGGTTGGAATACCATTCGGAAATAGCACTTCGCAGGTCAGCAATCCCCCTGGAAGCTGAATAACGGTGATTGACACCCTCCTGAGCTGACTCGATCAATTTTTGAACAATCGGCTCCGGAGTCGGCTGATCCGGATTTCCCATGCTCATGTCGACGATGTCCTCTCCGGCCTCCAATGCTTGTCGCTTCAGATCGTCTGTAATCGAAAAGATATACGGAGGTAGTTTTTTTATACGGGGAAAATCAAAAGGATCCATCTGGTTAAAATAGAGAATTTATGGTTCTGTTATTTGAAATCGTAAACTGTCAAACAATAAAAAAGCCTTTCCTGAATGAGAAAGGCTTTGAAGAGACATGGCCTCGGGTTCAACTCGCTCCTTTCTCATCCGGGATCACTGCCCGCTGCTGCTGCCGCTGCCGCAAAGAAGGGTGCGATATGTTGAACTTTGGTGTGTTTCATGCTGTGTACTCTGTATCGACCTGTTTGGTTTCAACTTTAAGGAAGTTTTGCATCCGCCGGCTGGCGGATTGCTCAATATCTTCTCTTCCTGATTCAAAAGTCGAAATAAGAAACCAAAAAAAAATTAAATAAAAAAATAAATTCAGAAATATTTACATCAAGTCGGGATGACAGGATTTGAACCGCGGGAGCACTGCTTCCGCAATCGTAACACGACCTTGTCGTATCGATCACCTGCAATCAACTCAGAAACATTTACTTCAAGTCGGGATGACAGGATTTGAACCTGCGACCCCCACGTCCCGAACGTGGTGCGCTACCGGACTGCGCTACATCCCGAAGTCAAACAACCTCAAAATTACGGATTCATTCTGATAATAAACAGGATAAAAGTTTTTACCGGGACCGTGCATTGCCACCATAGTAATATTCAATCGCTCCGGCGGTATAAATCAACGGTGCATTCCAGTTTATTGTCACTTCATTGGTTGAGTAACTGCACCAATCATCCAGGTAACTCAGGGCAGGCAGATCGGATGGATATTCACACGAATCCTGTTGTCCCGGTTGTGGCCCGCCAACCACAAATCCGGGAACCGGGTCGGTTACACCATCTGCTGCCGACTGACGGTGATGCGGAAACATCGGAGAGCGGCTCCCAAAACCGGTGACAAAAGAGATTCCGACAGCATTCCTCCCCAGAATATAATCCAGGTTAGAGAGAGTAGCTTCAAGATACCGTTCCTCTCTATCCAGGCGGTAGGCCTGGATCAGCATCATGGAGTGGTTGGAAATAACCCCATTGCTTCCCCAGACAAAATCCTGGTTGCCATATCTCCCCATAGAGACTCCGTAGGCCGACTGGCCATACTCATAAAGTAGCGTATTACCCTGTTGGCGAATACGCTCTTCAATCATTGATACATCTGCCGCTTCTGTTAAATCTTCCCGGTGGTGAGCCAGCGAGATCCATGCAAGCGGGCCAACAGAAACCCAGCTCGGTACTCCGATTGTCGCCTGTCTGAAATTTCCCGCTTGCCAGTACGCATCATCCCCGGTAGTAATATAGAGTTCAGCTGCAGCCCAGGTAAATTCATCAGTAACGGTTCGATCTCCATAAGCACCCGTATGTACATCCGGCGGTTGAATATAGATCTGTTCCGGATTCTCAACCGCCCATTCCCAGGCTGCTTCCGCCGCCCGGATAGCGGCCTCAGAAAATTCAGGGTCGAACTCTCTGAAAATTCTGGATGCAACGGCCATCACCGCTGCAAAGTTGAGTGATCCAGCCGTCGATTTCATGACAGCGTAGCGGTTTGCCTGGTCTTCATGAGGCATCACAACTCCCGAAAAATCCAGGGAAGTAACTTTGTGATAGACTCCACCGTCCTCCGGGTCCTGAGCAGTCATCAACCAGTCCAGGTTCCATCTGGCTTCATTCAGAATATCGGGTACACCGTTCCCGGATTCCGGAATGTTCAGTGACAGATCCTGATAAAACGAAGGAAAGTGTTCATAGGCCGCAAGAATCGTGTATGTTGCAATCCCGGAGTTCACTGCATACTTGTTGTAATCACCGGCATCATACCACCCTTTTGGAGAGGCTAAGGCCGTGCCGGCTGGACGAACTGCAGTAGCAGCCGATTCATGTATCTGAACCTGATCATCGGGATGGCCGGCTGGCCTTGCCCACTTACCGGCATACTCTTCTGAAAGTTCCGTGGATGCCCGGTTATAGTAGAATGCTTTGATGAGGGCTGCGGAAAGTTCCCGAAATATCTCATCCCGAATCTCAAATTCATATGATATAGCCGCATCACCCTGTTCCAGCCGGTATCTGCCAGCCTCTGTCAGTTCACTAAAATCAGCCTGTGTAACCCACTCACCGGAGTAAGGCCACTCCTGGGGGTCAGAGAGATCACCACCATATACAACCTCTCCGCTCCCGGCTTCCACGATCTGGAAAGACCCCGACAACTGGCCGGGAATAACGGCAATCTTCGGGGCATTCGGGTAATACCCGATCTGGTTGATTTTAATTTGGCCAGGATCTTCCGTACATGCGATGAAAAAGAGAAATGCCGCAACAATGACGGGATGTGTGAAGAGAGGCTTTCTCATGCTATCTGATATTTATTCGGGTTGGATTCTCCGGTAGTGACAGGCAAAAATTGTCCGGAATGATAGATACCTACACCCAAATTTACCACCCAAAAATTCAGAGACCCTGACTCCCCTTTCCGTTGGATCCGGAAAGGGTTGAGCAAGGTTTCGTTCCTGACGTGGTTTACGCGATGCGTGTGATCAATTCAGCGGTTCGTGCTGAATAACCTGCCTCGTTGTCGTACCAGCCGATAACCTTCACCAGCTTGCCGTCAACTTTGGTCAGGCCGCTATCGAAAATGCAGGAGTGGGTATTTCCCAAAATATCAGTGGAAACAAGTTCCAGATCGGAATATTCAAGGATTCCCTTCAGAGGACCGTTAGCAGCTTTTTTGAACGCGTTCAAAACGTCTGCCTCTGTAACATCTTTCTTGACAATAGCAGTGAAATCGGTCAGCGACCCGTCCGGTACCGGAACCCGTACAGCGCCGCCATCCAGTTTACCTGCCAGATGAGGAAGAACGAGGCCAACAGCAACCGCAGCTCCGGTGGTTGTCGGAACAATATTATGTGCAGCAGCCCGTGCCCGTCTCAAGTCTTTATGGGGGCCATCCACCAATTGTTGATCACCAGTATAGGCGTGAATGGTAGTCATAAAGCCCTTCTCAACTCCGAATGCTTCATCCAGTACTTTCACCATCGGCGCAAGACAGTTGGTTGTACAGCTTGCATTGGAGTAGATTTTGGAATCCTTGTCGATTTCAGAATCGTTGACCCCTAAAACGATGGTTTTGATACCATCACCACTGCCCGGTGCTGAGATGACCACCTTTTTGGCGCCAGCCTGAATGTGCTTTCCTGCCAATTTCGCATCCCTGAAAAAACCGGTGGATTCTACAATAATTTCTGCACCAAGATCACCCCATTTCAGATTTGCGGGATCACGATCTGCACTTACATTGAACGACTTGCCGTCGATGCTTATAGAGTTTTCACCGGCGGATACTTCTCCCGGCCAGATTCCATGTACAGAATCATATTTAAAGAGGTGAGCCAGCGTTCCGGCATCGGTAAGGTCATTCACTCCAACGATTTCAATTTGATCGCTGTAATTCTTTAGAATGGAACGGGTAACCAGACGGCCAATACGTCCAAATCCATTTATACCTACTTTAACTTTTGCCATATCCTTATTTCTCCATTTTCTATTTGGATTGTATTTATTCGCTTCTTCCAAAGCACCTTAAAATACAGGTTATAGCTGTATCAATCCATTAAAATAATATTGTACAAGGTTTCATTCAGATTCTTCTACGGATTTGAAACTTTCGGAATGCAGTTCAACGATCACTTGTTTACATTCAAAAGAGGCTTTAAAAATCCAAACCCAGCTCTGTTACATGCGTGATCTGACACTTGAAAAATACAGAAACGAAACCTATTTCGATTTTGACAACCCGTCTGTTGACAAACAACAGAAAGAGGCCATACAGACTGTTCGATCGAAGTTCGGAGAAGAGCATGATCTCTATATTAACGGCAAGTATCTGAAAGGAGATAAAGGGACGTTCGAAAGCCGCAACCCGTCCGACACTAGTGAAGTGATCGGAACCTTCCAGTCCGCTTCTAAAGAACAGGCATATGAAGCTCTTGAATCTGCCTGGGGTGCTTTTGAGAGTTGGCAGTATACACCGGTTCGAGAACGTGCAGACTACCTCTTTCGGGCTGCCAATGTAATCCGTGACCGAAGGATGGAGATCAATGCATGGATGATCAGTGAATCCGGGAAGAATTATCTGGAAGCGGATGCCGACACCTGTGAAGCGGTTGATTTTCTGGAATACTACGCCTACGAAGCCCTGCGGCTTGATAAAGGGATGGGGGTGATCGATTCCAAAGGAAACAATAACAAGACAATCTACATGCCGATGGGAGCCGGAATCTCCATCTCACCCTGGAACTTTCCGTTTGCTATCTTTACCGGCATGGCTCTCGCCCCTGTTGTCGCAGGCAATACCGTCATCGCAAAACCGGCACCGGACACACCCAAAATGGGAGCACTACTGACCCAGATTCTGGATGAAATCGGGCTGCCTGCCGGGGTTTTTAACTATGTTACCGGCGGCGATATAGAAGTCGGTGAAAACCTTGCACGACACCCGAAAACTCGCTTTATCTCCTTTACCGGTTCCATGAAAGTCGGGCTCCACCTGAACCGTATCGCAGCTGAACAGGGCGGGGATGAACAGAACTTTATCAAACGGATTATCAGTGAAATGGGCGGAAAGAATGCCGTAGTCGTCGACGAAGATGCGGATCTGGACCATGCAGCAGACTCGATCGTTCAATCCGGTTATGGATACCAGGGACAGAAGTGTTCCGCCGGCTCACGAGTCATTGCCCATGAAAATATCCATGATGAACTTCTGGAGAAAGTAACCCGTCGTACTGAAGAGATTACGGTAGGTAATGCAAAGGAAAACCACAGAATGGGGCCGGTCATTAACCAGAAAGCGATCGACAAGATCCTCTCCTATATTGAGATCGGGAAGAACGAGGGATCACTCGTTACCGGTGGCGAACGCGCAGATACACCGGAAGAGGGGTACTATATTCAACCCACAATCTTTCAGGATATCGACCCAGAAGACCGCATCGCACAGGAGGAGATCTTCGGGCCTGTCATTGCGTTCATGAAGGGCAAAAGTACAGAAAACCTCATAAACATTGCGAACAATACCCGGTATGGACTCACCGGTGCCTATCACTCCAATGACCCAAAAAAGATTGAGTGGGTGTTGCGAAGGTATAAAGTCGGAAACCTCTATATCAACCGCGGATGTACCGGGTCACTGGTCGGAGCTCAACCGTTTGGCGGGTTTAATATGAGCGGGAATGACGCCAAAGCAGGTGGAAGAGATTATCTGTTGCACTTTCTGCTTCCCAAATCGCTGACCTGTCAAAACATTGACGGTGTAGACTTTGACCTGAAATACTTTAAATACAACGAGTAATCCCTAATCCAGGTCGACATTATCTGGAAGCTCATCGTCATCACTGATGATGTCATCCATATCGTCAACCGAACTATCGACTTCTTCGGTATCCTCGTCGTCTTCATCTTCTGCAACAATCGGAGCTTTGACCTTTTTTATCTGGGCTTTCGCTCCCGCTTTTTTAAGCATGATGGCTATATCTGCATTATCATTGTCCAGGGCGATATTCAACGCGGTATCTCCGTTTTTATCACGGAGTTTCACATTTGAACCATGCTCAATGAGATAACGCACGATTTCAGTATGCCCCTCCCGGGCCGCGAGCATGATGGCAGTTTGCCCCCACCGTTGCCTTGCATTCACATCTGCTTCCGCCTCTGTCAAAAGCTGAACAGCCTCCTGATTCCCCTCTCTTGCTGCAACAATCAGTGCAAGGTCACCAACCGGCACTCCTTTCTCCAGCAGATATTTCATAATCTGGATATTACCGTTTTCAGCTGCACGGTTGAGTGCCGTCCCACCCATTTTTGTGGTTGCAGCCGGATCCGCACCGGCCTCGAGCAGATATTTTACAATCTCCAGACGATTATTCTCAGCAGCAAGGATCAGTGCAGTTGAGCCGTTTTTCAAAGACTCTTCCAGGGAAGCCCCCTGATTGTGAAGTCGTTTGACCTCATCCAGATTTCCTTTGGTTACCGCCTGTAGAAATGGTGAAAGATCCATCTATTCCAATTTTCTGAGTTGAAAAATCTTCTCCTATCCAACCTGCCGGAGTCGGTCCGGCAGATGAATATGAAAACAACGCACAGTATATCTTAAATAATATAAACTTTATCAAATGGAAAAAGCAGAATCTCAGGGATTCTCCAGCGGAGTATTCAGATCATATCCATTTGCAAAATCAATTCCGCTCATCCGGTTCCGGCCGGGTAATTGCAGCTCTTTAATCTCCACTGTACCCTCGCTGCAACCAACCAATAACTGTTCCCCATCCAGTTGTAACTGTCCGGGTTTCAACTCATACCGGGGGCCCATAGCAGAACGGTAAAGGTTCATTTTCTCACCGTTATAGAGGGTCCAGGCAGTTGGAAACGGACTTAATCCACGAATCTTGTTATGTACTCTTTTTGATGTCTCCCGGAAATCTACCCTTGTATTCTCGCGAAACAGTTTTGGCGCAGAAGATGCTTTCGATCCATCCTGTGGAACGACCTTCACACGGCCGGAATCGATACGATCCACCGTTTCAAGTACCATTTCCGCCCCAACCCTCTTCAACCGGTCATAGAGCTCTCCGGCAGTCTCGTCCGGACCAACCGGTGTCTCTTTTTGCAGAATGATTGATCCGGTATCGACACGGTTATTCAGAAAAAATGTTGTGCAACCACTTTTTGTCTCTCCATTCATAACAGCCCAGTGGATCGGCGCTGCCCCTCTGTAGGCAGGCAGTAGTGATGCATGTAAGTTGATGGATCCCTGTAGAGGTATCTCCAGAAGTTCTTCAGGCAAAATTCTGAATGCAACGACAACCAACAGATCCGGTTTCAATTCGCGAATTCTCTCAATAAAAGCGGGGTCATTCGTTGACTCTACATCGATTACAGGAAGTTTCAGTTCAAGTGCCGTCTCCTTTACAGCCGTAGGAGTTTTCACAGAACCACGTCCCCTTTTCCGGTCAGGGTTACTGGCTACAGCAAGGATTTCATGATCCGAACGGGCAAGAGCCTGAAGAGCAGGTACCGCAAAATCGGGTGAACCCATAAAAATCAAGCGTAACATAGGCTGGAGGAGTTTCTGTCAGGTTACAATGGTTCATATGATCGTCTAACGCATGCACGATCCAGTGTTGGAACAGACCGACTGTAGGCTGAACAATCTGCATACTCCGGAATACCGTTCAGCTTTCTTTTTGGAATTTGGTAACGACCGGGTACTCCGTCTCGGCCAGCCCCTCTTCAATCTCTTTCAAGGCTGCCCGGTGAAGCCGGCGCCGAAATGCACTCAGGTGATCCAGAAAGAGAACCCCGTTCAAATGGTCCAATTCATGTTGAACAACACGTGCGAGCCAGTCACCGGCCGTCAACTCCTGTTCCTCAAAATGGCGGTCAAGGTAACGGACAGTAATCTGTTCCGGCCTGCTCACCTGATCACGAACATCCGGGATACTGAGGCAACCCTCCTCCATTCGAACAGTCTTTTCTGATTTCCGGATAATCTCCGGATTGATAAACGTTAGCGGCCCTGAATCAGACTCCTCTTCATCATCCTCTGTGATTCCTGACGTATCGACAACAAATAGCCGCATTGAACGGCCCACCTGCGGAGCCGCAAGGCCGACACCGCTTGCCTGGTACATCGTCTGGAACAGATCCGTAATGAATTCCTGCAGTTCACGGCTGTCCTCTTCGACCGGTTCGGCCACTTTCCTCAAAGCCGGATCGTTATACGTGTAAATCGGTAACAGAGACATAGGGATGCTATCAAGTTCTATTTTCAATATTGGATTCAAGGAACTGCTGAAGAAAGAGGGCTGCTGAGGCCTGATCAACACGGCCTTTTGTTCGCCTCTTTTTTTTGGGTATTCCCGCTTTTACCATCTTTTTGAGGGCAATTCGAGAGGAGAAACGCTCGTCTATGTAATGAATCGGGATATCTGGAAGGTGTGCTCTTAGCTTCTTTACGTATCTCTCGACCATCCGGGTCGCTTCTGCCTCATCCCCTTCGGGATTCAACGGCCATCCGATGACAAATCCCAGTATCGGATACTCCTCTTCATGATTCATCCGGACCAGTTGCCGAATGGATTCATCGGGTGAATAGGCATCCATCGTATTTGGTGACGTCTGCAAGAGATCTGTACGGGCCAGGCCGACCCGTTTGGTGCCTACATCAATTCCGATAAATCTTCCGAATTGCACAGATTCGTTTAGCTTTCCGATTTTTCCAATTCATCCAGCGGCTGACGCAAGAACTCTTTCAGCAACTTGCTCGGCTTGAAATGAGTTTTCCGATGAGCCGGTACATAGATAACCTCATTTGTCTTGGGATTACGGGCTTTCGGTTTCGCTTTCGTCTCTTTGACTTCAAAGACTCCAAAATCACGAAGCTCGATTCGACATGTGGGGTCCGCATCCATCATGGTACTCCGAAGAGCCCCGATTGCAGCATCTACCCACGGCTCTGCCTGGTTTAACGGAACGTCCATAGATTCGGCAACTCTTCGTACAATATCTCGTTTTGTGTAGGTAATCATAAATCGATTAACAGCTGTTTTTTATATATTTATCATTCTTATTTTCTTCTCAAACGGGGAGGTAAATATAAGGCATTGCGCACTAAAATTTTATAAAAAATACAGAAACAGAAAAAACACTGATTTTTCAGGGGTTGAGAGCCTCTTACTCATACCTCGTTGCGTTCTTGACTCCGTCTACCCTCTTTACACGCTCAATAATCATCTCCAGATGTTTCAAGTCATCGACATAAACCGTAAGGATTCCGTCAAACATTCCGCTGTCACTACTTACATTGATACTTTTTATATTCGTATTCAGTGATTTTGAGAGCACATCTGTCAGGTCATTTACCAAACCGACCCGGTCTTCACCGATCACACGAATCGCACCAAGAAACTTTACATCAATATTTCTTGCCCACGTAACATCAATGATCCGTTCACTGTCGTTTTGAATCAGATGGTGGGCATTGTTGCAGTTCGATCGGTGAATTTTTACCTCGCCATTACGACTTACAAATCCGATCACTTCATCACCGGGAATCGGATTACAGCAATTCGCATAGGTATATTTGATATCCGTCAGCTCCCCATTGACCAGGAGATCACTACGATCGCTCATCGAACGTGCAGTCGTAAGATACTTCTTCTGAATCTCCCCTTCCGTGCTCTTTGGAAGTTCACTCTCTTTTTCTTCAATCCGCCCTTTACTTTTCAGCAGTTTAACTGCTTTGAACAGTTCATTGACATCAAACATGCCCGAACCGATTTCATAAAACAGCTCCTGGGTATTTTCAAATTTCAGGCGTTGGGCTATACGCATCAGCTCCTGTTCTGAAATTTCAACCTTTCCACGCTTCGCTTTCTTTTCCCAGATCTCACGGCCATCGTCCGCAATACTCCGTTCTGTCTGTTTGATAAACTGTCGGATCCGGGACTTTGCTTTATGAGTTACCACATCGTCAATCCAGTCCGGATTCAGGTTTACTTTATTACCGGTAATAATCTCTACCTGATCCCCGATCTCCAATTTCTGCCGTAATGGTACCATCTTGCCGTTGATTTTTGCAGCCGTGGCCCGCTCACCAATTTCACTGTGAATTTCAAAGGCAAAGTCAATACAGGAAGCTCCTTTGGGTAACGTTTTCAACTCACCATCCGGAGTAAAAACATAAATTTCATCCTGATAGAGATTGAGTTGAAAATCCTTAACAAATTCTGTCGCTGCATCCGGCCTTGGGTTATCCAGAACATCCCGAACCCAATGCACAAATTTATCGAGTGTGCTGTTGCCTCCTCCACCCTCTTTGTACTTCCAGTGAGCCGCGAGGCCACGTTCAGCAATCTCATCCATCTTACGGGTTCGTATCTGCACCTCTACTTTCCGCCCTTTTTGAGTAATCACCGTTGTATGGAGTGACTGATAGCCATTCGCTTTCGGAACAGAGATAAAGTCACGAAAACGCTGGGGGATCGGTGTGTACCAGTCGGTAATGATCGAATATACTCTCCAGCAATCCTCTTTGGTGTGCGGCTCTTCAAGAATGATGCGAATGGCAAACAGATCATATATCTCTTCAAACGGCTTCTGCTGTCTCTGCATCTTCCGGTAGATTGAGTAGATGTGTTTCGGCCGCCCCTTCATTTCAAAGGAGAAATTCTGTTTGGAGAGCTCTTTCTGGATCGGCTCCATAAACATCTCGATAAAATTCTCCCTCGACTCCTTCTTGTCTTTTAATTTACGTGCTATAAACTTGAATGAGTTGGGGTCCATCACTTTAAAACAGAGATCCTCATACTCATTCTTGATAGTGAAGAGGCCAAAACGGTGTGCCAATGGGGCGTAAAGCTCCATGGTTTCGGTTGCGATCTTCAGCTGCTTCTCTCTCGGCAGATGCTGAATGGTTCGCATGTTGTGCAGCCGGTCCGCAAACTTGATAAGTACGACCCGAATGTCCTCTGCCATAGAGAGAAGCATCTTCATGAACGTCTCAGCCTGCTTCGTATTCCGGTTCTCGAATACACCCGTAATTTTGGTTACCCCATCAATCAGGTGCGCAACTGTCTCTCCGAAAAGTCTCCGTGTATCCTCCAGTGTTATTTCCGTATCCTCAACCGTATCATGCAGAAGAGCAGCAGCAACCGATTCGTCATCAATCGACAGGTCAGTCGCCACAATAATTGCCACCTCAAGCGGATGCATATAATAGGGCTCGCCGGAAGCTCTCTTTGCACCTTCGTGGGAAAAGTAGCAGAGTTTGAATGCTTTGGTTATGAGCGCTTCATCCGTCTGATCCAGATTCTCACGGCACACGTTCAATAACCGTTCAAGGTCCTTCTTCTGGGGCTGCTTCAGCTCCAGCGATCCAAGATTCTCAATGATATGTGTCTCTACATTCGACATGTAATCTATAAGTAACAAAATTATTTTGTCTTCCTGTAACAGATAAGTTCGACAGACTCCTGGGTCATTGTAAACAAGAACTGTGCAAATGGTTACACCAAAAACACGTCTTAAGAGGCTTTACAAAGCTTCCTGTTATGGGAAGAAACTTCAAGTTTAAAAAAAACGTGGGTTCGAGATAGAAAAATAGAACTATATTTACGATGTTTGAAGGCACTAAAGTAAAAAAATACTCACAGGCTTTTTTTGGGTTTACAAAAGATTTTTAAAATCTACGGTTCCGAGTATCGAAAGGTCATGCAATTTGCCCTTCTCGGAGCCATTTTGCCTGCCGGGCTTACCATAGGTATCAGCGCAGGGGATTCCCTGTTTCTGTCCAACGTGGGTGTCGACAAGTTGCCTTACATTTTCATCCTGATGCCGGTGATCATGGTGTTTTACGCCTCGGTATTCAGTTATCTCATCAACCGTCAGGGCATTCAGCGAGTGCTCTCATCTGCAGTAGCCCTGGTCACTGTCGTTGCATTTTTGCTGTTTGTACTCCTGAGTTTCCGTGACATCTTCTCGGAAGGCCAGCTTGCAGTTCTCTATTTCGGTATCAAGATCTTTACGACGGTCATTTTTATCGCCTTTTTCTCCCTCTACTGGAATTTCACCGACCTCTATTTCGATATGCTGGAAGGCAAGCGCGTCTATGCGATATTTGCCGGTGGAGCGGCACTCGGGGTCATGACCGGTGGATTTATTACATCGGTCAGTGCGGATATTCTGGGCGTTAATTTCCTGTTTCTCATCTGGACCGTTTTCGGCCTCTGTACCTTTCCGGTTCTGTTCGGAATCACCCGGACGTACGATGTTGTGGAAGCTACAGGTGAAAGCTTTGAAGAGGAACTGTCGATGTTTCGACTGTTTGGCAAACACTGGAATACTATCCTGAAAACCCGGTACGTCTCATTCATAGGCGTTATGGTCTGCTTACTGGCTCTTCTTGCTGCTATCTCCGAATATCAGTTTTTCGAAATTTTCTCAGCCCAGTTTACCGAAACCGAGCTGGCCAGGGAGCTCGGAAAACTGTACGCCTTTGTAAACGTTTTCAACCTGGCTATCTGTCTGTTCCTGTTTAACAGGCTTGTAATCCGGTTCGGCGTGACCAATGTGGCATTGATCCTTCCCACGTTTTATATACTTGCCTTCGCCTTTTTGCTTCTTCAGAACAGTTATGAAGCGGCCGTCTTTATATTTTTTGTCTACCAGGGAGTCTCCCTCTCGATCGACAACAATAATTACAATCTGCTTTTTAATGGGCTGCCGATCCAGGGCCGGGCTCAGCTCCGCACCATTCTGGAGGGCCTTTTCGAACCTTTTGCCACAGCTCTTGCCGGTCTGTTTTTGCTCTTCTATGCCCGCCGTATCCCCCCGGAAGCCGTCTCTTTGGTTGGCTTCAGTGTGTCCGTACTGCTATTCGTTGTTGTACTGCTGGCAAACAGGGAATACATGGTCTCCATAGTACAAAATCTAAAAAAAGAGTGGCTCGATTTTTCCCGGAAACTGCAGAGTCTGGTATCCCGGCTCTCCAGCGGTGAAGTGGAGCATGTCGAGCAAAAATTATCGGGTGATCCCGACGAAGCCCTTTTGGCTATACGGATTCTCAGGCACACCGGGTACCCGTCCGTTCTCGACGCCACACTTTCTCTCCTCGACCGGTTCCCCGATCAAACGGATGCCCTGATAAACAGGGGGCTGAAAGAGGAGATCAAACGGCTGGTGAAGAGCAATGACTACAAGGTGACCACACGGATGATCACCTGGATTGAATCCCGAGAGGAGATGTCTCATTTCGACATGATCGAATTGCTTGTATCTCACAGACTCATCCCCACGTCGAAAGTAAAACCTCTTTTGGGGTCTGCTGATATCCGTACGCGTGGGATTGCCATCACATCCATGCTGGCAAGCTGGAATATTTCAGAAGTTGAAGATGCGCTCGGCCACATTGAAAAACTTTTCCGTGGGGAAAAAGTAGAGATATTAACGGCGATTCGCATATTGAGCTACAGCAACAATCAGCAGTACTCCAGATATCTTATCCCACATTTGCAATCGGACAATGAAAACATACGCTCGGCCGCATTGCAGTCCCTGAACGAAATCGTCAACGAAGAGTCGACGCCTGTTGTCAAACCCGTTCTTGACATCCTGAAAGTCTGTAGAAAAGATGACCGACTGCTCTGTTTTAATATACTTGCAAAGATCGGGGATCCGGAGTGCCTGGTCCCCCTGCTGACCATGAGTGCCTATTTCACGCCCTATGAAAAACGTCGCGTCGAGGAGATTGTCATAGGAATGGGCACCCTTATTGTACCCCTTCTGGTTACCGTCTTCAGAGAAAACCGATTTCTGGACCGGTCACGTGCCCTCGCCGCACGAATCCTCTATAAAATTGCTCCCACGCAGTTTGAATTGATCTTTGAGTCGATCATAGTCGATGAAATTCGGGTCGTTTATAAATTCCTGAGCAACTATCAGCTCTTGTCAACTGGCGAAACGACGACCAATGAAATGTCGGCCGGCAGCGGTCCGATGGATCTTCTGAAGCGATTCTACCTGGATACCCGGGTGAATAAAATCAATTTTATTCTTGAAATTCTGACAACGATCGGAAGACTGCCCTCCTTTGAGCTCATTGCCAACTCTCTGCGCTCAACAAGTCCGAAAACCCGATCATATGCCCTTGAAGCTCTTGAGCAGGGCGTAAACAGGGCGATTTACAAGATGTTAATTCCTCTTGTTGACGGGCGCCCCTTACCCAATACCCTCTCGATGATTCAGGATCTCGACCTGAAGGTTCCCGAGCATATGAGTGAGATTATCAATGTGGATATTCAAACGGAGTACTCGATTGAAAAAGCGGCTGTCCTGGCAGCTATGTGGGAAACGAACCGAACGGAGACGGTTCCGCTGTTACGGGAATCGTTTCATGAGTCCGACAACGAACTTGTCAGCCATACGGCATTGGCACTTCTGGACAACCGCAATGGCAGCTACCCGGCCTCGACGCTCTACACTATGATCAGGATGGTACAGGCCACTTCGTTTAAACCCTTCAACATCCTTGAAATCATGTACCTTGCCCGGAGATCTCAAGTCCGGCAAATCCCGGGGCGTGAGACGATCTACAACCGGCTGGATGAGAGCGACTTTCTCTATCTCCTCATTCAGGGAAAAACCATTGAAACCACCCCCGGTGAACCGGACAGGGAATACCTGCCGGGTGACCTGTTCGGCGATGAGGTGATCCGTGGGAAAACCCGAAGAACAGGCAGCCTCACAACCGACGGGTGCGAGCTTATCGCCATACACAGAGAGACCATTGAAAGCTGTGCAGGCCTCTACCCCTCGTTCGCCATTCATCTGTTATTGAGGGGGTTGTGATGCAAACGCACCAGTCGATGAGTATTTCCAATATCATTCGCCTTCTGTTTTTCCCGACAATTCTGCTGTTGACGATACTTGCGGGAATCCGTGTCCGGTCTGACCTCAACGACATTATCACACACGGATTTGACAAGAAACTGATCGCTGTCAGTTCAACGACGGGAGCTTTTGTGGATTTGGAAGATCATCATTTGGTCTTTACGCCACGTACGATGACAGCACTGGATATCGGACCGGACGGCGAGCTGTTCGCCCTCACCGGAGATTTAGATATTACCACATTATCACCCGACGGATCCGCCTCTCTTTCACCTATGTTCAATGCCGGGTTCCCCACCCGGCAACTGGCCATTTCCGGAGAATCCGTTTTCCTCTCCGATTCAGTCGGTAACCGGCTGACCCGCTATAGTTTGGAAGGCACCCTGGAGGCCGATTTGAATATTGACGGTTTCACATATACAACTATGACCTGGCACAACCCCTCGAAAACGCTCTATTTGTCCGGAGCGGGTGGTGAATTGCATCAGGTAAGCCCGGAGGGTGAATGGATCCGGTCCATTCGGACAGGACTCACCAATATTTCAGATATCACCGAATCACCCGAAGGAGGGCTCGCAGCCGTCTCGGCGGATCAGGTAATTCACACGATCAATCTCACTGGAAACGGGGAACCCGGAACTCCCGGGATACCCCTGACTTGCGTCTCAGAAGAGGATCCGAAGGCCCCCTGCCCCGTTCTTTCCAACCTTGCCTATGATGCCGCCCAGGAGCACTACTGGTCTGTCGGCGAGAGGCTCTACAAAGTTCTGATAGATGGCACGATCGATCTGGATTTTTACACATATCCCGGTTACTACGATCACTGGTCGTCCTACTATCTGAAATATTCCGGGGCCATGAGAAATATACTGGTCGATCAAAACCTGACCTTCCTCTATTCATTTGCTCTTTTTCCGGAAGACGGGTCCATTGCTTATGTACTCGACGGCAGTGTCGGGGAGGATTACACCCATATCGGATACATGGACTACGACCTTCCGCCGGCCGACTTCGATGAAGCCATATTTGTACTCCGAACCGGGAGAAATTATGTCTCCGATATACAACCCTGGGGACAGTGGGGGCTGATAAAGTCCGCCTTTGCCCCCATCTATGACTCTGAATTCAATGCCGATGCCATTATGGGCGCAGACCTTAACGTCACGGCCATCAGCCAGGTGACTCGTGAAGCCATGGTCATATTAAGGCTCAGCACCTTCTTCTTTTTGATCCTGAGCGGATTTGCAGCGTGGTTCATATCCCGGCCGCTAACCGCTCCCCTGGTCCGGTTGAAAGAGAATGTGCTTCATATAGCAGCCGGATTCTTCGACAAGCCGATCGATACACCACCACTGAAAGATTTGAGGCCACTTTCGGGCCTCTTTAATGAAGCCGGTAACAAACTGAACCATGAAATTTATGAATCGATCCCGGCCAAACAGACCTTCGAACAGGAGCGAAGATTTTATGAGTTGATGACAATCGTCAAGGAGCAAACGGCCGGTTTTCGAACCGACGAAATTGAGTGTTTCATATCGAACCGGCCAGCGGATTCAACAGGTGATATTTGCGCCACTCATTCTGAGGGAACGAGCGTTGTATGGCGACTGAAACCGGTGAAAAGCCCGCTGGAAACACTCCGAAACCATCAGGAGCTGATTTTTCTCGTAAAAACACTGTCTGGACAAAACAACCTGTCGGCACAGGCCCTGTTCGACAAGCTCGAGGCTACTTCCGGAGATCTGGACGAATCGCTGTTCCTGTGGCACAGGTCCCTCCAGAGTATCTTCTACCGAACGGATACGGAAGAAGTACTCCGACTTCTGACCGAAGCAGGCGTTGAGGAAAAAATAGTGTCCGGAACAGATACGCTGTCCGTTGCGCCGGATATCTGCGACGGCTGGAGGCTTTACCTGTCAAGCGCTGACGGCACAAAACTTCGCATCGGAACCCCTGACGTGGAGGCCTTATGAAACGAGAAAAACTGAGCCTGGTGGAGCGGGTGTTCCTGTTGAAAAATACGCCACCCTTTGACATTCTGGAAGATCAGGAGCTACTGAATATTGCCGAAGTCCTGACAAACCGGGCCATTCCGGAGGGTGAGCCTGTACAAAACGCGGGAAATCCGGTAAACGAACTCATCATCCTGGCGGAGGGACATGTCGCTGACAACAACGGCGGCACTTCCCTGAAAATTCTCGGGGTGAGTGCACTGCTGCGTGGTACTCCTGCGGTGCAAACCCTCTCCGCCGGTCCCGGCGGGGCTCTCATTCTGAAACTTGAAAAGGGCCATTTTTTCACCACCGTTTATGAGTGTTCAGGTTTGTTGGTAGCGTTCATGAAACTTCTGAATGAACAGGAACCCTACTTCAGCTGATCATGACCATACTACGACAAAATCTTATCACGGTAATGCCTCTCTTTATTATTCTGGGCTTGTTGTATGGCCTGGTATCGCACCTGTTGCAAATGAAAGAGTTCAACTGGTCGGTCGATCAGGAAGCTGAAGCGATCGGGGCAACCATTCATGAATTCGTCACCAATGATTTTGATCTCTATTTTTCAAAAAACCCCGACGGAAGCCTCACGGTTACAGATCAGTTTAAACAGGTGATTCACCGTCTGAGCCGACAACAGGATTTCCTGGATATTTCCATTTATGACCCGGAGATGAACCTGCTCTACTCCAGGGCAGGCGAGACCGGGCTCACGCGGGCAGATCTTGCCCCCTCACCCGAAACGTCAGGCAACTCTGCAGAGCCCGGCACTGTAGCTGACGAGGCAATCGTTGGCGAGCCCTGGGCACCCGCTGCCCGCCCCGTGGACATTCCCGCCGCAGCCGACAACTATGAAGAGCTGGCCGGCCTCCCGGCGGAAGATCGCCCGACGTATCTCCATGAGCTCGATCTTGCCACAGACAATCCTGTTCTGTCTATCTACTCCCTGCTTTATGATGCAAATGCAGATACAATCAATGAAACAGAAGGGGTATCCCCCACAAATGATACTTCCAGCCCTGATAATGCCTTCATTACGGTCAGAAAAGACGCCGCATCTTTTGTGGCCATTCATGCGAATATTTCCCGCTGGACTGTCATTGAATTCCTGGCCTCCGTCATTGCCGGTTTGATGGTCTCCCTGACCCTCTCTTTTGTTTTACGGAGAAGTGTTAAGGACCTCCATAGTAAATCCGGTAATATTATCTCGGGAAATATCGGGACGGAACAGGCCGACAGTAGAATTCATGAGTTCAATGAACTCGGCAATACCATGCAAATGCTTGTCAATGTCCTTGGCAAGAATGTTGAAAGCTACAGAAAACGCATTATTGAGAACGAGCAAATGCGCACGACGACGGAAATTGCGTCGACGTTTAAAACACTTGCCAACCCGGCATACAACGATGTCCGATTCAATCGACATATCCGATACGATTTTATCAACGACAAGGCCCCGGGCTATTTCGTCTGCCACCTCAACCTGCCGGAAGAGATGATTATCGTCACCGGCTGTGTGGATGGGTCAAATCCGGTTGAAACTGCCCTGGAGTCAGATGCCTTGTCCAGAATACTGCTACGGAAAATAACATCCGATGAAACCGGAAACGATGCCGGTATATCCGTTGATGAAGCAGTTAAAGCTATTCAAAAACTGCTTGCCAAAGACCAATTGAGGCTTGATCTTGTCAGAGTTCTGAAGAACGGTGAAGTAGTCATTGATCATTTTGAAGGTCTTGAAACGAATCGAACGAACTATTCAAAGGAATATGAGGAAGCTGTACTCGTCGGCCATTTCCCCGATGCACTTTCCAATAGAATCAACAACTACCGCCGGTTGTTAAATGGCGCGTACACCGAAGAGCTTTTTGACGACATCAAAATCCTGTCCAGGGGCTTTGAAACGGGTGTATTAGTCACAATCGGTCCACAATTAAACAGACCCCTGCATGAAGAATAATTCCCGGTTTTGGTGGGAACGTAAAAATCTCGAATACAGTGACGGCCGGTTGCATTTTGCCGGAATGGATCTGTCGGAAATGGCCGAGAAATGGGGAACCCCCCTCTATCTCTATGATTCGGGTCGCAGCCTGGAGAACATTCGGCGTGTAACCGATGCCCTGCAACACGTCGGAGTCCAACACCAGATTCTCTATGCAATGAAAGCCAACCGGAACCCGGATCTGCTAAAGAAAATGCAGGAATCGGGTTTGTGTGGAATCGATGCCTGCTCTCCGGGTGAAGTGCTTCGGGCCCTTGAGTGCGGGTTTTCTCCCGGTAACATCAGTGTAACGGCCTGCGGGGTCAGTGAGCGCGACTGGGAAGTTTACCAGAAGAATGACGGTATCATGTTCAATGTCAACTCTATCTCCTCGCTGAAAAGAATTACCAGGAACCGTTACAGATCGCGTGTCGGCATCCGCCTCAATCCCTCGGTAGGTGTAGGCTACCACGATAATGAAAAAGTGCGCTACTCTGGAAAAACAGCCACCAAATTTGGGGTCTATGAGGACCGGGTGGACGAGGCGCTTGAGATTTGCAAGAACCATGACATTCGTGTTACCGGGTTGCACATGCATACGGGATCGGGCTTCCTGGGAGATGCCCTGGACAACTATCGGCAAGCCCTCACCTGCCTTGTCGACATAGCCCGGGAGCTGCCGGGCCTGGAATACCTGAATATCGGCGGAGGGCTCGGCGTCCCCCTCGTGGAAACAGACAAGCCTCTCAACCTTGAACAGTGGGCCGGAATCGTTGCAGACACAGTCGGGCAAACCGGTCTGAAAATAATTGTTGAGCCGGGGAACTACATCTCTAAAGATTCCGGACTTCTGCTCTGCCAAATCGTGGAGATCGATGAGAAGGGAGGCGCACATTTCACCTATCTCGATGCGGGGTGCAACGTGCACCCCGAACCAGCCTACTACAGCCTGCCGATGGAGCCGGTAACGATCCTGAAACCACGGCCCGATAAATTGCAGAAGACAACACTGGCCGGAAACATCAATGAAGCACTCGATAAATTTTACGAAACCTGTATGATCGACGGCTCTGAAGGAGATCTCATAGCGCTGATTAATGGCGGTGCTTATGGCAAATCGATGGTATCCAATCACTGCATGCGGGGACATGTCCGGGAGATATTGTTGTAAATGTCCATCTGTCTGTTTCCGGGATTGAATCACTGTATACGTTCAAGAGAGGCACATAAAAACCTAATGATATCACAATAGTGTAATGTTTATATATCCGAATGATTTGTTGCAATAATTAGGGGGAGTTTATATTATACGACAATTCGTATATACAAATATTAAAAGTGGCCCGAGGCCTCCTGCGTTGGTATTTCTGAATCGTTTTAGCCCGATAAATTTCCTGATGTTCACGAGTGCAATCTTTTTGCAACCGGTAACTATGTCGGTCGATTATTCATTTCCGGGTCTGTCCTTTCTACCGGCGGCCTTGACTTCAGGTGATCGATATCCATATCAATTCAATAAACTATGAGCATATTAGACGCGAAACCATCCGACACGGATAAAGGCGAAGATTACAAAAAGTGGTCCCCGGGATGGATCGCAGGTCAGTTGAAACCGAGAATGAGAGGGGTTACGATCGTCTTCCTTCTCTTCCTCTTCGTTTTTATTGTTTTTATGGAGCGAATCATTGTGTATGTGGATGCCGGGGAAGCGGCTGTTCATTTCCGTAGATTCAGTGGAGGAACGGAACTTGACAGAATCTATTCGGAAGGAATTCACTTCATCTACCCCTGGAACTCGATGGCGGTTTACGATGTGAGGGTTCAGAAGATCGAAGAGGAGATTGAAATATTGAGTTCCAACGGCCTGAAAGTAATGGTGACGGCGACAATGAGGTACCGGCCCTTTTACGATAATCTCCCGGAATTGCATCAGAATATCGGCCCGGACTATGCAGACAGAATTGTTATCCCCGAGGTTATCGCTGTTATCCGACAGATTTTCGGCCAATACCTGCCGGAAGAAATATATGCGTCCGAACGGTTTATAATCCAGAACACGGTTCAAAATGACATTTTTGAAGTAAGTGAACGATTTGTTGAACTGGATGACCTGTTGATTACCAAAATAACCCTGCCAAAAATGATTGTAGAGGCCATTGAGGACAAACTGGAGAAGGAGCAGATTGCCCTTGGATATGAATACCGAATCCTGAGTGAAAACCTCGAGGCGGAACGAAAACGTATTGAAGCCGGTGGGATCCGGGATTTCCAGAGAATTATCAACGACGGCATCACCGAAAACTATCTACGATTCAAAGGTATTGAGGCGACCCTTCAGTTGGCACAATCGAATAATTCCAAAGTTGTGGTTATAGGGGGCGGACGGGACGGCATGCCTATTATTCTCGACGGCACCGACAGGGGGACATCTCTGATCAACCAGAACCCGGTCATTCCTGAATATGAACCTGATAATACCCCTACCGATACATTGGCACAGTAACAAGGCCCACTGTGCAGCGATGGCCAGGCTTTTACAGACCTTCCGTACACAGGCCGTCTCTGCAGTTAAACGTCACCAATTGTTGAAAATCAAATGAATTTATTTGAACTACTGATTAATGAGACGAAAGAGATCCGAAGGTCACTTCTGACCTACATCTTCCTTTCGGGCCTCTCAAATGCTGTTATTCTCTTTATTATTAACGGTGCGGCCGCTACGGTCACCTATCAGGAGATCAATACCCGTTTTCTGGTGATGTTTGTCATCGCCATGTCGGTCTATATTCTCACCCAGCAGTTTATTTTTCAGAAAACCAGCGCCATCATTGACCAGATTATCCATAAAATCAGAACCCGGCTGACAGGGAAAATCCTCAAACGGGCCGAACTGGTTGATCTCGATAACATCGGGAACTCGAGAATCTACAATCACATGACGCAGCAGACGGTCGAGGTATCGAATTCGGCCAATGAAATGACAGCCGCCGTTCAGTCGCTGATCATGGTTGTATTTGCCATTATGTACCTGGGAACTCTGTCGATCTACGCCCTGATTGTGACCATTGTCGTTATTGGTATCGGGATGATTGTCTATCTGGGGATGGAAAAGTCGATTATTCCCTATATCGACAAATACAATGAAACCGAGATAAAACTTTTCAGCATCCTCTCGCACTTGTTGAACGGCTTCAAAGAGCTCAAACTGAGCCATGAACGCAGCAACGATTTAAGTGAACACCTGGCCAAAACCTCACAAGAGGCCACCGACAATAGCATTCAAATCAAGATCATGTATGCCAATGCCTACATTTTTGCACAGGCATTCTTCTACGTTCTTGTTGGAATTATGGTGTTTATCCTGCCCCGCTTTTTTGAACTGTACACCGATAGCGTTACACAGATTACCGCTGTCATACTCTTTATCATAGGCCCGCTGTCGAGTGTTGTGGCGGGGATACCGGCCTATACCCGATCCGATATCGCCATCAACAACATCGTGAAACTGGAGAATGAGCTCGATAACCTGAAGGTAGACCCTCCCGGTTTTGACCTCGTCAAACACAAGATTCTCAAGGATTTCAAATCGATTGTTTTCGACGACATTGTGTTCAACTACTACGACAGAAACAAAGAGAAGGCATTTACTGTAGGGCCGCTGAACCTTACCATCCGGCGCGGGGAAACGATTTTTATTGTCGGGGGCAACGGGTCAGGAAAATCAACCCTGTTAAAATTGATGACGGGACTTTACCGACCGGAAAGCGGCACGATCCGGGTAGACGACGTCAAGATACAGCCTGATAACGTGCAGGAATACAGGGAGCTTTTCTCTGCGATATTCGCAGATTTTCACCTGTTCGACCGATTGTACGGAATTAAAAACTGGGATGCAGAACAGGTATACAAGCTGATCGCCCAAATGCAGATCTCCGACAAGACTTCATTTAAGGACGGGGAGTTCAGCAACATCAACCTCTCTACAGGGCAGAGAAAGCGGATTGCCATGATTGTGACCCTTCTGGAAAAAAGGAACATCTGTATTTTTGACGAGTGGGCTGCAGACCAGGATCCACAATTCCGGGAGTACTACTACTATGAGCTTCTGCCTCAACTGAAAAATGAAGGAAAAACACTTATTATTGTCTCACATGACGACAGTAAATTCTTCAGTACAGCAGACCGCATTCTGCGTATGGAAGACGGGAAATTCATTCAAAATAGCTGATCCATGTGGCCATGAAAAAAATTCTCAATTCCCCTCTTGCAAGCTTTGTAGTTCTTGTTGTGATCATCTTTGTGATCGTCAGGATATCATTAATGAGTAACACGGTGACGGATCTTCTACAGCTCAACAACGAAGAACTGGGCACAGGGTATATCTCTTATAGTGATACGCTCCATGTGGTCGCTTTTGCTGGATACTTCCCGGAGGCTATTGTCCGTGAGTTTGAATCGGAATACGATGTAAAAATCAATGTAGAACTTTTTGAATCCTCTCTGGAATTGAGACATCGGCTGGATGCCGGCGCTACTTATGATCTTATCGTCGTCAATGATTATCTGGTGGAACCATTCGCAGAAGCGGGGTATCTGATTCCGATTTCCCATAATCAGATCCCGAACTACAGTTATATCGACGACCGGTTCCGGTCAATCGACTTTGATTATGGGAATCAATACTCTATCCCTTTCCTTTGGGGAACAGTGGGTGTATCCTACAATACCAACTATGTCGTCGGACTTCCGCTTAGCTGGGAACAGCTGTTTGAACCGGAAAGAATTGAGTATCTGAGAGGGAACATTTCCATACTGGACGACTACCGAGTCACAATCGGCATCATGCTGCAGTATCTGGGATATGACCCGAATACAACGAATGAAAATGAAATAGCACAGGCCACCAATCAGCTTCTTCAGCTTGTACCCTATATTGCTTTTGACCATCTGGAGGTTATTGAGCAGGATATCCTGTCCGAAGATCTCTATATGAGCATGATGTGGAGTGGGGATGCTGCCATGATTTCAAGCAAAAATCGCAATGTACGCTATACGCTGCCCTCTGAAGGAACCATATTCTGGGTAGATAATCTGGCCATCACACGTACATCTGAAAATCAATCCCTGGCGTACCGGTTTATCGACTTTCTGCTGAATCCACGCGTCATTGCCGACATCAGCAATTTAAATTATCATGCAAATCCGGTAACAGATTCAAGGCGATATATCGACAGACATATCCTGAATGGCCCTGCGTACACAAACCCCTATGTTTCCGGGAATGTCACCTTGATCACCGATATAGGCGAATACGATTCTCTGTATCAAAGATACTGGGATACATTTACAGACAGCCTTCAGTCACACATGGAAAGTGTGACTGATACATTACGCTTGTCGCCTTCCACCCCATGAAAACGGAACCCGCAGGAACATGAGTGAAAAAGACAAGTCTATTCTCATTCGAATATCACAGGAACTTTCCGATGATATTGAACACTGGGCGGAAATAACCGGACTGAACAAATCTTCGTTTGTCCGTGAAGGGATCAGGCACTACATCGAAAATTTAAAATCTGAAAACCCCGAACTGCAGGAGCTCATCAGGGCCATTATCATCACGAAGCTCGACAAGATCCGGGAAGAGTATCACAAGGGTACCATCATCGCCTTTACCAAAGTCATCAGAGTAAATAATGCGCTGAACTGTACCGTCTGTTACGATGAGAAAAAGAATGTCTATATCGTTTATAACATAGATCAGCACGAGAGCGAGAGCATGTTGGATGCCATTAACCGGTATGGCCAAAAACTGTATACGATTTGGAAAGGATTGCCTGAAGCAGACCAGGTCAACTTTATCACTGATTTACAGAGAGACAATGTCTGGTTCAGCATACATACCGGCAGCTGAGACTGAGACCCGGAGGTCACTCCCCCGACACAAGGGGTGTCGGGGATGGAAACCCAACCGCCCCCACTGCCAGAGCAGCTGAATCACGCCCCCCCCAGCCAGAAACGCCTAAATCGAGTTAACAATCAATCGAGCCTAAAAAGTGAATTGAACACCGAGTGTGAGCGTGGTGTTAAACTTCTCAAAATAGGGAGCCAATGCAAGAATAATCGGCTCACTCTCATATTTCGTCTGGTGGGTCACCACAAATACGACTTTTTGACTGACCGGAAGTTGCGCACTGAATGATAAATCAGTTCGATATGCCCCGTTATCATCCAGCTCTTTGATGATTGAGAAGTTTTCCACCAAAGAGAACGGCGCAAAAAACTTGAACGCCATCTGATGTTGAAAATAGGCTACCGCTTTGTCTTCGCGTGTGACAGGGAGCAACGGAAGAAATTCCGTGGATGTCGCCCATTGATATCCTGCGGCACCAAACAACATGGTTCCGATATTTTCATTTTCCATCACATTGAATATCAATCCCTGATAGGCAATAATCCGGCGATCGATATAGAG